>CBDALO010000017.1:0-4788 GCA_965196985.1 Gammaproteobacteria bacterium | reverse complement strand
TAAGTAATGAAATTTACCTGTTTCGAAGGACAAGGTGTTGAAGCTGTTGTTGTTAATTTCTCACTGCTATTTGTCCTTTCAGCTTGAGGTTCATCATCTTCTTTCTTCTCAAAAACCTGGCCAATCAGTTCGTTCTCAAACTTGTTACTAAACAAAACGAAGTTTTTATCCTCTCGAATAAGCCGAGATTCTTTCTCTTTTACTACACATTCTTTGGTTACATTTGCGTGACAATAGCCTGGATGGAAGCAAAAAGTGCACGATCAAGAAGATGAAGATGAAGTAGTGAAGAACAGCTATATCACTTGAACAGTCTTGCAACTTAATCATTGCCTCAATCAGTCAATCAGGCAATCAATCGATCGATCGCTCAATTAATTAATCAGTCAATCAATCAATCATCAACCGATCGATTTACAAAGGAATCAATCAATAGACTAGTTAGTGAGCTAATCGATCAATCAAGCAATCAATCAATCAATCGATCAGTCAATCAATCAATTATTCAAACAATCAATCAATCAATTAATCAATCAATCAGTCAATCAGGAAAATCAATTAATCATCAACCGATCGATCTACAAAGGAATCAATCAATCAACCAGTTAGTCATTCAATCGATCAACCAAGCAATCAATAAATAAATCAAGGATCCAATCATTAAATATATCAATCAATCGAGATCAGATCGATCAATCGACAGTTAGTTAAAGATTAATCAATGATTGATAATTCTAAGAGGTATTTCTACAAAAAGGGACACTTCTTAAATAGTTTGAGGGGGCTAGATGACGCCGTGCCTAAAAAGGCTGCATTACCTGCAGTTCCATTTTGTTGGTTGTTCTTTCCTTCACTCTTTATTGAAGAGCTAACTGATACTTCCCGTGAGCACCAATCTAGCTTGGAGTTCCAGAACGAATAACTCTTTTTCTCGTAGTATAATTCATACTCTGTAATAACACCGTTTGGCCTTTCGGGTGGCTGCCATGATACCTGTAATTCACTTGTAGACAAATAAGCTGCTTTGAGGCCTATAGGAATTCCAGGAACTGTAGAACAAGGAAAGACAAACTATAAGCAATGTTTTGGTTTTGATTTTGTTGGCTGTAGCATGGGCAATATAAAAGGGCGTTTTAGCAAATAAATACGTTATATGGATAATTATTCCGGCCCGTTGGAAACAGGGGGCTGGGGTGGCTTTAGCTCTCCAAAAATTTGTAAATGTTCCATAATTTTTTCAACAAATGCTGTAAAGAGCAACCTATAATCTGATAAAGACACTAGATAATGTTTCTTTTCCAACAGACATCTAGATACATTTGACTGGTGCAATTTGTACAGCAGGGGCATTTTCCCGCGATCTAAAGGGCGTGGTCGAAAATTTTCCAATAACATCCATTTCACCTCGCTTCGATAGTAGCCCCCCAACATCAATTTCTTTCCGACGGCTCTCTAATACAAATGCTAATAGGTAAAGAAAGATAAATCTTGGGGACGCTTGCAGCACTTCAGGGCAAAGGGGGCTGCCCCTTCAAAACAAGGGCAAAACAATAGAAACTGAAAAGTATCGAGTCTTTTTTCGAGGGCAGGAGAGGCAATTGCCCGCTCTGCCCCCCTGTTGTAAGCACTACTAATATAACCCATATGAAATTTGATAGATATACGAAATAGACAAATAATATTACGCAGCAAAACAATAATCATTATAGCAATATATAAAGCCGGTAAACAATAAATCCTTAATCCCAGTAAAAGAGACCAACATCTCTTCGAAATAAAAATATTTCAAAAAAAAGTTTATTTTTGTCATCTTCTAACTAATGCTCTTAATCAATCTATATGTTTGCTCGTTGCAAATGCAAGCTTTTAACCTTGCAAACAGTTTTTAAACTTTAGATAAAATGTTGATTCAGTTATTAAGACAACAGTGTAACACGAATCATCTCTTCAAATTGTTCAAATGTCTGACTCCACCTCCCCGTCGCTTATAGCTGCGCGCCAGGCTCCGCAAAGTGGGAGGGTAAGATGATAAGGGGGTCTGGCCACGCCTCTCAGATTATTGGAAACGATAATCTAATTCAGATTATCTAAAAAAAACTAATACTGTTTTAGAAAAGCTAAGACGGGTTAATTTTTTGTGATCAATTTGCAAAAGAGTATGTTACTAAGAAAATAACCTATCAAAGGCTTACATTTTTGACAAATTAAAACTACCATATTCTCATAAAAGTGAGAAGTAATTACCCCCCCCCCTTCCATACACCCCTGTGGCTCCGCAACTACCCCTAGAACGGAACGATAAATGACTAGGCGTAATTCGAACTCACTTGATTCCGTAAGTTTTAACTCAACGTCGTAACTTCTTCCTACATTTCCAGTCTCCAGAGAATACATTTCGACATAGAACTTGTAAGTTGTGAATGGTATTAGATCTGTTATGTTAGCAACAACCTTGACCCTGAAGCCTCCATTAAGCCTGAAAAAAATGATGTTACAAACACTGCACACAAAGTCAACAGTTGTATCAAAAAATTATCTAATCAAGAATGATAAAAATATTTATCTTCTGTATTTTAAAAGTAACCATACTAGAGTTATCAGTGCCCCGACAAGACTTGAGAAGTGGCGAGGGGGGCAAACACGTCACAGGGGGTGTCTATTTGATTTATTGAAATTTTGCATCTAAGAATGCAACGATTAAGTAAAAACAAATACAATAAACAACGCAAAATTCTTAAGGAGGAACCTCCTAAGTAGATGGACTAAAGAGAAGGAGGTCCCCCCCTATTAGCTTTGGCGCACAGAATGTTCGAATATCTACATTAACGTTAAATGATCTATATAAAACGGGTTGAGCCAATTTGGTCCTTATAAGCCTCTTTCATTCCTTTCTCACCCAGCACGTGTGGCAGAGGCCCTGGGGAGCGAAAAGTAATGACTACCCTGCGACTAGAATATAAAGATGCAACGTTTGCAACTATTTTATCCTTTAGCATAGATAGCATTTACCCCAGATTTACCCACTGTCAACCAAGATCCAGCAATAAAACCGGGCAACTTGAGGTGCAAACTGTGTTGTCTTTGCTTGTTATTTGGTCAGATTTGACATAGGTCCTGTAAGGTTTCTGATGATAAAAGAAACCAATGCTACTCACAAATAACCAGCAGAAGGCTTTGGAATGTCAATGTCCTTGCGACACCACCTGAAATATAAACATGAACGAATTTATCATATTTGATTGCAGCGTTAGAGACGCCTGCTTATAAGGAGTACAAGGAAGGGGGGGGGGGGGCAAAGGCAAAACCAAACAAGCAAGCCATAGAGTAGAAGTAAAGAAAACTGTGTCATTAGAGAGAGGCTTAAACGTATTCAAAGAGTATGTAATACCATTTGCTGCAGTTGTCTTTTTCCACCACTTTTGCTCCTACAGTCCAATTGGATCTGCAAATAACGTAAAAGTCATGAAAAGCCTTAAGTTGCAGTCAACATCGTCGTTGTCATTTTCCTTATCGTCTTCGTCGTCCTCATCATCGTAATGGTCCTTATCGCCGTAATCGTAATCATCGTCGTCGTCGTAATCACCGTTATAGTAGTGGTCATTGTCGTTTTTGTCATCGTCTTCATCATCGTAAGCATCGTAAGCATCGTAATTATCGTAATCATCGTTATAGTAATAGGCATTGTCATCATCATCATCGTAAACATCATTGTTTCCGCCATCTTCGTCAAAGTAATCGTCGTTATTCTCGAAGTCTTTACTGCCATCATCCTCTCTCGCATCGATTACATTATATTTCAAGAAAAGCCTACCAGTCTCTGTCTTCAAATATGCAACTTAAAAGATATAATAACGCAAAAGGTATCAAAACACTTACATTCGATAATGGACGATAAAAAACGTGCTCCGAGAATCAACCAATCGATCGAACAACCATGTGACTTGTACACATTTTAGCCCCTTCTTTGGTATTTGACATTTTTGTTCTTGTACAGTAATGTTGAATTTCTTCAAATTGACTGTCATGAAGAAATAAACTCACTTATTACTTTTCCAATAAAGACATTGGAGTGGGAGTGGGAGGCAATTGCCCACAGAAGATAGCTTAATTTATTTTGGTACTTTTTGTCCTATACTTTGGTGGATTTGCTCCCTTGTCATGCGTGCTGCAGGCATCCGTATGCCCTGCTTCACAATTACGAATCAGTAACAGGATCAATAGAAATGAAACTGAAATGGAAAACAAACGCTGTCTTCAAAGATTTCAACCTTTAGCAGGGGCGGAGCCAGTGGGGGGGGGGGGGGGTTCAGGAGGGGCGACCCCAATCGCTTTTGAGTCGGCCAAGATTTTCAGTTAGTCGGTCAAATTTTAGTTGGCTGGTCGGCCAAATTTCTCTCTCAGAACTGTTTGCCCCCCCCCCAATCCTCTGACCCTAGCTCCGCCCCAGACCTGAAGTGACCATTTGTAAATACAGGACATGTTAACTGTTTTACCTGGACACAGATATCCATTCTGTGACTTTGTAAATGTGCCATTTTGTTGGAATTTAGCTGTCTTATTAAACGCATCAATTTCTGGTTGGCATAGGTTGATGTTGCCATGTATGAGGACATTTCCCTGTCCGATTTTCAATTCCCTTGGGCTCCATAGTGACTTGAGATTCGAGTTGCTCATAATCAGCAGCGCATAACTGAAATAAAAACAATTTTGTCGTGAATTAAGAATCTTACGATTTGACCAATAAAATAAACATGAAAAAACAATATTATTTACGACCCTGTTACCAGT
>CBDALO010000016.1:0-113472 GCA_965196985.1 Gammaproteobacteria bacterium | reverse complement strand
AGTTTGATTTGATTAAAGAGGACCCCATTGGATTTATTCGGTCACTAACAGAGAAGCACGTTGCCATTGATGAAATTCAGCGTTTGCCTGAGTTGTTATTAGCGATTAAACAGTCGGTAGATAATCATCGCACTCCAGGCCGTTTTTTGTTAACGGGCTCAGCTAATGCTTTAGTGTTGCCTAGGGTTGCTGATTCGCTGGCGGGGCGAATAGAAACGGTCCTTTTAAGTCCGTTATCAGAGTGTGAGATAAACGATACTAAGCCATCATTTTTATCCGCGTTGCTTTGTGGTAGGGCTCCCAAGGTTAAAGTCCTAGCCGACAAAAAATATTTAGTACAGCGTATTGTTGCTGGCTGTTTCCCTGAGCCTTTGCAGCGAAAAACAAAGCAGCGGGTTAAGGCTTGGTACAAGCAATATGCTCATTCGCTTATTCAAAAAGATATTAAAGATTTGGGGCATATTGATCACCCTGAAAAGATGTTGAGCTTGCTTAAATTAACAGCTTACTATTCTGCTAAATTAATCAACTTTAATGAAATGGGTAATAAACTTGGTTTAAATAATGAAACTGCAAAAAGGTATATTCAGTTAATTGAGCAATTGTTTTTGCTGAAAAGGTTACCGGCCTGGCATTCAAACGAAGGTAAAAGATTGCTTAAAACTCCTAAGTTGCATTTAGCTGATACTGGGTTAGCTTGTGCTGTAAGGGATTTTGACGAAGAGTATTTGCTGGCTCATCCTGGTGAAATTGGACCCTTATTAGAAACATTTGTTATTAATGAACTACAAAAGCAAGCAGCCTGGCTTGATAGAGAGGTTAGCTTTTATCATTATCGTGATAAAGATAAAACTGAGATTGATTGTATTATTGAGGATGCTAGGGGTGCTTGCTTTGCCATTGAAGTTAAAGCTAGTGCTACACTGGTTCCAAAAGATTTTCATGGTTTAAAACGTTTTAAAGCTATGACAAAAGAACGTTTTGAGATGGGAGTGCTTCTTTATGATGGTGAGCAAACAGTTCGATTTGGCGATAGGTTATTTGCCGTTCCAATTAGTGCTTTATGGGCTTAGCCTTTATAGAGCGAAAAAAAACCCGGCTAGGCCGGGTTCAAATTAATACTAAAGGTATTAATTAGTCGCAGCTTTTGCCACCTTTGCAGCAAAAGAGGTACTTAACTAATGCACCAACTGCAAGAATCGGAATCATCACGTCAAAGAACGCGGTAATTTTAATGATGTGTGCCACACCACCTTGAGGTAGTGAAAGCGCTAAGATAGCTAACACTAGCGCGAAGACAACAACCACTAATGCCCAAAGTTTGCTAATCATGAAAGTCTCCCTTTTCGTTCCATTTAGTAACTTCCTAAGACTAAAGAGGAAAGGCTCTGGAGTCAAATTGATTTTTTTGTTACTGTTTCGCCTGCGGATTTGATTGGGTCTCATTGTGTCAGTTATTTTTTTAAATATGTGATTTTTGGTTGAACCAAGAGGGTCTGGGGAGGTGCTAGTTTTGCCATTTGTTATTCCTAATTAGCCTGTTGAAGTCCTCCATCTGAATTTTTGGTTAAAAAGTGTTAAGAAATCTGTGGTGATATTGTTTGATATAAAGGCGAGCAAATTATGACTAGATATGTATTTGTAACTGGGGGAGTAGTTTCCTCATTGGGTAAAGGGATAGCTGCGGCTTCACTGGCTACTATTCTCGAAGCGCGTGGTTTAAATGTTACCATTATGAAGCTTGATCCTTATATTAATGTGGATCCTGGTACGATGAACCCTTTTCAGCATGGTGAGGTCTTTGTTACCGAGGATGGGGCAGAAACCGACTTAGATCTAGGGCACTATGAGCGTTTTATTCGCACTAAAATGACTAAGGGTAATAACTTCACCTCAGGTCGTATTTATGCCGATGTGATTCGTAAAGAACGTCGCGGTGAGTACTTAGGTGGGACAGTGCAAGTGATCCCTCATATTACCGATGAGATTAAACGGCGCATCTTAGATGTGGGGCGTGAGAAAGATGTCGTATTGGTTGAGATTGGTGGTACGGTAGGTGATATTGAATCATTGCCGTTTTTAGAGGCCATCAGACAATTACGTATTGAGCAGGGCACTGGAACCACGTTGTTTATCCATTTAACTTTAGTGCCTTATATCGCTGCTGCTGGAGAAATTAAAACTAAACCGACTCAACACTCAGTGAAAGAGTTACGTTCGATTGGTATTCAGCCTGATATTTTGCTCTGTCGTTCTGAGCATGCGCTTAGCGAACACGAGCGTAGTAAAATCGCGCTCTTTACTAATGTTGAAAAGCGAGCAGTAATTCCTGTACAGGATGTAAAAAGTATTTATCAAATTCCTATTGAGCTACACAATCAAGGCTTAGATGCTATTGTTTGCGAAAAACTAGGCCTTAATACTCGAAAAGCTGATTTGCATGAATGGCAAGCAGTATTAAATGAAATTGCTAGTGTTGATGGCGAGGTTACCGTGGCAATGGTTGGTAAGTACCTTGATCACAAAGATGCATATAAGTCGTTATCAGAGGCATTAATTCATGCTGGTATACACACGCGGGCCAAGGTAACTGTTAAAGCAGTTGATGCGGAGCAGCTTGAGTCTTATGGTGTTGGTGCCTTGGAGGATGTGGATGCAATATTGGTGCCTGGTGGTTTTGGCAATCGTGGTATTGAGGGAAAGATTCTTGCAGCGCAGTATGCTCGTGAAAGTAACACCCCTTATTTAGGTATTTGTTTAGGAATGCAGGTGGCTGTTATTGAATATGCGCGCCATAAAGCAGGGTTGCCGACAGCTAATAGCTCTGAGTTTGATGGTGAAACAAGTGCGCCAGTAGTTGGTTTGGTCACGGAGTGGGTACGTGCTGATGGTGGTGTTGAGACTCGTACACAGGCTTCTGATTTAGGTGGTACCATGCGCTTAGGTGGTCAACAGTGTCATTTGTTGCCTAATACAACAGCTAGAAAACTTTATGGGAAAGAAAGTATTGTTGAACGCCATCGTCATCGTTATGAGGTTAATCCACAATACATTGAGCAGCTAGAAAAAGCAGGTTTAACTGTTTCTGCGCGCTCTCAGGATAAGAGCTTGGTTGAAATGATTGAATTAGCGGACCACCCTTGGTTTTTAGCATGCCAGTTTCATCCTGAGTTTACTTCAACGCCACGTGATGGACATCCATTATTTTCAGGGTTTATTAATGCCGCGCGGGTTTATCAAAAAACACACCAGCATCTAGCTATGACTGAAGAAACTAAATCAAAAGGATAACGTTATGAAATTATGTCAGTTTGAAGCCGGCTTAGATCAGCCCTTGTTTTTAATAGCTGGTCCTTGCGTTATTGAGAGTGAGCAACTCGCTATCGATACAGCCGGTTATTTAAAAGAAATAACGACTGAGCTAGGTATCAATTTTATCTATAAATCTTCTTTTGATAAGGCAAATCGAAGTTCATTATCAAGTTTTCGTGGCTTGGGTTTAGAGAAAGGTTTGCATATCTTACAGAAAGTTAAAGATCAAATTAATGTGCCAGTGTTAACTGATGTCCATGAAGACACACCTTTAAATGAAGTGGCGGGAGTGGTTGATGTCTTGCAAACGCCAGCGTTTTTATGTCGTCAGACTAACTATATTCAAAGTGTTGCTAGCCAAGGTCTGCCGGTAAATATTAAAAAAGGGCAATTCTTGGCGCCATGGGATATGAAGCATGTTGTTGATAAAGCAAAGGCAATAGGTAATGAACAAATTATGGTTTGTGAGCGTGGGGTCTCTTTTGGCTACAACAACTTGGTCTCTGATATGCGCTCCTTAGCTGTGATGCGCGAAACAAACTGTCCTGTAGTTTTTGATGCGACTCATTCAGTGCAGTTGCCAGGTGGTCAGGGTAGTGCATCAGGAGGGCAGCGTGAATTTGTGCCAGTATTAGCTCGTGCTGCGGTTGCAGCCGGCGTAGCTGGTATTTTTATGGAGACTCACCCTGAACCTGAGAAGGCATTGAGTGATGGTCCTAATTGTTGGCCTATGTATCAACTAAAAGAACTCTTGTTGACCTTGCTGGAGTTAGATAAAGTGGTCAAGTCGCAATCTTTTGCAGAAAGTAATTTGTAAGGGTGCCGTTGTACAAATGGGGGTATAAACTGACCTAAATTGATTTGCACACTGCTTTTGCGTAAGTAAAGCGCTGCGTAGCGAGCCATGGAGCAAAAGCAGTGCGTAAAGTAATGAACAAAGTAGTGTTAGGTAAAAAACAATTGATGCAATAGTTCCACTTGTAAGCCCTTTTGTTAAGGAGAAGTATGAATGAAGCCAGTAATTAGCTTTTTAATCATAGTGGGTAGCTCTATTTTATTGGCAGCTTGTGAGCCTTTGCCGCCGTTATTGCCTGGGGCAGAACAAGTTTTAATTACGACAAAGCCAGCTCCGGCTAAGGGTTGTCGTTTTATTAAGACCTTAACCGGTAACTATGGTTCTATTGTTGTGGGGCAATTTATTAATACTCATGAGCTAACTGCAGGTAGCTTGCGGCGTATGCGCAATGCAGCTAAATTAGCTGGCGCTAATTGGGTGCAACTAAAGACTAAGCAGGGACAAATTAGTGGGGGCTTTAATTACAGTATGGTCAATCGGGTTATGATTGTGGGTAAGGCTTATCACTGTATCGATTATAAAAAACATTAGTCATAAAATGGAGGGCTTGTCGTGAATCACTTTATAAAAGGTGGTAGTTTATTTTTGGCTGTGGCTTTATTAGCAGGTTGTGCTCGGGTTGCTACATTAGACTCAGCAGGTGCTAAGGTTAAGGTAAGTCATCAGCTTCCACCACGAAGTTGCCATTTTCTTGGTAAGTTGACAGCTAAGCAAAGCGCTCAACTGGTTCCTGGGAAAGAGTTAGAAACAGGTGCAATGAATTTGTTGCGCAATCTGGCTGCACGACGTGGCGCGAATTATGTTCATATCGAAGAAAATTATGCTAACTACTTCCGTGGCGGCTATATGTCGGATGCGATTTCATTAGTGGTGATTGAAGGCGCAGCGTATCGTTGTCCTAAGTTAAGCTAGACTTATGACTTATCCATTTTGTTTTGATGTTCTAATTATTGGTGCAGGACCTGCTGGCTCTACTTTAGCAAGAAGTCTAGGGTTAAGTGGTGCTAACTTTAAGGTGGGTTTGGTTGACCGAGCGCTATTCCCTCGTGATAAGAGTTGTGGTGATGGCATTGGACCGAGTGCTGTTGCTATTGCCAAAGAACTTGGTTTGGCTCCTTTGCTTAAGGACTACCAAAAGATAGAGTTGATGGGGGTGGCGAAGTCGGGTGTTTTACAGCTTGAGAGTCAGTTGCCTCGCATTAAAGGTAAAGCCCCAGAGGGGTATGTGATTCCGCGCAAACAGTTCGATCAGTGTTTGTTGCAAGCAGCTCAAGCGGTTGGTGCTGAGTTATGGCAGGGTTATAGCTTTGAAACTGCTAGTTATGATGCTTCTCAACAGAAATGGTTGGTAACTATAAAAAATGATAAAGAAACATTGCAGCTAACAACTAAGTTGTTAGTCGGTGCCGATGGAGCCAAGTCAAAAGTTAGACGTTTTTTGCAAGTGCCAGATAATAATGATCAGCACACTGCCATTGCTACGCGAGTGTATGCAACAACCAAGAAATCCTGTAAGCGACTATTGTTAGATTTTGAGTTAGAAAAATACCTGGGGTATAGCTGGATTTTTCCTTCGAAAGAGGGGTTGCTGAACATTGGTGTAGGTTTACTGTTGGCAAATTACCGTAAGCAGCGACAAAACCTAAAGCAATTATTACATGACTATTTAGCAAGTCTTAGTGCGCTTGATCTAGAAGTTGATGAGGCGAGTATTTACTCCCACCCTTTGCCGCTAGGTTCTCAACTACCGCCATTAGCTTTTCAATCTGCAGCTCTTGTCGGAGATGCTGGTTCAATGATTAACCCTATGACGGGCGAGGGAATTTATTACGGGATGTATGCGGGCAAGTTATTGGCTGAAACGCTAGTTGAAGGAAAAGCACGACAGCGTAACTTAGAAAAGAGTCTCGCACTTTACCAGCAACGTTTTGTTAAGAAATTTGCCAGGCACTTTAAGCTTTGTCACCGCTTGCAAACATTATCAACCGGTAACCCTAGGTTATTCATGAATGTATTAGCTACTTGTCGTAAAAGCCCACGTGCAACAAGTGAGCTACTGGAAGTGATGATGGGGGATCGAGGTTGGTTAAGCGCACCAACTTTATGTCGAATCTTTCAGCAACATGTGTTGCGTTGGCGTCAGCTGACGGTCTAGATTTTCTCACCTGTTGGATACAGATCGTTTAAAAAATACGAAATTCAATACATTTTGAAAAGATTCGTATTGTTCCCCACTTTTAAGCTTAATCCTACGCTTGTTGGGGCTTTATTCTTAGTGTAATAATTTGGGTGCTTTATTTTCTAATAGCTTACAGGAGTTCATTATGAAGAAAATTATGTTATCTGTATTAGTGTTAGCCTCATCTACCATGGCTGCTAATCTGTATGCCAGCACAGAAAGCGCAGCAAGCCAGTTGTTACAGTCGGCAAGTAATCAGCAGGTTTTGAAGATGGGTCATACCGAGGCTAAGCAGTACGGTAAAAACCATTTGTATGCACAGTTAAAAGCACTGGCACAACAAGAAGTTGTTGGGGGTACGCCAGCTCAGCCAGATCAGTGTACTGAGCTTACAGGGCAACAAATGGTGAAGGGTGCTTCATTAACAACAAAAGCAACTGTACAAGAAATCATGGGGCACAAAGTACCGAAGTATGGCGTGTATTGGGCGCTAGATGGAGCAAGTATCGGAGTTGATGCGGCGAATTATGCTCAGCTATGTGACTCAGCAGATACAAACCAAAAAGAGTTGGGATAGAGCGTTATTTTGTCTGTAAAAACCAACTTCAGTACTTAGAAAAACCTTTAAAATTCTAAATGGCACTCTATTGTACCTGTCTCATCGCATAATATCTTAAATTAATTATGCTAATCAATCTAAAAAATTATTTATACCTCAAATTTTTCTCCTCTCAAAATAAATTATTAACTTTTAGGTAATAGCAATTATATCTCGTTAATAAGAACAAGAATGATCTATCCTAAAACCCTATGAAGCCTTATTATTCACTTCAACTTAAGTATCTAGGTGATCCGCTCCACTGGTCATCAATTTCCACTAAAACAGCTGATACGAGCCTTAGGCACGATTCAGTATTAGGGAAAATTCCAACTGTATGCGTCCTTCTTTTTACCTCTCTGTTTACGCGCTCAGCTATGTTACTGGTTCTTAATCTTTTTTGATGCGGCCTGTCAAAGTTCATCACTACTAAGCCCTCCGGTATATTCACTTCCAACCAAGAAGAAAGCTCTGGTGCTGTTTGCTGATATTTATCTACCGCCATAGCCAATAGTCTTTCCGACTCATGAATGTTTGAGGCATTAAATATAGCTGTAATCTCCTCAGCTACTGGTTCCTTCATTGAGCGCTTTGGTATGTGAGCCTGAGCATTTTGCTGCAAATGAAATTGGCAGCGTTGCCAAGGAACACTGGGGAACACAGCTCTTCTAGCGGCTTTTAGGCCAGTATGAGCGTCGCTAGTAATCAACTCAATACCATGTATACCTCGCTCAACCAACTGCTGAAGAAAATCACGCCAATGTACCTCAGCCTCTGATAACGCAACAGAAACACCTAGCACTGTTCTCTTGCCGGTTGATTCATCAAAGCCATAGGCTATCAATACCGCACAGTCTTGTACTGTGCCGCTAGTGCGCAACTTCTCATAACGTGCATCTAGCCAAAGATATTTTATCTTTCCTAACGGCTTATTTCGCCATTTCTTTAAATCTTCATCCAACAATTTAGCGCAACGGCTTACCTCTGTGCTTGAAATATCTGTTCCACAGAGTTGCTTTAGCACCTTTTCAACTTTGCGCGTGGAAACCCCATGCACATACATTTCAGCGACAGCCAGCTTAAGTGCTCTATCAGAGCGTACACCTCGCTCTAAGACTGATGGATAGAAGGCTTCATTGGAGTCTCTAACCTGCGGTATCTGTAGCTCAAGCTGACCTTGACCTGTGTTAATTAACCTTGGTTTAAAGCCGTTCGCATATCCGTTTCTATCGCCAGTTCGCTCATAAGGACTGGCATTTAAATGGCGCTCCCTTTCTATTAACATAGCCTCATTCATCAACCTGGAGACAAGCTTAGGTAAAGCTTCAAACCCCTCCATCGCTAAAACATGTATGGCTTCTTCGATTAAGTTCTCATTTTTATAGCAGCTCATTGTCATTCCTCTTTTTTGGTTAAGTTTACCTTAAAAGGAATTTCTAATCTGACTGAGTCGCCTGCTTATTTTCAGCAAGTCAATGGAATTTACAGAAAGGATGGCGCACTAGCAGAGTTGGGCGCGACGATGGCCAATATCATGCTAGAGGCTTACAACAAATTGGCTTCATAATAAGTTTAAACTTTTCCAAAGAGTCTGCCCTGGATTTTAGATTTGATCCAGGGTAGATACCTTTTTAAATTCTGTCTTCCATATATTCTGAAAGAGATCCTTTTAATTTAACGTATTGAACGATACTGTTTGCTGTAGCCTTCTTTGCTAAGCATAATTTGCCATAACTGAGTTGAACGTGCACGGAATAAACCGGCGCAGCATAAAAGGTAAAATTCCCACATACGATAAAAACGTTCGTCATGAGCGCTTTGGATTTGTGGCCAGTTTTGTTTGAAGTTATGGTGCCAGGCCATTAGTGTTTTATCGTAATCAGGACCAAAGTTGTGCCAGTCTTCAAGAATAAATAGCCCTTCACTAGTAGCGGCAATTGATTTCGCTGAAGGTAGCGATGAATTTGGGAAAATATATTTGCTAAGCCAGGGATCTTGGCCGCCATTGGTACGTAATGAGCCAATGGTATGTAGTAAAAACAAGCCATCATCATTTAAGCAGCGGTGCACAACCTGCATGTAATGGCGATAATTTTTTTGACCAACATGCTCAAACATGCCAAGAGAAACAATGCGGTCAAACTTTTCATTGAGATCGCGATAATCCTGGAAGCGTAGTTCAACTGGTAGATCCTTGCAGCGCTGTTGGCCAAGCTTAAGTTGTTCATTAGAAATGGTGATGCCTACAACTTCTACGCCGTAGTGAGTAGCTGCGTACTTTGCAAGGCCTCCCCAGCCACAACCAATATCTAGTAATCTTTGGCCGGGTTTAAGTTTTAGTTTTTCACAACTTAGCCTTAGTTTGGCTAGCTGTGCTTCAGTTAGATTATTTGCTTCTCGCCAATATCCGCAAGTGTAATTCATTTCCGGATCAAGCATGGATTGATAAAGCGAGTTATTGATATCGTAGTGTTGCTTGCCAACGATTAATGAACGGGATTTGGTTTGCAGGTTAATTAATTTAGCAATGAGCATTTGCCAAAGTAGTTTAAAGTTTTTCTTTAGTTTGCTGTCTAAGTTAGCACGAATGATTCGGGTTATCATTTCATCTAGTTGTTTACAGTCCCACCGGGTGCTGCCTCTATATAATGTAGGCTATATTGCTGCTGGCACGCCAAAATCATTGACCTTCTCCCAAAACTGATCCCATCTGCCTTTAGTCTTTACTAGTGTTCTCAAGCATAAAACGATTTTCATTCCCTTGTCTTTCCAGCGCATTCCTGATCCGCCTAATCTTTGTTTAACAATTGTTTTACATGCTGCTTCAGTGACGCCAGAGCCAATTGGTGCATTCTGCTTAATCAAATTATGATACGACATTCGCTTTTCTTTAATATTATTTTCAAAATACGTAATTGTTCCTTCTAGCTTTTCTCTAAGCGATTTATTCAGTTTTTTATTTAGATGCTCTTTAAGCTCAGCAAGTATTCTACCTGCCGCACCTTTCTTGTGCTTTAAGTCATGACATCTCTCTTCGAGCCAAACATCACGCTCATCTCTTTCAGATTTTTTGGTAAATACTGCCTTTGATGCTTCGCCGAGATATTCAGTTGCATGCCAAAAATCTAAAATTTGCGTATCAGTATGTTTTTTTAGAAATGGCCAATTATTTTTTGCTCCATCAGCAACGCCAATTGTTTTAGCATCAGGGTAATATTTCTTTTTCAGCTTTATTTCCTTTTCAAGCCTATTAAAGAATTCATCTTTTCCATATTCTGGTGATGCTGCAACGTAGGTTGTGTGCAGGCGTGCACCATGCTTATCATACATGGAAATAGTTCCAACCATGCTCTCTCTATAACCATCATCAACGGTGAGGACATATGCACCATCTAAGCTAATGCTTAGCATCTCAACGCCTGCATCAAGCTTTGGCTCTTCATATTCCCACTCAGCCTCTTTGGCTTGTGCAATACCGCCAACAAAATCAGTTGCCCGTTGCAAGTATGAATGTGAGATTTTACGGTTATGATTGACCTTGAGATCATCAATAACACTAGGAGCAGGTAAGTTTGAGTATTTATGTGAGATTATTTTTGCAAATCGCGGTGTTGATCCTTGGATAATTCTAGCCTTATCTTCTAAAGGACAAAAGATCTTCCCGCCTTTAGAGGTTTGATAAACATAACGCTTAACTCGAGCAACTCCATAAGGCGTTTGGTAATTTGCTTCATCTCTACTTCGTGCTGTTAGCTTTATTTTTCCAACATGGATAGGAGAGCCATCTGCATCAAACTTACTTAAAGCTTTTTCAGTGGCTAATGTTCCAACCTCATTAAGGCCGTCAAGAATTGCATCCTCACATTCAAGCATGGATCCTTTTAGTGGAAGCTTGAGCTCAATAGTTAATTCATTATTTTCATCAGAGAGAATTCTAGCTAACATCCAAACACCATCCGTAATCAAGTTAAAGTGTATATTATGCTATATTTTCTACATTATATAAAGGCAGCACCCGTCCCACCAGCCTTGCATATAACTTTCACCAAGCGCTAGGCTGCCACCACGCAATAAGGCGGAGTAAAAATTTTCATTGTGAACTTTTATATCCCATGGTTCTTCGCCGTTAATGGTGATGCCGGCGTATTGAGCGAGTTTGGTAATAGCTTGTTTGGCATATGATGTCATGGTGGGTCCCTTAGTTGGCTAAAAATATCGGCTCTATGATAATTCCCGTGGTTGAGTTTATCCTTTATTAATAGCATAAAGCCTTCCTTTCCAAATTATTCAGGTATAGAATTTTCTCTCCATTTTAGCTCATAATAAGGACATTACCTATGCCGACCATTGACATCCAGTTTAATATTCCCTTCTTCCGTATCGATAAAGTTGAAGAAACTGATACAGCAATTTTTATTTACGGGCAGACAGAAGAAACATCCGTTGGTTGTCATATTTGCGGTAAAGAAACCGCACGTTTTCACGGTTACGACAAAGAACGCAAGGTTAGGCATCTTCCTATTATGAACAAGCAGACCTATCTAATTTATCAGCCTAAGCGATATATCTGTTTTGAACATGGCTGCCATTGCCCAACGACTACTGCAACACCGGATTTTCATTCAAGTGATAGTCAATTTAGTTATGAACTAGAATTATATTTACTGCGCGAATTAGTTAACAGCACAGTAAAAGATGTAGCATTGAAAAATGACACAACAGAGAAGAAGATCGAAGGAATAATTAATCGCCATATCTCACCTAAGATTAATTGGTCGCAATTTAAATTTCTAGGTGATTTAGGGATTGATGAGATTAGTTTAGAAAAAGGAAAAGGCGCCTATATGACAATTATTACAGCCAGGATTAATGGTAAAGTTAGAATACTTTCAATCATTAAAGGTCGAAAAAAGCGTGATATAAAGCATTTTCTGCTTTCGATTCCTATAAAGCTTAGAAAGACAGTTGTGTCAGTTTGTACTGACATGTATAAGGGTTATGTTAACGCTGCCAGAGAGGTTTTTACTCCAATGCAGGTTATTGTTGACCGTTATCATGTTGCTAAACTGTATCGGCGAGCATTAGACAAGATGCGTCAAAAGGTGCTAGCCGATTTAAAAAAGGAGCTACCTCCTCATGAGTATGATAAAGTTAAAAACCTAACTAATCTGCTCAGGGGACATAAAGAGTTTTTTACCAAAGAAGAAAATGAAAAGCTGAATACATTATTCTCCTACTCCTTTGAGTTAACAGAGTCATACCGAATGGCAAGAAAGCTAACGAGCATTTTTAATAAGGAGCAATCAATAAAATCTGGTACTAAAAGTATTGATGCCTGGATTCAGGAGGTTCAAAGTAAAAAGATTAATTGCTTTAAAAAATTCATAAAAACTCTTAAAGCCTTCAAAGTGGAAATCTGTAATTATTTTTCAGAGGGAAAGAATAGTGGGTTTGTTGAAGGATTTAATAATAAGATTAAAGTTTTGAAGCGTAGATGCTATGGGATTTTTGACCCAAAAACACTATTCAAAAGACTGTATATTGATATTAATGGATATGAGCTTTACTCTATAAATATAGGGTAAAACGCACCACGGGAAACCTCATAGAGCCAAAATATCATAGTAGCTTGGAGTAATTTGTTAAGTTAGCGGCCAATCAATGTGGTAAATGACATAAGGACAGTTTTTAGATAGTATTGTGAAGTTCTTATGGTGGTAAATAATAATCGTTTAATCACAAGCCACGTAAATAGCTTATAAAAGGAGAGGCATCATGTCAAAGCCTAGGTCTCATCGAATAAAGAAGCAGAAACCTCCTGCTCAGGCGCTGCCTGCTTATCCTGATTTTAATGAGTTATGCTCAGTTATGCCTTATGAGGCTTTTGATCAAGCGGTTGATGAAACGAAAAAAAGAAGAAAGCACAAAATTTGGATGCTATTTTGTCTCAGCTTACCTATTTGAGCTTGTGGTGTGCCCCTGGGAAAAGGATTTGTAAAACAAAACCTTATCGAATTGGTGTGCAAAAACCAACGCCAACGCAACAAAATTTACAACTACAACTCAATAAATCTAGGCCAAAGAAAAAGAAGACAACAACAACGGCTACTGTATTGTTAGGTTTTAGCTTAGGTAATAATAGTAATTCTATATGGAAAAATGGAGTCCAACGAAATCAAGTTATAGAAGGTGTGAAAAAAGCTTTTTTGCTGAGTGAACAAAGCGGATATATATACAAAGTTAAACGAAGCAAACCTTAGTTTTTATTTCTCAGTGCTGCAAGAACGGGTGGCGCGAATCGAGGGCTCCCAGCAGCGCAGCTTGCGAGCACGCTGGGAAACTATTCGTGACAGGACCCGTTAGTCGTAAAAGTTTTGGAAAATAAAAAACTCATATTGTCATACATTCTGAAGGAAGTCTGCTTTCAGGTAGATTAATTTCTAAACCTCATCCTCAGCCTTTTTATACAACGCTTCAATGTCATGTTGTAAGCGCTCAATAGTAAACTCTTCGGGTGCAATAGCAGGGCCAATCTCTAAACAAAGTTTTGACCAAAATCGTTTAGGAAAAGTGATCTTTGTCATGGCTTTACCACCGTGTTTGCGGCTGAAAAAACTACCCCATAAACCATAAACAGCCATAGGAACTACAGGTACTGGTGTTTTATCAAGTAGTGTTTCAAGGCCACCACGTTGCATTGTGCCTATTGTGCCATCACGAGTAATAAAGCCTTCGGGAAAAATACCTACTACTTCGCCAGCTTTTAGCGCTTGGTTAGCACGGTGTAAGGCTAGGCGTTTCATAGCGGGGTTTTCTTTCTCAGAGCAGATAGGGATTGCTCCACCAATGCGGCTAATAGTATGTAGGAAAGGTACCTTGAAAAGTTGATGATCCATTAAGAAGCGAATAGGGCGTCGGCTAGCAGCTGTCATAACTAGTACATCGACAAAACTCACGTGATTGCAGGCATAAATAACAGGGCCTTCAATATTTAGGTTATCGATACCACGAACTTTTAATCGATACATGACATTAACCATAAAGAATACGATTAATCTGATAATGTACTCTAAAGAAACGCTGAAAATATAGATGGTAACACAAGCATTCAATACAGCTGTAAGCAGCATTAATTGCGGAATACTAACACCAAGGCTAATGAGGCTGCTGGCATAAAAAGCAGCAACAATCATAAACAGCGCATTAAAGATATTAACTGAGGCAATAATGCGTGAGCGACATGCGGGGTCAGAACGATCTTGTACTAAGGCATAAAGTGGTACAGTAAAAAAACCAGCAGCAACGCCAATGAAAAATAGATTAACCATCAAGGCAATATGGCGGCCTGATTGTAGAAACTGAATAACACCAAGGTTGTGGATAGTAGCTGCTGTGGGTTGTAAGAAATAAAGGTCGGCGGTAAACACTGAGATCATTACTGCACCAATTGGAACTAAAGCAAGTTCGATAACTCGGCGTGAGATAATTTCACAGAGTAAGGAGCCTGTGCCAATACCAATTGAAAAAATGGCAAGTAGTGTTGTTGCAACATAAGCATTACCTCCAAGGTAAATCTTAGTGTAGTTAGGCACTTGATAAAGCATAAAGGCACCATAAAACCAAAACCAAGAGATGCCAAAAATAGCGAGTATTACAGCACGGTTCTTTCGGGCAAGCTGTATGTTTTGCCAAGTAGAACGAAAAATATTCCAGTCGATTTTTAATGTAGGATCTTTGCTAGGTGCTGGAGGAATAAAGCGTGAAGTCGAATACCCTAATAAAGCGATTAAGATGATAGTAATAGAAACAATGGTCATGCCATAAGGTCTGGTTGCAATAAGGTAGCCACCGAAGATGCTGCCAGTAAGGATAGCAATAAAAGTTGCAGTCTCAATAAGTGCATTACCACCGATTAGTTCATAGGACTTTAGGTGTTGTGGCAAGATGCTGTATTTGGCAGGGCCAAATAGGGTGGATTGAGTGCCTAATAAAAATAAGCCGATTAATAATAGAATATAGCTATGTAGGATAAAGGCGATAGTTGCTAGTACTGTAATGACTATTTCTAGTAGCTTAGCTAAACGGAGTAAACGACTTTTATCAATGCGATCAGCTAATTGGCCAAAAGGGGCTGAGAACAGCAAGTAGGGTAGGATAAAAAGTGCTCCGGCAACGTTAATTAAAATACTGGTGTCATGGTTAGATGAGATGGTGCTAAACCCAATTAAGATAATGACGGCATTTTTATAAACATTATCATTGAAAGCCCCTAAAAACTGAGTAACAAAAAGTGGTAAAAAACGGCGTTGCTTTAGCAGGGCAAACTGGTTGCGCATATCATATCCTTTGTTTTAACTAAGGGCATACTTTACACCATTCAGAGGGTGGTAGACAGGGAATAGGCAGTAGGTTTCTATTAAAGCGAAGCAGTCCCTTTTATTTAAAGGTGTCGTTGTATAAATCATTTTTTTAGCAAGTCATCCTTCGTGAATGCGAAGGATACAGGTTAAATCTTGGTCTCTCCGCCTTTGGTGGAGGTTCTTGGTTTTTTTTAGAGGACCTGTGACTGCTGGAGTCAGTGCTGCCGCTGCGCCGTCATCTCAATCTCCTCGCCAAGGCTTCTAACCATCTTTCACCATCAACAGAGTGTTTTTTACTTTAAGGGAGGGTTTTGTTAAACTTTTTTTGACTGATAAATAAGAAAAAGACCTCTAAAAGGAGAGGTTCTAAGGAAGTTCCATACTTGTTGATTCAATGGTTGTTATAAAGGCGATAGTAAGCTTGTCTTGGTGGGCCTAAAGGGTTTGCTGCTAGATTGGTGCCCTAATAGGGCAGAAGAGTGTTTTGATTGGTTAGCGAGTATTTATAGAAGGTCATAAGTGAGGAAGAGTTTATGTTGGCAGCAAGTAAGGCAGCGGCGATAAGGTTAAGTGTAACGTCCCACAATAATTTAGAGAAACCATCTCAACCTATTTTGCGTGAGATGGTGTCAAATAGTTAACCTTTTAGCTCATGAATTGCCTGATTAATGACATCATCCGGTATATGGTTTAAATTCATATTAGCGGCGATTAGCAACGCATGTCGCATGAGCCTATCAACATAACGAAGCCTACCTTTTGTGGCCATGTGTACTGCACGAATACCTGTTTCAGTGAATAAGCTGCTGCTCATTCCTGCCTTCTCAAAAGCAGCGTGAATAATGCTCTCAAAATCCCTGCTATCTTCAATTGCATGCCACCTAATAAAGCACTGAATTCTAGAGTTGATAGGTTCATAGGCTGGTCTCTGCAATGTTGCTAGAAGTGATGGGAGTCCACATAAGATAATCGTCATGACGTCTTTGCTGTCAAAACTGAAATTAAGGAAGTCAGGTAATCGTAGAATGAAATCATTACTAAGCTGATGCGCCTCGTCTAGGATCCAAATAGGCTGAACGTTTTTATCATGGTAGAGCGCGATCAAGCTCTGCTTCAAGTCTCTCCAAAGTTTAGAGAATCGGTAATAGTTTTCTAAACCTAGATTTTCGGCAAGCTGAGAGTACACATCAAATGACCGAAAGTGAGTGTCTGATTGATAAATGACTTGATGGGTCAGCGGGTTGAGTTTATTGCTCCAGTATCTTAGCGCCGTGGTCTTTCCTGTCCCTGAGTCGCCAGTAATCACTGCTAAGCCGCGTGTTTCTAGCAAACCATTAAGTTGCTGTTCTAGTCGCTTTGACTGCGCCAATTCAATAATGTTTGATTTACCCAATGGATCAAATTTCAAGCCAAAATGTTGAAGATACATCTTACTCATCCTTGTATCTTAAATAACTGTAGAGATATGACAATATTGCTACAATCCCAAGGATGCTTGGGTAGGCGGAAGGTGAAGCCGTGTTCGTCCTTAGGATTTAATCCTGTTGAGGAGATTTAGCTCCCTTCCACCCTCATAAGTTCATGAGATCGAACGGTATCTTAGGCCATTGTGAGCCTGTATTTGCAAGGTTGATCCGAACTATGATTTCCCAAGTTTGTTAGTGTAATAAAATTTAAGAGGCTCTAGCAAATGAAAAAAAATTGTGTTGGTATTGATATTGCAAAATCTGATTTTGTTGCTGCTATCACCACTAGCGGAAAAGATCACGTTAAACATTTTAATAATAATCCTGAGGGCTTTTCTGAGTTATTAGAATGGACGCAATCTTTATCTGATCAGTCACTTCATTTTTGCATGGAATCAACAGGTAAATACGGTAATGCATTGGCTCTTTATTTACATAGTGAGAAGTGTGATGTCAGTATAATTAATCCTGCACGAATAAAGTTTTTTATGAAAGGACAGCTAATACGAAACAAGACCGACAAGGCCGATGCGGTCAGTATTAAGGACTATTCAAATCATTTTACTCCAACGCTATGGCAGCCTTTGCCAGCTAATATAGAGGCTCTAAGAGCTTTGATACAGAGATCTGAAGTATTAACCTCCCAAGTCAGCAATGAACAAAACAGGCTGGAGCTAGCGGAAGAAACAATTATTAGCTCTATACAAAATCATATCGATTATATGGAAAAAGAAATTTTACGACTGCAGGAAGAAATTAGTAAGCTGATCGCGAGTGATGATGATCTGAAGAATAACACAGAGCTGCTTAACCCAAGTTTGGCCATTTCACCCTGAAAATCAAAAATTTCATCACTATTTTTAACTCAACCCATTGATTTTACTTGCCTAGAAACGTGAATTCTCGAATGTAGTGACACATAATGGCAATAAGGGGTTGCATGGGCTGGTGAAGTGATGAGAGTATTGAGTTATGTATATTCGAACCTCTACACAAAAGAGTCCTCGGACAGGTAAGTCTTACGCAACCTACCGACTTGTTGATACTCATCGCACTGCTGACGGCAAAGTACGTCAAAGACTGATTTTAAATCTTGGTGCGAATTTTTCAGTAAAGAAGGACAGTTGGAAATTGCTTGCTGACCGTATTGAGGAAATTTTAACGGGTCAAGGCACGTTAATTTCAATACCAGCACATCTCGAAAAACAGGCGCAAATGTATGTAAAACGCATTCGCTCTAGGTTTGCTGATGACAATGAGACAAGTATCGCTGTTAATTCAGTAAGCGCGGTAGAACCTGACTTTAAAACAGTGGATGTTAACTCCATTGAGAGCGCGGACATACGACACGTTGGAGCTGAGGCGTTGGGCTTACATGCTGCCAGGCAATTACAACTTGAGGAATTGTTCAGGGCTTTGGGCTTTAATCAAAAACAATGTCACCTGATGCTTGCTACCATCATTGGGCGGCTAGTTGCCCCAGGAAGTGATTTAAGTACGCACTATTATTTAAGCAATCAAAGTGCGTTAGATGAATTACTGGGTACTGATTTCTCAGAACTATCACTCAAGAAATTCTATAAGACTGCTGATGAGTTACTCAAACATAAGCAAATGATTGAAGATCAATTATTCGAACGTGAGAAAAATCTCTTTAGTTTAAATCAGGTGATCACTCTCTACGATATAACCAATACCTACTTTGAGGGTAGAGCATTACAGAATGATCACGCACAGCATGGTCGATCAAAGGAGAAGCGGTCTGATTGTCCGCTTGTTTCTCTAGGACTCGTGCTGGATGGCTCAGGGTTCCCGCAACGCAGTGAATTTTTCAAAGGGAATGTTAGCGAGCCTAAAACATTATCCGAAATGCTAACTGAGCTTCATGCACAGCCAGAGGCAACAATTATCTTAGATGCTGGTTTTGCAACTGAAGAAAATATTTCATGGCTTACTGAAAAAGGTTTCCATTATATTGTAGTGAGCCGTAGAGCATTGCCTGTTGTCGATGAAAACATTGATAAAGTGCTAGTAAAAGAATCAGTAAATAATACGGTTACAGCGCAATTAATTAAAGATACTGAAGCAAATGAAGTCTTACTGTACTGCCATTCTCAGGCTAAGGAAGAAAAAAGCTTAAATATGATTAGTAAGGCTGAGACTCGTTTCGAAGAGGAATTAATTAAGTTAGCTAATGGACTCACTAAAAAAACTGGAATGAAAGCAATTGAGAAAGTAACCTTGCGTTTAGGTCGAATAAAGGAGCGCCATAAACGTGTTTCAGGTCGATACACTATCACGCTTGATTCAGAGGCTGATAAGGTTACGAAAATCAGTTGGAGTAAAGTTAACTCTGAGAATCTGGGCGCATATTGTTTGCGTAGTAACAGAATGGATTTAGATGAAAAAACAATTTGGAGAATCTATACAACTCTAACTGATGTTGAATCGGCATTCAGATCATTAAAATCAGAGTTAGGCCTGCGTCCTATCTACCATCAAAAGCCAGAGCGAGTTGATGCCCATCTGTTTATTAGTATTCTTGCTTATCACTTACTACACACTATTCGCCATCAACTTAAATTGCAGAGCATTGATAGTAGCTGGCAAACTATACGGCAGATTTTTAGCACTCAGGTTCGTATCACGACTACGATGCGGCTTGAAAATAATAAACTACTTTCTGTTAGAAGAACCTCAAAGGCAACTCCAGAGCAAGTTGTGATCTATAAATCGTTAGGCATGAATTCACAACCTGGGCACACTGAAAAAACAATTTGTTAAGTTGTAGTGACCCTAAACGTTTTTTTAAAATGTAAGTCATTGATTTGGATAGGTTTAATTTTAGAAAGGGCAAAGTTGGGTTAAAAGCATCCCAGGCATTGGTGATAAAACCGCTCAAACACTAACTGCTTTTTTTAATAATATTGAAAGATTTTCTGGCGCAAAACAATTGGCTGCTCATATTGGTTTAAATCCCAGCCAGTCACAATCAGGCACTTCATTGAATTCATCACGGCTCTCAAAGGTTGGTAGTGCTTGGTTGCGAAAGGCGCTTTACATGCCGGCATTAGTGGCTATAAGGCATAATCCTATTTTGAAGAAATTTTATGAAAAGCTGCTCAAAAAAGGCAAGCCAAAGAAGCTAGCCATTTGTGCTGTTATGAGAAAAATGGTGCATATGATTTATGGCATCCTAAAAACACAGCAGCCATTTTCAGCGGATGCCTAGTAAAAATTTTACAATTTATTGTTGACGTTTAAGACGGTATCTCCTCAGTGATATCCAAATCCTCTTTAACTTGGTTATAAACAATCTCAACTAGCGAGGTTTTTCTTGCTGGTTGTTCCGGCATCTGAGGTCTAGCTCGGGTTCTAGAAAGGTTGTTATGTTTGTCCAGCTCTCCCACTGCACCAAGGTATTGATATTCCAATGATTCGACGTGACGGGCGGAGTCACTATGCGGATCAACCACTAAATAAACCTCTTGTTGAGCCAGTTCAAATGGAACTTCAAAGAGTCGATTATTCCAGCTTACCGTGCCATCCTTCCTGACTCGGCGCTTAATGCGATGCAGGAAGTAATCATCTAGCTTATCGGCCAAACAACCTAACGGCTGAATTTTAGTGAGGTCTTGCTGATAGCGTTGTAACGGGGTCATCTTGTCAGGCAGGGCGCTTTGCGAGGCTTGATGATAAACACGCTCAACCCAAGCCCAAAATCGATCATTCAGCGCATTGAAACTATGAATGGAATCCAGGTTGCATTCAGCTAGGAATTGCTCGCGTACTGTTCTATGCCAACGCTCTAGTTTGCCTTTGCTTTGCGGTTCATAGGGCCTGCCGTAAATCAATTGAATTTTCAAACGAGCACAAATGGTTTGCAACGTTTTAGCACGGTAGGCAGGGCCGTTGTCAATGATGAGCTTAACAGGAAGCCCACGTTTGAGTAATGCCTCTTTCAACACATGCTCAATAGTAATGGCACTCTCATCAGTACAAAATTTACTGTGACAGACCAACCTTGAGGCATCATCAAAAATACTCACCAAATAGCTTTTAACTCTTCTTTGGCCATCGTAAATCGTTGGACCATGCATGACATCGCCATACCAAATATCACAAGCTGTGAGCGCCTCAAATGAGCGGCGCTCAATTTGGTTAGAAGGTGTGACTGTTCTTTTAGACAGGCCGTGTTTTACTAATAAGCGGTGAACTGTTGCGTGAGATAATTCACCTCGTGCTACCTTCCCTTGAGTTTCTAAGAGTTTAATCACGGTCGGAATTGATCTTGAAGGGCTTTCCTGTTTAGTGGAAATAATTAACTCTTGTAGCTCTGGATTGATGTGACACTGGCCTTTGTCTCGTCGAGTTTTAGGAACTAATCCATCAATACCCTGCTTTAACCAGGCGTAATACCAATTCTCAATTGTTTTAGCACTGAGGTGAACACGCTTACTACCTGGAATGTTGTAGGTTTGCTGGGACAACCTTTTAATAATGCTCTTGAGCTCACCATGCTCAAAACTATTTCGGCTACATAGCTCACCTAAAACACTTAGGCGAAACAGTGCTGTTGGGTGAATGGGCTTGGTCATTTTGCAATTCCTGTGTGATTTAACTACTTGCAATGAGTTAATCACAACTTGAGTTGAGAATGCTACGCTCAAACTGTGTGGGGTCGTGAGGTTTACAGAAAATATCCATCTCAACTTTTTTTCACGTTAATTAATTATGGGATGCTCACTCCTGTGTTGTTAAGAAAAAGCATGATGCTCGATAAATCATGCTCACCAAGGCAGGCCAACCAAAACGCTTGTGGATCACTATGTCGCCCAAGCTGTAACCACAACGGATGTGCTTTGATATGGAAGGAGTAATCAACGAAGTGGTCAACCAACCAGTGAAACCACCTAGCAACGGTGTGTCGACTAACACCTTGCTCCTGACCTGATGAGCTAATACTTTTCCCAGGAGCACGCTCATTAACACTGCCTGCTGAACTGACCAGCAATACCAACGCTTTGGAGAAAGTATCTCAGGTAGGGTTGAACAAGTACGTTTACATTGATGACAATAAAATCTCAAAACAGGGGTGGGATTTAAAGAGCGTCCTTTACCTGGGTTCCTATCTGGTTTTCGATCATATGATCCATGTGACCATAGTCCACCTGCACCGCAATGGCTGCACTGCTCTGGCCTTAGTAGCTCTGGATTTTTTTTCAGCAGGATCAGGTAATCACTCAGGCTTTTAATCGCTTTTATGATTCTGCGCATGACTAATTTCACTATAGTTTTTATATCAAGTTATTTTACCTTGATAGGTTACTAAAAACCTTGTTTATTATGAGATAAAACTAGCTCAATTCCCCTAAATAAAGATAGACGTAACAGGTTAAGAAAAAAATGGCGAAGAAGACTGGAAAGGCAGGAGTTAGGGGAGGGTACGCAGACGCTGTGTGGCTATAAGGAGGGTATATGGTCCTTACTGGTATTGCCGAGTGGTGAGCTGGCGAGTGGGACTGGTGATAAGGCGATCAAGTTATGGGACTTAGAGAGAGGCGTCTGCACAAAGACGTTGTGGGGCCATGCGGCGTGTGTATGGTTCTTAGGAATATTACCGAATGGTTTACTGGTGAGCGGAACTTATCATTCGATCAAGTTGTGGAATTTATAGAGAGGCGAGTGCATAAAGACGCTGTGCGACCGTGGGCGTGCTATAAGATCCTTAGTGGTATTACCGGGTGGTGAACTGGCGAGTGGGTTTTATACTGAAAACTACCCAAAATTTAAATCAGCAAAATAATGCTGAAATATTGTGTAAAAATAACTATGCTTTGTCTTTTTAACAAGACTAACGAGATGAGTATAAATGTTAAACTTCGCCGATTACGCTGCCCCTCTTTTTTCAAAATTAACTGGGAAAGTTGTTTTAAAAAAATCTATCGACGATTGTAGGAAAGCTATTAACTGAAGGTAGTTGTAAGTTGTTCAGTTCATCAAAAGATAACAATGAGTATAAAAAGATGATTCGTACACTTACCGGTGAAAATAAAAGCACCGATTTAGATCCAATAAAAACAAATGATGTATTGCTAGAACAGAGCTGTGAAAAACTTTCACACGCCAGTAAAATTGATGTTCTTCATGATCCTTCTGATATTAGAAAGCCACATAGCAAGCAAACTGAAAATCTAGGTAAAGTAAGGAGTCTGGACGGGGATATTATCAATGGTTACAGCACGCATAACGCAGTTGCATTAGTACCTGGTGATAAGGCTGTGCATCTACTATCGCATGTAAGCTACAGCAATAAAGACCCTAAGTTTTTAAAAGCTGAGCATATTAAGAAAATAGAGGCTGGAAAGCCATTTGAGGGAGATAAAGAGGCCAAGAGTCTTTATGAATCTGGTGATTACTTTAATAAAAAGCTGCTGTCTATTCGTGAAATAGAAAAAATAGGAATCTGCCTAAAATCAAAGAATGAAGATGCAACCATTACCCATATTCTAGATAGAGAGTTTGATGATAATGACTATCTCTCACTAATTGATACAAACCTAGATCAAGACTTTATTATTAGCTCAAAAATAACAAGAACAATAGAAGGTAGAGGTGATGATGGTAAAAAGCTTAAGCTGATTAACGCTGATTTTGATGCTCAAGGCGAAAAGCAATTCCAAAAGTTAACAGTTGGAAAGAATTGCGTACAAGACGGAAAAATAACTATTTATTTTGGAGAGTTTGAGAACTTCAATGCAATTAAAATCCAAATTACAGGCAGAGATGGTAGGAGAATTTTTAAGAATGACATGCTGCTATTAACTAATAAAAAAGTAACGACTTTTGATGAGGCGTATGAGGTATACATAGCCTATCTATCTCGTGCGAAAATTGAATATGTTTTTAAATTTCTCAAGGAAGGACTAGGCTGGGAAAATATGCAGATAAAAAATTTTAAAGGGATACAAAATCTACTGGCTGTATGTTTTTATGTGGCCTCATATTTGTATGAGATAGGTAAGGAAAAAGCTTATGACGATTACGCAATTATGCTAGCTAAATTAGGAGATGGTAAGGGCAAGGTGACACGACACTTTATTGCGAAGGGTATTAGAAAACTTCTAACGTATCACTTAGTAGAGCAATTTTTTAAAGAAAATAGTGTTTCTCAAGAAGAACAAAAAGAATTATCGAATTCAGTTCAGGTAGGGAGATAACAATTTTGGGTAGTTCTCAGTTTTATAAGGAGATCAAGTTGTGGAATTTAGAGAGAGGCGTCTGCATAAAGACGCTGTGCGGCCATACAGCTTCCGTAGATTCTTTAGTGGTATTACCGGGTGGTTTACTGGCGAGTGGGTCTCATAAGACGATCAAGTTGTGGGATTTAAAGAGAGGCGAGTGCACAAAGACGCTGCGTGGCCATGGATATTTTGTATATTCCTTAGTGGTATTACCGAGCGGTCAGTTGGCGAGTGGGTCTGCTGATAAGACGATCATGGTGTGGGACGTTGAGAGGGGGTCGTGCACAAAGACGCTGTCCGGCCATACAGTTTTTGTAAGATCTTTAGAGGTGTTACCGGATGGTAAACTGGTGAGCGGATCTGCTGATCACACGATTAAATTGTGGGATGTCAAGCGGGGGATCTTGCAGACACTGCGTGGCCATGGACATAGTGTAAATTCCTTAGCGGTATTACCGAGCGGCTTACTGGCGAGTGGGGCTTTTGGTGAGGCGATCAAGTTGTGGGAAGTGGGCTGTAGGCCGGTACGAGAGGTAGCTTCGCCCGGCATTCGTGTGTCAACAGGGTTAACACCGGTTGCGAGCGTGTCGGAAAGCGGAGGAGCTGCATCATCTTCTGCAGAAGCCAAGCCTCCAAGTTCTCTGCGATACCAAAGCTTATGGTCACGATATCGAGGCTTAAAGGCGAGTGTGACCGGAGGAAAGGAGTTTCCAACGGGAAGAGAGGTAGTCGCAAGCGCATCGGGAAGCGGAGGAGCTGCATCAGCTTCTATAGAAGCCAAGCCTAAAAGTCTCCGGTTACACCGAGACTTAAAGGCAGTTTCGGCTGCAGGAAAGAAGTTTTCAGTGAGGAGAGAGGTAGCGGTTAGCGCGTTGGGAAGAGAAACTGCGCCTTCCTCTGTAGAGCTCGAGCATCAAAGCAACCCGACACGATACCGAATCATTAAGGCGGCGCTGGCGTCAGACGGAGATAATATTGATTTGCTTTATGAAGCTGGTCAATTGGCGTATGAGCTAGCAGGCACAGCGAAGTATCCGCAGCAGCAGTTACAATTAGCAAAGGAGTCACAAAGGTATTTAATTCGGGCTATGAGGCTTGATTCGTTACGCGAGGACGTGGCGGCGTTGCTGGCCGAGGTTAGTGAGCGTCTAGATTTAGGACGTGGCCTGTTGGCAAAAACGGATGCAGAAGCCGAGAGCGTGTATACCCGGGACTCGTTGACTGGTTCATTGATTACACCTGAGGAAAAGGGAGTCCGTCGAATGGTGGATAAACGCCTGCAACGGCGTTTGCCGGCTACGTTGGAAGAAGATCCGGCGAAAGTTATTGTCCAACAGTTAAGTCGTCGTATTGTAGCTGAAGTGTATCGCCGTGATTATTTTGCAGTGATGAATTCCACTTTGCAATCTGTTTTTGCTGCTGCCCGTATTATTGAGACCGGTGAGGTGAGGGTGAGTGGGCCTAACTACGAAACCGCCGCCAGAATCTTGGGTCATTTTGTGAGTTTTATTCCTGGTGTTGCTGCTGTTGCAGAAGGTGCCGGTAGAGCGTTGGATGCCACCGCGCATGCTCGTAAACGTAACGGTTACAAACGGATCTTGCAAATGATTCCTGATCGTGTCGATGTGGATGGTCGCTTGTCAGCTTTATCGAGGCTGTTTACTGTTGCCGCTGAGAAGCAGCTCAGTCACACGGATCCTGCTTTACAAAAAAGTGCGATCGGCAAAAAGTTTTTTACTTTGCGGGCGAAGTTACAAGTGGAAATAATTGATAACGGTTATAAGGCGCTCGCCAAAGAACATGCCATGAGCTTAATTGCCAAAGTGATGGATGGTAAGGTGAATAGCGCGATGTTTTTAAGTACAGCCGTGGTGGCGCAAATCATTGTAGGCGCTGGCGCTACTGCTTTACTTGATGAAGTGTCCGCTTTAACAGGGCATCCCCGTGATGTGTTAACGCCTACGTTATTATCCTTGTATCCTGTGGGCGTCCCCGTGCCAGCGAAACCGGTGGCTGCAGCCTCTGCTGCGCCAGCAGTTTTTTTTAGTGAGGCTACCTCTGATTCGGGTGCAGCAACCGCGTCATCGTTCCGGGCTGAAAAGGGTGAACGGTGCGTTTTGCAATAAACTTCATGTTGAGCATAAATAAACGACAATTAATTGGATGCTTTAGTGCTAAGGGAAATTTATAAGGAAGTTGATTATTTTTATAAATCCACCCTATCCCTCCTTATTCTAAGGAGGGGGGCGTACTACGGAAGCTCAATAGTCACTATAAGCTTGATAGCGTGTAGCCCGGATTGAAAATGCGCAGCATTTGATAATCCGGGGTTCATCTCAAACTTGCCCCTGGCTTATCGCTAACGCTCAAGCCAGACTATACATTACTACGCTAAGCAGTTAACCCAACTCAGCTAATTTTCCCTGCTGGCCTCTTAGCTGCTCTAAAGTTGCTTCTAATTTAGTGAGCTTTTCTTTTTCTTTGGCAACAATTTCTTGAGGTGCTTTCGCCACAAAGTTTTCATTGCTTAACTTATTTGCCAGGCGATCGATTTCTTTTTGTAGTTTAGCGGATTCTTTGTGTAGGCGAGCTGATTCTTCTTTTATATCGATCAAACCTGCTAAAGGCACATGAAGCTCCATGCCATTAACAATGGCGGTTGCTGAAGAAGGTATTGCTTCGCCTTCGCTAAGGCAATCAATGGCACTAAGTTTGGCTAGGCGTTGCAATAATGGCATAACAGCTTGTAAGGCTGTTTGGTCAGTATTGCTAACTTTGGTTAAAAATAAAGGTAAGGCTTTGCTTGGAGCAATATTCATTTCGCCGCGAATATTACGAATGGCTAAAGTTACAGCTTGCAACCAGCTAATAGCTGCTTCTGCTTCAGTATCAATTTGTTGTTTATTTGTTTCAGGGTAGGCTTGCAGCATAATGCTAACACCTTTGCAACCTAAGACAGGTTTAACTGCCTGCCAAATTGATTCAGTAATAAATGGAATAATCGGGTGAGCAAGGCGAAGCACGGTTTCTAATACCGTTAATAATGTGCGGCGGGTACCGCGTTTAACTGCTTCATTGGTGCTATCATCCATTAGCGTGGCCTTGCTAAGTTCTAAATACCAGTCGCAGTATTCGTGCCAAATAAATTCATAGAGTGCCTGGCTTAGGAAGTCAAAGCGATATTGAGAGAAATAATGATGCGCTTTTTCAATGGTGTGTTGCAAACGTGATAGAATCCAGCGGTCAGCTAGGCTATATTCAATCGCGCCGCCTGTATCGCCAATATCTTTGTCTTGAGTATTCATTAGTACATAGCGAGAAGCATTCCATAATTTATTGCAGAAATTGCGATAGCCAGTAAGACGATTAAGGTCAAAGCGGATATTACGGTTGTTGTTTGATAGTGCGCAGAAAGTAAATCGAACTGCATCAGTGCCAAAGGCATCAATGCCTTCTGGAAAATTCTGGCGAGTATGCTGCTCGATTTTTTGTTTCATGTGTGGCTGCATTAAGCCTACGGTGCGTTTGTGTATCAGTCCGTCTAGATCAATGCCATCGATTAAGTCAATCGGGTCAATGACATTCCCTTTCGATTTTGACATTTTTTGCCCTTCGGTATCACGAATTAGACCAGTGATATAAATTTGTTTAAAAGGCACTTTGCCGATGAACTTTAAGCTCATCATGATCATGCGAGCAACCCAGAAGAAAATAATATCAAAGCCAGTAATTAGCACTGCAGTAGGAAAGAAGGTTTCTAGGGTTGCTAAATCATTAGGCCAGCCTAGTGTAACAAAAGGCCAGAGTGACGCAGAGAACCAGGTATCGAGCACGTCTTCGTCTTGTTGAAGAATGACTGAGTCTGCTAGTTGATGTTTGTGTCGTACGTCAGCTTCATCGTGGCCAACGTAAACGTTACCGTCGTTGTCATACCAGGCGGGAATGCGATGCCCCCACCAAAGTTGACGGCTAATACACCAGTCTTCGATATTATCCATCCATTGGAAATAAGTTTTTGCCCAATTGCCGGGAACAAATTCGATATCGCCTTTTTCAACAGCCTCAATCGCTGGGCCAGCAAGTTCAGTCGCTTTAACATACCATTGGTCAGTAAGGTAAGGTTCGACTACCACGCCAGAGCGAGTGCCACGTGGAATTTTAACCGTATAGTCTTCTACTTTGGCTAATAAGCCTAACGCATCCATATCTGCAACAACTTGTTGTCGCGCTGCAAAACGATCTAAGCCGCGATATTTTTCTGGAGCGTTATCGTTAATTTTGGCGTCAATGGTGAATAAGTTAATCTGCTCTAGCTGATGGCGTTTACCGATTTCGTAATCATTAAAATCATGTGCTGGGGTAATTTTCACGCAGCCTGAACCAAACTCTGGGTCAACGTAATCGTCAGCAATAATGGAAATTTCACGTTTAGTAAGTGGTAGTCCGATAGTCTTGCCAATCAGCGATTGGTAACGTTCATCGTGTGGGTTAACCGCCACAGCTGTATCACCTAACATCGTTTCAGGACGTGTGGTAGCGATTTGTAGTTGGCCGTTGCCATCTGATAGTGGGTAGTTAAAGTACCACAGTGAGCCTGCTTCATCTTCTGAACTAACTTCTAGGTCAGAAATGGCAGTGTGTAGTTTGGGGTCCCAGTTGACCAGGCGATTGCCTCGGTAAATTAAACCTTCTTCATAAAGCTTAACAAAGACTTTTTTAACTGCCTCACAAAAGTCATCATCCATAGTAAAGCGCTCGCGACCCCAGTCAGGCGTGGCGCCTAGACGACGGATTTGTTGGCAAATAGTACTGCCTGATTGTTCTTTCCATTGTTGGGTGCGTTCAATAAACTTTTCTCGGCCAAGCTCAAGGCGTGAGGTGCCCTGAGCGGCTAGTTGGTTTTCAACTACCATTTGTGTGGCAATACCAGCGTGGTCGGTGCCTGGTTGCCAAAGCGTATTGTCACCGCGCATACGATGGTAGCGAGTTAGTGTATCCATCAGCGTATGCTGAAAGCCGTGCCCCATATGTAGAGTACCAGTAACATTTGGTGGGGGAATGACAATTGAGTAAGCAGGCCCTTTACCACAAGGAGAGAAGTAGCCATTGCTTTCCCAGTTTTGGTAGAGGTTGGTTTCAATTGCTTTAGGGTCGTAAGTTTTTTCCATTGTTTAAATTCTCATACGTTATGGACTTGAATACTGTGGCCTTGTTCTTTGAGCTGTTGGTAGCTTTGTCGACCTTGTTGTTTGTTAGCTTCTTGGTTCGATATAACAAAAATAATACGTGCGTAGCGCTCATGATGAGAGGGTAAGGTTGTATCAACTAATAGTAGAATATCAGCGTCATCACTGTAGCTGCCATCGTGTCCAATAGTGATAGGTGCTTGTGGTGATCCGGCATCTCCTTCAAGGCGATGTGGAATAAAGCTGATATCACGAAATGTCCACAGCGTTTCATTGAGTTGTTTGGCTGTTGCTGCGTCGCTAGTTTTAACGTGAATGCGATGTTGCTGTTGGAAAGCTTTTTCTAATAGGCGACAAGTGAAAGGAATACTTTCACTTGTCGATAAGATGTAAAAGTCTATCTGTTTGCTCATGACTTAGTTTGGTTTAAGAGATAGTTCATTAATAGTGGAATAGGGCGCCCAGAAGCTACTGGTTGGCTGCCTTGAATAATTGAACTGCCGGCAATGTCTAAGTGAGCCCAGTGATAGTCTTGGGTGAAGTTAGATAAGAAGCAGCCAGAGATAACAGTGCCTGCTGTGCGTGATAATGCGCCGTTAAGCATATCGGCACACTTGCTCTGAAGATAATGATGGTAATCCTCATGCAGTGGTAACTGCCAAGCGCGATCTTCACTGCGAAGGCCTGCTTCAAGTAGCTCATTCGCAAGATTCTGATCATTAGCCATTAAGGCGCTGGTTTCATAACCTAAAGAAACGATAGCGGCACCAGTTAAAGTAGCAACACTAATGACTTTACTCGGTTTGTATTTGTCAATATAAGTTAGGGTATCGCATAAAACTAAGCGACCTTCAGCGTCAGTATTGGTGATTTCGATAGTTTGTCCTGAAAGGCTGGTGACAACATCCGATGGACGAGTAGCTCGACCACTTACCATATTTTCTGCAGAAGCAACTGCGCAGACTAGATTAATGGGTAACTCTAGCAAAGCACAGGCTTTGATAACGCCAAACAAGGTTGCTGCGCCACACATATCGTATTTCATGCCATACATAGGGATGGCTTGTTTGATGCAGTTGCCGCCGGTATCAAAAGTAATACCTTTGCCAACGAAAGTAATTGGTCGTTCGCTGGCTTTTTTGGCGCCCTTGTATTGCATGATAATAATTTTGCCTGGGGTGTCGCTGCCTTGAGCAACACTATAGAATGAGCCCATGCCAAGTTTTTTAGCTTGTTCTTCATCAATGACTTCAACACTGATGCGATCAAATTCTTTAGCCAATGTTTTTGCTTGCTTGGCTAAGTAAGTCGGATTGCAGATATTAGCTGGCGTATTGGCAAGGTTTTTGGTCAAGGCTATACCTTCAGCAATTAAACCCGCTTGGCGAGTAAGCTTTTTCGTTTTGCTAAGTTCGCTTTTGCTGGCTGCATAGAGACTGAGCTTGGTTAGGCTGGGTTTGTCAGTCTTGGTTGAGCGCAGAGCAGTAAAGCTATATAAATGCTCAGCACAAAGTAGTACAGACTCAGTGATAGCCCATTCAATGGACTGATTGTTAATAGCAATTTGGTGCAAGCTGCTTAAGGCAGTTTTTGCTTTGGTTTTTGTTAGGCTTGTGAGTGCTGTTTTAATAAGGCGACGAAATTCATTTACGCTAAGAGCTTCTTTGTCACCACAGCCGACTAATAAGAGGCGCTTAGCTTTTATACCATCGTGGTTAGTCAGTAGTTGGCTTTCACCTAACTGACCGCTAAAATCGCCTAGCTTAAGTGTTGATTTAATTAGCCCGCCAGTTGCTTGGTCAATCTCACTAGCAATGGGGTTAAGTTTTCTGTTGCTGTTAACTTGAATAATAAGGCAGTCGGTGTTGGCTTGGCTTAGCGAATCAGACATGGTTAAAAATTGCATAAATCCCTCTTGAGGCACATTATTTAAGACCGGGCAGTTTAATGGATTCGAGAAGGGGGATCAATTGTCAGGTGTTTCGTGGTGAATAGTAAGATATCGGATATTTTGCATTTGGTTGAAAAGTGGGCGCATCGACCTGCGTTAGATAGTCCAACTTTGCTTTACTAATCAAAGTCAGCCGGTAGAATCGGTGCTTTGATAAAGGTGGGATAGCAGTTGGACAGTATCAAGCAACTTATTGCGCAGCTTAGTGATGGATATTTTCATTCTGGGTCGTCGTTAGCTCTGTCTAGCTCGTTGAGCCTTGCTCGAGTTAGGCAGCTAGTAAGGCAGTTGCCGCGCTATGGTTTACAAGTGGTCGCCCAGCCTGGTAGAGGGTATCGGCTAACAAATTCTTTAGAGCTACTTAATAGAGAAATGATTGAGCAAGGTTTAAGCGTTCAGAGTCAAGCAATGTTGGCAGACTGTCTAGTGCTTGGCGAGGTAACATCGACTAATGATATCTTGTTTGATCGATTAGACGCTCAGACCTGCTCAAAAAATAAAGCGACTGTTTGCTTGGCAGAATTTCAGTCGAAAGGGCGAGGCAGAAGTGGACGTACCTGGGTTGCCCCTTATGGTAGTCAAATCTGTTTGTCGGTATCATGGCGCTTTGATTGCGGAGCTAACCAGTTAGCTGGCTTAAGTTTGGCGGTTGCTGTTGTGCTGCGGCGGGCTTTGTTGCGTTATGGTTTGCCTGAGCAATTACAGCTTAAATGGCCTAATGACTTATTGTTTGCGAATAAAAAGCTAGCGGGCATATTAATTGAATCAAAACAGCTTGCGGAAAGTAGCTTTGGTGTGGTGATAGGGTTTGGTGTTAACCTAACCAAGCCGGATGATCAGCAACTTGCTAGGTTAGTAGCTGATTTAACAAGTATTATGCGGGCTCAGCCCGAGCGGAATCGCATAATAGCACTAATACTGGATGAGCTGCTGCCCGCCTTACAGCTTTTTGAAGAGCAAGGACTTAAGGCTTTTTATCAAAGTTGGCAGGGTTGTGATGCATTTGTAGGGAAGAAGGTTAGGCTGTTTAACGCTCAACAGGAATGGCAAGGAGTTGCTGAAGGAGTTGGTGCTGAAGGTGAGTTTTTATTGCAGCTTGATTCGGGTGAAGTCAAGGCTTTTAGGTCAGGTGATGTATCGCTGCGTTTGTGTGAGGACAGCTAGTTGATCATTGTTAGGTATTTAGGAAAAGAGATTTTACAGGCCCTGCTGGCTGTGACTTTAATCTTATTGTTTGTCTTTTCTTGTAACGAGTTTGTACGTTATTTAAATTATGTAGCCAGTGGTAAGTACGCTAACTGGGTTTTATTTCGCATTGTTTTATTAAAGATGCCAATTTTGTTGGGCTTATTATTACCGCTGGGATTATACCTTGGTATCCTGTTGGGATATGGTCGATTATGTGTCGATTCTGAAATGACAGCTCTTTTTGCCTGCGGCTTTTCTGAAAAACACTTTATCAAAGTTACCTTAGGTTTTGCCCTGTTGGTTACTATTGTGGTGGCACTACTGTCGTTGTGGGTTCAGCCAATTATGCAGCTGCGGAGTCATGAAGTATTGACGATGGCAAAGTCAGCAAGCATTATGCAAACAATTATGCCGGGTCGTTTCCAAACAGCTAATGGTGGTAAGCAGGTTTTTTATATTCAAAAGCTAGCAAATAACCGCAAAAAAATGGAAAACGTTTTTGTTGCTAACCAGATAAAAGTCAAATCAACTACAAATCAGCAGCAAGGTACTTTATCCACTGCTCCAAAGAAGCTATGGGAGGTGCTTTCAGCACAAAGTGGGCATAGCATTGTTAATCATCGCCTCGGCGGTCAGTATATTTTATTAAATAATGGAGCCTTATATAAAGGTATTCCCGGTCAGACTAACTACCAGGTTGCACACTTTAAAACTTATGGCATTCGTATTGGCCAGCAGGTATTAACGGCTACGCCGACTGAACTTGATTCAATGCCTACTTCGGTGCTTTTGCCTTTGGTCTTTAAGAATCGCCATATTGCTGCTGAGATACAGTGGCGTATTTCAGCTCCCTTGTCAGTATTAGTGTTAACTTTGCTAGCATTGCCTCTAAGCATGCTAAAGCCACGTCAGGGGCGGTTTGCTCGTATGCTACCAGCAATAGTGCTTTATATTATTTATGCCAACTTATTGTTCCTAGGGCGTGAGTGGGTTGATTCTGGCATAGTGCCCCCTTGGTTAGGAATGTGGTGGATACACTTATTATTTATTTTGATTGGTTTGGTGTTGCTGCAGAGGCAGTTTCATATGCGCCTGCCTTTATTCTCATTTATTAGACGAGCTGAGTGATGGGGCTTTTATCGCGCTATATAGGCGCTACTGTTATTAAGTTAACTTTGTTGGTGTTAGTCATCGTTTTAGGGATGGAGTATTTTATCCTAGTCGTTGGTGAGTTTGGTGATATTGGTCATGGTAATTACGGTTTGTTACAGGCATTAGCTTATGCGGCTTTGACTTTACCAAACAATCTCTACAGTTTGTTTCCCATGATTGGCCTATTAGGTAGCCTATTAGCTTTAGGTAGCTTAGCAACAAGCAGTGAGCTAGTGGTGATGCGTACAGCAGGGGTGAGCGTTTGGCGTATTGTTTCTGCTGTATTGATGGCTTCTTTGCTGTTGATTGTTTTATTGGGTGCTCTAGGTGAGGGTGTTGGTCCGATTGCGCAGCGTTATGCTGATCATATGAAGGTTATTGCCGAGAGTGGTGGCCAAATGGCTGAAACTGCAGAAGGCGTATGGGTTAAACACAACAATAACTTTATCCACATTCAACAAGTCTTGCCTGGGCAGCGGTTAATAGGTGTTTCTGAGTATTCGTTTGACGATCAGCATCAAATGACTGCTTCTTTAAAAGCGGCAACAGCAAGTAATGTGCAAGGGCAGTGGGTGTTGCACCAAGTGGTTGAGAGCCTTATTACGCCTGAGGCTGTTCATATTCTTCACTATGCGAATTTGCCTTGGGAAGTACAGCTTGATTCGAAACTGTTAGGCGTGGACAGAAACAGTACAGCAGAGATGTCGTTATGGGCTTTGTATGATTTTATGCGTTATCAACGCCATAATGGTATGTCATCAGCAAGTTTTGCATTAGCTTTTTGGCAGCGGAGTTTACAGCCGCTTGCGTCGTTGGTCATGATTTTCTTGGCGATACCCTTTATCTTTGGCCCCTTACGGTCAGTGACCATGGGAGTGCGTATTGTTACCGGAGCAGTAGCTGGGTTTAGTTTTTACTTGATTAACGAGTTTTTTGGTTCGTTTAGTTTGGTCTACCAAATTCCACCGTTATTAGGGGCAAGCTTGCCCATTCTTTTGTTTGTTTTGTTGGCGGTTTTACTCATGCGTCGGGTGCGCTGAGTAGTTAAACCTAAAAAAAGCCATATTTGCCTGCTGGCTGTGTTGGGCCTGCGCTTCCAGTGCTCATGTACGTTTATGTACACTCCGCGCTGGTTCTCGGCCCGCCTTGCCAGCGAACAAATCTGACCTTTTTTAGCTCCAACTCAACAAAAATCTCTCGGATTTTTGTTGTTAGCTAGCCCTTTACTGAAAAACTTTCTTCTGAAACCCCAGTTCGGAGTTAATAGTGATCAAGTAATTAAATTCTAATTGCTTGGCAACCTTTTCACTGCAGTAATTGTTAATGGCTCAATAATATAAGCAGCCAACCCAGCAACAAGATGTGTAATAGCATTTGCAACCGAGCGATGTCTGGTGTGCCAAATATGAAACTTATGTTTCAAGCAGCCAAAAACAGTCTCAATGATCCCTCGCTGATTTAATAACTGTTGCTCGTGATCGCTAAGTGGCTGCGCATTTTTCATATTTTTTCTTTTGCGTGTAATTAACTTCAAACCGCTATCAAGTAGTTTTTCAAAAACAGCCTTCCCAATATAGCCTTTATCTCCGAAGGCCAAAGCCTCCAGCCCTTCAAACAATGAGACACCTGCAGCTAAATCATGATGATTGCCGGGCGTGACTTTAAAGGCGATTAACTCACCTATGTCATTGATTACTAAATGAAGTTTCAGACCAAAAAACCAACCAACAGATGTTTTTCCAAGTTTTGCAACCGCTTTAAATGTGCGGTGGCGTTTAGTGCGTTTAATGTGACAGTTTGGTAGGCAACTTGAGTCAATGTAGTAAATGCCACTACGCCTGCCACCGTTAAGAGTAATAAAAATTGTCAGTGGCATTAGCGCTCTAGGCATCAATTCAATAAAACGTGAGTAACTGGGTAAATTAGGGAAGTAATGTCCCCAGTATGTTTTTAGAAAGCCAGTATAAAAATATTTAAAGTTTCTATAGCCGATCATTTGGAACAAAATCATGATTGTCATAATCTCGCTATAAGCTAAACAACAAGGTGGACCTGACTTTTTTTCTGCAGATGAAGGGAGTAGATCTTTGCGCTCAAGTGCTGCAAATTCCTCAGCAAAATCATCTATGCGACAAAATAACTCTATAACCTCGCGCTCATGTATCATAACCACATCCATTATTAGTAATAATTTCAAAAGGTTATATAAGTTTTTCACTAAATCCAAGGCTGCCATAACTCCGAACTGGGGTTTCTGAATAATCTCCCGATTTATTTTGCTTCTCAACTACTTGGATAGCTTTTCAGGGCTAGCTAAGTACTTTTTCTTCTTGTTTGAATAAAACATGAATAAATTGCAAATCTTTACATAAATCACTTTTTGTTAAGCTTTTTTTAAGGTTGCTTTGTTAACGTAAAGCATAAGGCTTGCTTGCATTCGTTTTAGGATAGCAAGTGTAAGCAAAGCTTACCTGTGGGAACTATTTGTGGATAACAAAGACCACGGGAGGCCTTTATGCCAAACTTAACTGCGCACAACTCCATTAATTTTATGTTTCAGTTGGCAAAAAGAATGCCAGCTTTTTCTCTTCCCCCTCAATTAGACCTTCGCTTGGCAGGGGTGCCTAATACAGCTAGAAGAGGTTGGTTGGAAAGTATTCAAGCGGTTCAGTTAACTGAGGGAATGCCAGGCTTTTATGACCCTTCTCTACTAGAGTCTCGTTCAGTAGATGCTTCGTACATGGGTAGAAGAGGTTTATTAGAAGATTTTAATCAAAGTCTTATTGCCTTCAGGGAGTACTTGCATACTGAAGAGTTGTTTAGTTCTCTTGCAGTTGACTCCATGTTGCAAGCCCGAGGCGAGATGACCGAATTAGGTAGGCAGCGGCCAAGGCGAGGCTCTGAGATAAGTGAAGTGCATCGATTTACAACAGCATTGCGACAAAATCCGGCGCAAAAGCGAATAGCACGTTTGGATGAGGTAAATAGCTCTCGTTACAGTCGAGAGATTATGGCGTTGTTAGCTGTTGCTGAGCAAGATAGGTTAAGAGCAGCCTGGCTTGATTTAGCAGGTGAGCAAGGGAAAGGTATTGAAGTAGCTGCCTTATTAATGGTAGAGCAGCAACTTGTTCGATTGGATAAAGTTTATCGTGATAGTCAGCGAGTTGCAGGTGAAATTGCTTGGCTAAATCAGCAAGTACAAATAGGTCGGATAGAGCGTTATTTTGTCTGTAAAAACCAACTTCAGTACTTAGAAAAACCTTTAAAATTCTAAATGGCACTCTATTGTACCTGTCTCATCGCATAATATCTTAAATTAATTATGCTAATCAATCTAAAAAATTATTTATACCTCAAATTTTTCTCCTCTCAAAATAAATTATTAACTTTTAGGTAATAGCAATTATATCTCGTTAATAAGAACAAGAATGATCTATCCTAAAACCCTATGAAGCCTTATTATTCACTTCAACTTAAGTATCTAGGTGATCCGCTCCACTGGTCATCAATTTCCACTAAAACAGCTGATACGAGCCTTAGGCACGATTCAGTATTAGGGAAAATTCCAACTGTATGCGTCCTTCTTTTTACCTCTCTGTTTACGCGCTCAGCTATGTTACTGGTTCTTAATCTTTTTTGATGCGGCCTGTCAAAGTTCATCACTACTAAGCCCTCCGGTATATTCACTTCCAACCAAGAAGAAAGCTCTGGTGCTGTTTGCTGATATTTATCTACCGCCATAGCCAATAGTCTTTCCGACTCATGAATGTTTGAGGCATTAAATATAGCTGTAATCTCCTCAGCTACTGGTTCCTTCATTGAGCGCTTTGGTATGTGAGCCTGAGCATTTTGCTGCAAATGAAATTGGCAGCGTTGCCAAGGAACACTGGGGAACACAGCTCTTCTAGCGGCTTTTAGGCCAGTATGAGCGTCGCTAGTAATCAACTCAATACCATGTATACCTCGCTCAACCAACTGCTGAAGAAAATCACGCCAATGTACCTCAGCCTCTGATAACGCAACAGAAACACCTAGCACTGTTCTCTTGCCGGTTGATTCATCAAAGCCATAGGCTATCAATACCGCACTGTCTTGTACTGTGCCGCTAGTGCGCACCTTCTCATAACGTGCATCTAGCCAAAGATATTTTATCTTTCCTAACGGCTTATTTCGCCATTTCTTTAAATCTTCATCCAACAATTTAGCGCAACGGCTTACCTCTGTGCTTGAAATATCTGTTCCACAGAGTTGCTTTAGCACCTTTTCAACTTTGCGCGTGGAAACCCCATGCACATACATTTCAGCGACAGCCAGCTTAAGTGCTCTATCAGAGCGTACACCTCGCTCTAAGACTGATGGATAGAAGGCTTCATTGGAGTCTCTAACCTGCGGTATCTGTAGCTCAAGCTGACCTTGACCTGTGTTAATTAACCTTGGTTTAAAGCCGTTCGCATATCCGTTTCTATCGCCAGTTCGCTCATAAGGACTGGCATTTAAATGGCGCTCCCTTTCTATTAACATAGCCTCATTCATCAACCTGGAGACAAGCTTAGGTAAAGCTTCAAACCCCTCCATCGCTAAAACATGTATGGCTTCTTCGATTAAGTTCTCATTTTTATAGCAGCTCATTGTCATTCCTCTTTTTTGGTTAAGTTTACCTTAAAAGGGGGTGCTGCCTCTATATAATGTAGGCTATATTGCTGCTGGCACGCCAAAATCATTGACCTTCTCCCAAAACTGATCCCATCTGCCTTTAGTCTTTACTAGTGTTCTCAAGCATAAAACGATTTTCATTCCCTTGTCTTTCCAGCGCATTCCTGATCCGCCTAATCTTTGTTTAACAATTGTTTTACATGCTGCTTCAGTGACGCCAGAGCCAATTGGTGCATTCTGCTTAATCAAATTATGATACGACATTCGCTTTTCTTTAATATTATTTTCAAAATACGTAATTGTTCCTTCTAGCTTTTCTCTAAGCGATTTATTCAGTTTTTTATTTAGATGCTCTTTAAGCTCAGCAAGTATTCTACCTGCCGCACCTTTCTTGATATTAAGGAATTTCAATGTGTCAATTGGTAAAAATACCACCAATTAAAATGAGTAATTTTAGCACAGGTATTTTTTATAAAATCGATTTAGTGGTGGGGCAGGGTTAGTTATGACAAACAATAGCCAAAACTAGCTGTTATTTGTTGTTTTGGACGGACTACCCCCTTAGGAAGTTATTAGATTTTTTTCAGTAAGGCGAGTTCACGATGCTTTGATAGCAATTTGTAACGGTTAGGTTGTCTATACCAGCAGTTAGCTAAAAACATTTGGCTACCGCATAGAACACATTCATAGGGGTCAATGTTAAAATTATTTTGCATTAAGGTGCGGTAATTGACCTGGGGTGTGTTTGGATCAGTTTCACCTAATAGGAGTCTGACTTTGGGTAGCATCTCACCTCGCACCCGGTTAGCAAGAAACCCATAATAACGCACCATACGAAAGCCAACATCAGGAATGTGTTGAATAAATCGAGCAATAAACTCTTCCGCGGTTAATTTAAATTGCTTGTAGGTTTTAGAGACGTGATCAAGATAATTAAAACTGAGGCTGCTCCCATCAAAGTTTTTAATTTTTGACTCAGCAATAGGAGGACGTTTGGTGTATCGACCTAAGTATTTAACGTTTTGTTTGTGATTCTTTGAGGGCTTTGCGCAATGTACTACCCATCGTTTTTGGTAAAGCTGATCAAGCAGTTGATTAAAGTTGAAAGTGTGGTTCAGTGTAGAGGCTAACTGATTTGGCAGAATAAGCCCTTTGTCCTGGTGGTGGTTTCTAAAAAGGTTAATGACCTCATAACGCCACATGGACATTAGTGTAGGTTGATGGAAGTAGAGGCTTTTCCATTGTGTTAACTCTTTGTTGATACCACCCAGAGTGATTGACGCATGAAGATGCACATTGCGCTTTAGATCTCTGCCAAAGGTGTGAAGCGCGATAAATACACCGGGTTTAACCCTCTTGTTTTTAGCAAGCTTGAGTAACACCTTTGCTGCTAATGGTGGGAGTAAATTAAGAAGCTCTCTGTTTGTCCAAAAGCAGTCCCAAAGAGTAGAGGGCATGGTGAATGTGATGTGTTGCCATGTAGTGTTGGGTAAGATTGCCATCTGTTGTTGTATCCATACTTCTGTGGCTTTTTTACCACACGATGAACAGCTTTTAGCTTTGCAGGTATGGCGGATGTATTTGACGTGTGAACAGTTTGGATTACTGCAATGATACTCTTTATGGCCACGCATAGGATGTTTGCAGCTAAGCAGCTTAACAATGCCAATGACAATAGCTTCTCTGATTTTATCTTTGTACTTGGTGTGAAAGTTCCACCAGTTCTGATTGGTTACCAAGATTTGTTTGATACTAAAGCGTTTCATTATTCATAGAGTAAAATGAGAAGCGCGTATAGTAGGTGAGTTATTGCTCAGCTACCTGAAGCAATTTCTATAGCAGGTGTGTTATTTTTATTCGTTATTATTCCATGGGCAGGTTTGACTAGTTTGAGACTTAATAATACTCGTGGCTTTGTAAAGACTAAACTCTTAGAGGCTTAGAAAGTTGCCGGCGAAGCCGGCCTGACTTGTGCTTTAAGTCATGACATCTCTCTTCGAGCCAAACATCACGCTCATCTCTTTCAGATTTTTTGGTAAATATTGCCTTTGATGCTTCACCGAGATATTCAGTTGCATGCCAAAAATCTAAAATTTGCGTATCAGTATGTTTTTTTAGAAATGGCCAATTATTTTTTGCTCCATCAGCAACGCCAATTGTTTTAGCATCAGGGTAATATTTCTTTTTCAGCTTTATTTCCTTTTCAAGCCTATTAAAGAATTCATCTTTTCCATATTCTGGTGATGCTGCAACGTAGGTTGTGTGCAGGCGTGCACCATGCTTATCATACATGGAAATAGTTCCAACCATGCTCTCTCTATAACCATCATCAACGGTGAGAACATATGCACCATCTAAGCTAATACTTAGCATCTCAATGCCTGCATCAAGCTTTGGCTCTTCATATTCCCACTCAGCCTCTTTGGCTTGTGCAATACCGCCAACAAAATCAGTTGCCCGTTGCAAGTATGAATGTGAGATTTTACGGTTATGATTGACCTTGAGATCATCAATAACACTAGGAGCAGGTAAGTTTGAGTATTTATGTGAGATTATTTTTGCAAATCGCGGTGTTGATCCTTGGATAATTCTAGCCTTATCTTCTAAAGGACAAAAGATCTTCCCGCCTTTAGAGGTTTGATAAACATAACGCTTAACTCGAGCAACTCCATAAGGCGTTTGGTAATTTGCTTCATCTCTACTTCGTGCTGTTAGCTTTATTTTTCCAACATGGATAGGAGAGCCATCTGCATCAAACTTACTTAAAGCTTTTTCAGTGGCTAATGTTCCAACCTCATTAAGGCCGTCAAGAATTGCATCCTCACATTCAAGCATGGATCCTTTTAGTGGAAGCTTGAGCTCAATAGTTAATTCATTATTTTCATCAGAGAGAATTCTAGCTAACATCCAAACACCATCCGTAATCAAGTTAAAGTGTATATTATGCTATATTTTCTACATTATATAAAGGCAGCACCCTTAAAAGGAATTTCTAATCTGACTGAGTCGCCTGCTTATTTTCAGCAAGTCAATGGAATTTACAGAAAGGATGGCGCACTAGCATAGGTCGCCGAGGCTTGGCTGAGTTTGATCAACTTGAGGTGCAGGCAGCTTATGCTGATTGTGAGCAAGCAGAGTCTGACGTCGCTTTTCAACAAGCACTAGCTAGTGTTCATAAAATTTTATTGAATAGTTATGAGGAAGCTAAACAAAGGGCTAGCCAGGCAGTTCCCCCTGCTGAGCGTGAGTTATACCAAAAAGAGCAACGCGTGGCTGGGCTAAAAATTAGTTATTTCGTTAAACTCAGTGATGCTAAACGAAGAAGGGCTATCGATAGTTATCGTGGACAAAGTACTTTAGCTGATGAAAAAGAAAGCGTGCGTAGTGCAAAAAAACAACGTTGTGAGGAGCTCATTAATGCTCGCTTGCAAGTTTCTCAACCTGGCATGGTTGAGCAAGCAAAAACGCAGGCGTTATTAATGCTTTATGAGTCTGAGTTTGGTGAGTTTCCTGCTACGAATCGTCAGCAAGGGAAACTACAGCAATTGCGTGAATTGGATGTGCAGTTAAATCAAACCGCTCGTTGCGAAGTCATGGCAATTTGGCTGACTGCTCGAGTCGAAAGGATCTCTCAGCAAACGCTAGATGAATATAAGGATGTTTGCTTGGACCGTTGGCAGCAAGCTGAAATGAAGTTGCTAACAGCGTATTGGCAAGAGGTGCGGCGGGCATTTTTGCGTCAGCGTGATGAAGCGCCAAGCGGTCCATTTGGGTCTGCACCGTTAGAGGATCCAGAAGTTAAACGTTTAGCTCGAGTCCTTTATCGCCGTCTGTGGATATTAGAAAAATATTTAGCAAGTAAAAAACCAGTCCGGTTTTTATTTGCTGAGTGGTTGGCTGATAAAGATTATTTGCAAAAAAATTATCAAGATATTACCGCCGCACCTGCAAATAGCTTTGGTTTGAATGTAGAGGAGCTTGGTAGAGAGTCTGCAACTGAAAGGAGTTTGCAGGAGGCCTGTGCTGCTATTGAGGAAAAGCGAAAACAATTTCTCGAGAGTAGTGGTGGGATTTTTAACCTTTATCCTGGGCAGTCATTAGCAGTAGTGGCTGAAACTGATCGACAGTTGCAAGTTTCAACTCGAGCAGCTTGTGCTGACTGGTCTAGCTTGGGTGGTAAGCCGGTTGGGCGGGAGTGTTTAGTTAGGGCGGCTGATTTCCTCCACTCAAAGCAATTGGTTGATGCCATGCTTGCTGCCATTGAAAGGCAGATTGTTTATACAGGTTTTTCATCAGAATACTTTTCTGCTTTAGAGTCTTTGCAGGCTTTATTTCCTGCTAATTTGCAGCTTGCGGGTGATTGCTGGGCTCATTTAAGCCAAGTAACTCGAGTTGCTGATCCCCTTGTTCGGGCGGATGAAGGTCTGGAGGGTATGCTTGGACAGTTTCAGCAGGCTGTCAAGCAGGCATTGCCAAAGCTTGATGAGGCTGGTGTGTTGCGGCTTAATCGCAGTCAGCTAGGCTTGTTAACAAGCTGGTTTGAAGCTTGTGCGTCTGATGAAGGATTGGCAAAGAAGAAGTTTATTGCGCGGTTTTGCAATGAGTTAGAGTTTAGAGAAGGCTACCTGGTTCAGTTTGAGGGTTATTTGCAACAGCAGTTTCAAAGGTTAATCGATTGGCGTCAAGCGGGCAGGCATAGTGCAAATATGCAACAGCGTAGTATTGATATGCTTACAGAAGTTAACGAGCGTTTAAGTAGCATTAGTTATGTTGATGCTTTATCAGGCTGTTCTCACGCGCCTGCTTTGGCAGCTACTCAGTTTAATTTAAGTCGTCAGGCTGATGTCAGTTTGTTTAGCTCACTGTCTGGAAAACTTTTGGGGAAAAGTGATATTGATGAACTTATTGTTGTTAATAGTATGGAAGCATTGGTGCTTTACTGTCTTGAGAATGGTGATATCGAACAGGTAAAGCGTTTAGCTAGTGTATTTGATATTAATGAGATGCCAGAAGATGATTTGTTGCTTGAAGAGAGTTTGCAGCTTTACTTTTACCCACAAGGGCGATTCTTCTACCCTGCTGCGTTTGGTCGTATTGTTTCGCCTAGTGAACAGTTCTCGCAATCGATGCGAAAAATAGGAACTAAATTATTGAGTTTGAGCTTGGCTAGCCAACAAGTTCAGAGTTTTGCTGAGCAAGTTGACCAGCTTGATATTCAGTCACTGTTGACGAGCTTAGGGTTAAAGGTTTGTGTGGCTGGTGAAGAGGCAATAGTTCAAGCTAGGCAGTCCCTACGTGCTTTGATAGAAGTTGAAATATCAAAGCTTGGGCGGTTTTCTAGAGCTCAAAAAAGAGCGCTTCAGCAAGTGGGTGAGTCATTGCCAGATGTGAGGGCAATTGGTGTTGGTCGCTTTAGAAATGTCGCTAATCGCTTGGTTGTTAAATTGTTTTCGGGCGAGAGTCCGGCAATTTATCAGCGTGAGGGAGATGAGTTTAAGTATCAAGCTAGTGCGGTAGCTTATCTTCAATTGGTTGATTTTATCCGAAGCTATGCTGATGCCGAGCATCAAGCTACTTTTGAGTCGAAGCAGCCAATTAGATTTTTTATCGAGGAGTTAAAGCACGCTGAGGGTTATGGCAGTTACGGGCTTATTAAAAAAGGAAAGCTAAATAACCTACTGTCTTTTTGCTCGCAGTTTGTCACTAGTAAGCGGTTAGATGCCTTGGTGCTAGTAGCAGAGCTTATCAAGCAAGAAGGGTTTTGGTACGAGCTGCTAGATTCGTTGCCGGTTCCTGCGGAGTTCTTGGTTTGGTATGAGAGTGGCAGCTTAGAGGGGCTTCGAGTTGGTTCGCGTTTGCACGATAACAGCTTTATTCGTTTAGCTGATGCGCTTGCAACACTTTGTGCTGGGACAGAACAGGCGCCGGCTGCTTACCTTCGACAACTGCTTAGCAATTATGCACAAGGTTTCGACTACCTTCGTGACGACAGGTGGGCGCAGTTGCTTGGGGCGTTGTTGCAAGAGGAAGGTGTTAAGCTTATCGATAGAGATATTCGTTGTTTAAAGAATGCGGCGGATTTATTTTCAGCCGCATTGAGACAAGGTGCTCAGTTGGTTCACTCTTTAGATTGGATTGGAGTTGATGGCGAGGTTGAGGCGCTTTACCAATATGAAATCGTTTCTCGGCTTAAGTGGTTGGTACGATATGACTCGGGGGAAAGTTGCTGTTTGTTAGCTGACTGTGCGGTTTCGTCGGAGCGTTATTTGCAACAGTTAGAAGTTGGTGGTGATAAGGTCCAGGCCACTTGCTTTGAGTTGTTATCCATTGTGTCGGAAGTATCAGCTTTATGTGCTGCACAACCTAGTGCTTTAGCTCGAATGGCTGTGGCAAGGTTTTGTTATTTAATGCGTAGCTCTGAGCAATTTGGCTTTTCTGATAAAGGTAGGTCATTTAATTGCTCGGCTTATGGTGCTATTGATGATGACGCCGAAAGGCAGTGGAGTATTGATCAAGATTGTAAGCTTTTAGTTGCCGTTAAAAGTGATCCTTATTTTACTCAAGCAATGCAAGGTGAGTTGAATCGTAGGCTAGGAATGGAAACATTGGCTGCTTGTTTTGCTAGATCACAAGAAATTGGTGAGCAATTAGTTAGTCTTATCGCTCATTTTGGTACTAAAGAGCAGCGGCTTGAGTCGATGCAAATAAGTTTAGCGCGTGCTTTAAATGACCTGCATGAGGAGACAGAAAATGTTGATCTCTTCTGTCAGAAAATTACTGACTACTATCTGACTAACGCAACGGATGAAGTTAGAGGGTGGTGTGTTAATGAGCTTTGTAAGCAACTGCGAGAAGGGATTGCAATTGACCTACGAGCTGATGAGCTACAACTTGGTCGCTATTGGTTGTTGTTGAAACTAGAGGTGAATCAAGAGGAATGTAATGAATTATTTATCGCTTTTCTAGAGCGAGCTTGGGGGCGATTGAGCCTTGATGAACTGGTAGGCTTTGTTAATCAGTTTTTCTTGGTGAGACCACATGCATCTAAAGAGTTCTTTAAACAATGGTTGCTAGAATCTTATGAACGATTACCTGATGGTAGTGAGCTTGATGCTATTGCTAAGTTTGCTAACTTAGCAATAGGTGCTGAGGATGATGATCGGGTTGCAGACTGCATGTTGGCTGCTTGTCAATACTATGAAGCATTGTCTATTGAGCAACGAGCTGATATGGATTTGGAAACTTGGTTAGTTAGCCAGATTGATGCCAGAATAGGGTTTTCGGGTGTTTTCTCCGATCAAGTTAGGTTGGCATTTCAAGCTCAATTAGCTCAGAAACTAGAGGCTATGCAGCAAGCAAGTCAGCAGTTGAGTTTACATCCTGCATTTGGTTTATATTACCCTGTTGTAGTTAAGCGAGGTAATGATAGTCAGCGTCTTGCTTTATTTAAAGCCAAGTTGGTGGTGTTTGTTAATGAGGATATAGGGCTTGGTGATGGCATTGCTGAGGTGCTGGCGTTAGAGCTTGCAGATTTAGTTAGATACTCTAGTAAGAGAAGCTGGCTTTACGAACAAGTAATGCAGCATCTTGTCGATATAGAGCAGGAAGTGTTGCCTGCTAAACGTAGTGTCTTTAAATCATTTACAGACCAAATCAGCTATCAGCGGTTTGAGCGAAAAGTAGAGAGCCTTGGCGTTGGCCGACTTGCGCCCGGTGAGCTGTTTGGTATTGGTAATCAAGCTACAACCTACCAGCAAGCCTTACGTCAGCAATTAATTTGTGGTGAGTTAGAGGCTGCTGTACTGCAAGATGATATGGAGTCCATGCAAGAAAAAGTAGCTGCTTTGCCCGAGGAAGATTTGGCACCGGTTGCTGCCCAGCGTTTAGATGGGCTTATTAGTAGTCCTAAGCCAGTGACTATTGCAACTTGCTTTGGTCCAATAGTGCGTTCATGGTCTCCTGCTGCTTTGCTCTTGTCAGCTAGGTATATGGGAGAAAACAAAAAGTCTGAAATAAAAAGAATTAATAGTCGTGAGTTAGCAAGCTTCCTTTGCGATCACTTAGTTGCACCACAGTTGCTGGCTAGTAGTCGTACGATAGCCCCTGAATTTTATCAACAAGCGATGGGTAAGATAGCTGCATTTGTCGCACATGATGACGCTAGTTCAGTCGATTTGCTCGCCTTGTTAGGTGATGATGAAGAACAGTTACGTTATCTAGTTAGGGCGGTTAAGAATTTTCTAAGCAATAGTCAACGGGTGATACCTGACCAGGATAGGTGGATGTTACATGACTTTGCTGAAAAAGTTACGGATGAGAACTTTTCAACTAGTGCTGCGCTTAGAGCTCAAGTTAGAGATGCCAAACAGCAGTTAGCTACTGAAAAATCAAATTTGGCCAGGGTAAAGGCAACGTTTTGGTATAAATGGTCAAACTTTTTTGGGACGGCTTATGCTAAAGGGCTTAAGCAGCAAGGATCAGACTCAATTCGAGAAGCCTTCGCGAGACAATTTGTTGCGCAAGAAAAGTTGCGCAAAGCTGAAACCTTGCAAGCTCAGTTTGCTGCTTTGCGTGAGATGAGCGTTGCCAAAGGCTTTGTTACGGCAAGGAGGTGTTTGGAAGAGTTGGATAGGCTAATTGTTGCTTGTAATGAGGATGCATTTGACGTTGGAGGGATTGATTTATTAGCGGGTAACGTTGGTACTATGGTTGGAGCTTGCAATAATCAATTATTATCTAGTGACTGACAGAAAACCCCGAAACCGTTGCTACGTAAGGCATACAGGTTGTTTTAACAAACGAAGATTTACTGTTTAACCACCATTAGTGTCTAAATTGACCGCTTTTAATGAATTTATAGCAAAAAAGTCAAAATCTTCGTTTATGAAAATCCTCTACAAGCGTTGATGCGTAAGGCTTTCGAGGTTTTCTGTCAGTCACTAACTACTGAAAACTACCCAAAATTTAAATCAGCAAAATAATGCTGAAATATTGTGTAAAAATGACTATGCTTTGTCTTTTTAACAAGACTAACGAGATGAGTATAAATGTTAAACTTCGCCGATTACGCTGCCCCTCTTTTTTCAAAATTAACTGGGAAAGTTGTTTTAAAAAAATCTATCGACGATTGTAGGAAAGCTATTAACTGAAGGTAGTTGTAAGTTGTTCAGTTCATCAAAAGATAACAATGAGTATAAAAAGATGATTCGTACACTTACCGGTGAAAATAAAAGCACCGATTTAGATCCAATAAAAACAAATGATGTATTGTTAGAACAGAGCTGTGAAAAACTTTCACACGCCAGTAAAATTGATGTTCTTCATGATCCTTCTGATATTAGAAAGCCACATAGCAAGCAAACTGAAAATCTAGGTAAAGTAAGGAGTCTGGACGGGGATATTATCAATGGTTACAGCACGCATAACGCAGTTGCATTAGTACCTGGTGATAAGGCTGTGCATCTACTATCGCATGTAAGCTACAGCAATAAAGACCCTAAGTTTTTAAAAGCTGAGCATATTAAGAAAATAGAGGCTGGAAAGCCATTTGAGGGAGATAAAGAGGCCAAGAGTCTTTATGAATCTGGTGATTACTTTAATAAAAAGCTGCTGTCTATTCGTGAAATAGAAAAAATAGGAATCTGCCTAAAATCAAAGAATGAAGATGCAACCATTACCCATATTCTAGATAGAGAGTTTGATGATAATGACTATCTCTCACTAATTGATACAAACCTAGATCAAGACTTTATTATTCGCTCAAAAATAACAAGAACAATAGAAGGTAGAGGTGATGATGGTAAAAAGCTTAAGCTGATTAACGCTGATTTTGATGCTCAAGGCGAAAAGCAATTCCAAAAGTTAACAGTTGGAAAGAATTGCGTACAAGACGGAAAAATAACTATTTATTTTGGAGAGTTTGAGAACATCAATGCAATTAAAATCCAAATTACAGGCAGAGATGGTAGGAGAATTTTTAAGAATGACATGCTGCTATTAACTAATAAAAAAGTAACGACTTTTGATGAGGCGTATGAGGTATACATAGCCTATCTATCTCGTGCGAAAATTGAATATGTTTTTAAATTTCTCAAGGAAGGACTAGGCTGGGAAAATATGCAGATAAAAAATTTTAAAGGGATACAAAATCTACTGGCTGTATGTTTTTATGTGGCCTCATATTTGTATGAGATAGGTAAGGAAAAAGCTTATGACGATTACGCAATTATGCTAGCTAAATTAGGAGATGGTAAGGGCAAGGTGACACGACACTTTATTGCGAAGGGTATTAGAAAACTTCTAACGTATCACTTAGTAGAGCAATTTTTTAAAGAAAATAGTGTTTCTCAAGAAGAACAAAAAGAATTATCGAATTCAGTTCAGGTAGGGAGATAACAATTTTGGGTAGTTCTCAGTATCTAGTGGCGATCCAGAGTTTGTAGTGATACGTACTGACTTGGGTGATCAGAGGCTGCGCGAAGAGTTAACAGTTTATCAGGGCGCTGGCAGCCTTGTTGAAGCACGCCTGTTGATGTTGGTGCGGGTTGCTTTAGCTAAAGGAATTGATTTAAACAGCTTAAGGCCTTTGTTCGCTAGCTTGCCTGAGCGAATTGTTTATAAGAGTCAAACCGGTGGCTATGAATTTAAGGCGACTAAGAAAGCTGAACTATTAGCTTATTGTGATAATCCAGATAATGGCAGTGAATTGGCAAATCAGTTCCTTCAGCTTGAACCGGCTTTTATAAAAACCTCAGCTTTTCTTGATCACTTTTTAGTGGATGATTTTGATTTTACAGTTCAGTTAGAAGCGGCCTTGAATGGTTTAAATGGTCAGAGAGAGCTACCTAATCGCCAAGATCTTGAAGCAATGGTGTTGTGGTTAGATGAAGGCAGAATGTCAAGCTTGCAAGCTAAGTTGAGAACAATTCTGGCTAAGTTAACTGAGGCTCAAGTTAATACGGCTTATAGCCGAGTATTTGATACCTTATTGCATTTATTACAGGCCGGCATGTGGCGTGATTTTGAAGATGAAGTTGTAGCAGGAGATGTTAAACACTGGGAGGATAGCTTAGCTTATATGCGGTTGTCGTATCGAGTTGATAATATGCTTGCCGCGCCTGGGTTTGCTGGTGGTTTTAATGACGGTGAGTTTGATTGGGCTGCAATGACTCGATTTATGACTGAGCTTGGTGATGTAGAACAACAAGCTTGGTGTGCTCGAGTTGGTCGGTTAATTACTGTCGGTCGATTTGCTGAGGCGAGGCTGCTGCTTCAGCATGATGAAGGCTTTTTTCCTGCTGGTTTGCATAATCGTTTGGCAGAGTGCTTGCTGGCAAAGCATGTGTTGAGTGCTTTGGTAGAGTTGTTAGGTAATGATGAGTTGTGGCTGACAGGGCAGGAGAATAATGCGCTAGTCGCTTTGCAACGCTTTGCGGCTGAGAGAGACTTTGACATTTCAAGTTTGTTTCAGTTGATTAGTAAGTCAGAGTTCTCTGATTGGCCAGAGTCCATGCGGTTTTGTGAAGCCTACTGGGCTAGGTGGCATTCTGTTATGGAACGTTCTGGGATTGGTGCTGAGAGTTGGCAGGCTTTGTTTAAGCTGGGCAATGTGTTTAACTATTATGCACCAGAGGAAAAAAAGGCCGAGCTGGCTTTTTGTGAAAGAAATAGAGTGGGCGAGTCACTGATTTTTTGTCGAAATCACTTGGCTGCTGTAGCTTGCGGTTTTGTGCTAGAGGGATTCGATAAAGCATGCCTGATTGATGCTTTTGAGATGATTGCTGCGCGTGGCGCAAGTCCAGAGCGGCAAGAGTTACAAGCTCATTATGATGCAGTTTGGTTGCGTTATTATTCTTATGCTATAGCTAAGATAAGGGCTGAGCAAAGCGTAGAATTAACTGCAGATAGTTATTAGACCTTCTGCGTAACTAAGGGCAGTTCTAGAAACTAGCTAAAATTTGCTTATAATTGCCTGATTAATAATCATTCATGGAAAGGCATATGCTATTAAGCTATCAGCAACTCAGTAACCGCCCGCGTATTTTTAAAAAGTTAACTGGTTTGACCCTTGATGATTTTGAAACGATACACCAACAAGTGAAGTCATCACTTGATGATGAGTTTAGTAAGCTGGGAAGGCGCCCGAAACTCACCACGCACCATGATCGCCTTTTGCTTCTCATGATGTACTATCGCACTTATGTAACACATGAATTCTTAGGTTACTTTGTTGGTTTGGATGACAGTAATGTCTGCCGCTTATTTAAACGCTTAGAACCCTTAGTGGCCAAGCATATTCATATTAAAAAAGACAGAACCCTAACAGAAGATGCGGTTTGCGCTATATTAATGGATGTAACGGAGCAGCCTATTCAGCGCCCCAAAAAGAAGAAGCCACGTAAAGATTATTATTCTGGTAAAAAGAAAAGACATACTCAAAAGGTGGAGATAGCAATGAGTACATCCGGAAAAATAATCAACGTCTCTCAAACAATGCCTGGGAGGGTTCATGATATTAAGATCCGACAACGTGGCAGCCCACTGCCACCAGCAGAAAAATATGCTGATCTAGGATACCAAGGAATTCAACATACTGACCCCTTGGTTAACTTACCTCATAAAAAGCCCAAAGGCGGCAAATTAACTACTCAACAAAAAGAGGATAACCGTAATCACAGCAAGATCCGTATTAGGGTTGAACATCAATTCTCAAAATTTAAAAAATTCCGCATTCTTGGGGAGGTGTATAGGAATTTTCGCAGAAAACACAATATGAGATTTAATATTATTGCTGGGATTCTCAATCTTCAAGCCGGATTCTAAAACTACAAACGAGCATAAGCTCGCCCAGTATTTAGTTTCGCAGAAGGTCTATTGTAGTGAGTTAGAAGAAATCTTATTAACCTCACCAGTTTATCGTGACAGTGTTGCTGATTTGCGTGCTAAGCGCTTAGCGCTTCAAGGTGACGCTAGTACTTATATGAAAGCCTGTTATGTGGTTGCTTTAGAGCTTAGTAGTGGTGGCGAGTTGCTGGCCGAGTATTTGGTATTAAAGGGGCGCATGTTTGAGCAGCTCAAGGTTATCGATGAGAATGCTGCACTAGTTGAGCTTTTGGATGATATTGGCCAGCGAAATACAGAAGGTTTGCTGGCTGGGTTGCAGGCTTTATTGACAAAGCCTGTAATTTGTAATGTCTTGTCTAGGGAAGTGTTACGTCTATCTTTATTTAGGGGAATTGAGCTAGTTTTATCTCATAATAAACAAGGTTTTTAGTAACCTATCAAGGTAAAATAACTTGATATAAAAACTATAGTGAAATTAGTCATGCGCAGAATCATAAAAGCGATTAAAAGCCTGAGTGATTACCTGATCCTGCTGAAAAAAAATCCAGAGCTACTAAGGCCAGAGCAGTGCAGCCATTGCGGTGCAGGTGGACTATGGTCACATGGATCATATGATCGAAAACCAGATAGGAACCCAGGTAAAGGACGCTCTTTAAATCCCACCCCTGTTTTGAGATTTTATTGTCATCAATGTAAACGTACTTGTTCAACCCTACCTGAGATACTTTCTCCAAAGCGTTGGTATTGCTGGTCAGTTCAGCAGGCAGTGTTAATGAGCGTGCTCCTGGGAAAAGTATTAGCTCATCAGGTCAGGAGCAAGGTGTTAGTCGACACACCGTTGCTAGGTGGTTTCACTGGTTGGTTGACCACTTCGTTGATTACTCCTTCCATATCAAAGCACATCCGTTGTGGTTACAGCTTGGGCGACATAGTGATCCACAAGCGTTTTGGTTGGCCTGCCTTGGTGAGCATGATTTATCGAGCATCATGCTTTTTCTTAACAACACAGGAGTGAGCATCCCATAATTAATTAACGTGAAAAAAAGTTGAGATGGATATTTTCTGTAAACCTCACGACCCCACACAGTTTGAGCGTAGCATTCTCAACTCAAGTTGTGATTAACTCATTGCAAGTAGTTAAATCACACAGGAATTGCAAAATGACCAAGCCCATTCACCCAACAGCACTGTTTCGCCTAAGTGTTTTAGGTGAGCTATGTAGTGACTGACAGAAAACCTACTAATTCTTAGTCTTTGTTGTTTTATTACACTTTCATTTTTTTATATCCGCGCGAGATCATAATAAAAATAGCATGTTAAGCCCTGGCCGCGTACAAAAAAATGAAATCTCGCTGTTTTGATACGAAAAAAAGCACCCTGCTTTCTGGAATACAATGGGATATTCTGAGGCTGACTAGGCAGCTAACGGTGGGCTGCGACCTCGAATGCGTTTTTTAGTCGCGCTGCTTTCCTTTGCTCAGCTCTTTGTATAAGACTTCCGATACGATCTATGTTTTTTCCAACAATCGCTAAGCCAACATAACTCTTAAAGCCATCAATGCCGTGATCTAGGCATTGATCCAACCCATGAACTTCAAGAGCATTAATACTGGATTCTACCGCAGAATGCTTTTGTTTCGCTTTCACAAACGAGTCTGACTTTTCAATTTCCTGTGCTTCCTTTGAGAGTCGACCTTTTCTCGGCAATGCAACAACTTCCAAAATATCTGCTAACGCAGATTGATTTTCTTTTGAATGAAAGCCCTTATCAAAACTACATGTGTTTAACTCTGGGAACTTTTGTTGGGTCTCTTGAACCATAGATACGGCGACCTTGTCATCAGTCTCATTCTCCATCACACGATGATGCAATATAAATTGGTGTTGATCCTCCAAGACACAGACTTTCATTCCTAATTCGACTGGTACACCAGCCTTTCCTTTTACAATCCATTCAGTATGTGGCTGAAAGACAGAAAAGACTTTTTCTTCATGCGGGATCTTTTCATCCAATAATATTCGGCGTTTAATTTGATCAACTTGGCGATCTGCATGAACCGTGAACATTTCTATACTTTCAACCAGTGGCGCATCTTGCGGCTTCAGTAGATCGGCTTTCTGGATAGCGTTTATTGAGGCATGTGCTTTATCTAAATATTTTTGCGCAATATTGAGATACTCCTGATGAGCATCCTTGATTGCCTTGTCCTTTTTGTTTTGTTGATCTGCTTGCTTGCTCTTACTGCGCTTTTTTAGTTGAGCTATTCGCATGAGCCGTTTCAGATGCTTGATGTTATATCGATATTGACGCCAGTCACTCAATCCGCTGTGTTCACACAGCTTGGCCACCTGCTGAATTATTTTGCGCATTGCGTCAAACAGTAAGCTTATGTCTGTTGGAAAATGTACGTCTGTTTCAACCACAAAGGAATCGCAACGGCCTCGCAGAGGCTCACTTTTTTTTAACAATGAATGACCAGCTTTCACAACAACTTGATTAATCTCATCTAACAACTCGGGAGTGAGTAGCGAGACATTGTCTTTAATTGTTTGCAGCTGATACTCTATTTTATCGAAAAAATCAGCATGCCCTAGCATTTCACGAATGGTTTTATGTTGATTCACAAGTTCATGCAGTCGATCATAATCACAATTTAGACTCAGGCGGAGTACTCCCATGACCAATATTTTCCATAATTCCATACCAGGGCGTCCATTATTCTTGTCAACCTCAGGTGCAATCTGAGCCTCTAGTAGTTCGAAAATCTCCTTCCGTACAGAGGGTGTACTATAAATAAACTGTAGCCCTTTTAATAATTTTGGAATGTCATCCCGTGATTTAGAGCTGATTTGAATTTTAGAAATATCTACTTGGCCAATTTGCATTTGTGGATTTTGGGCTAGTCTTGTCATTCTTGCTTTCCAGTGAAGAGTTACCATGCTGTGGCGAAAAATCATCGAAGATTAAGGCATTATATCGAAAATAAGCTGTAAATAGCTGGAAAACGAGTATTTAGTGCTGTTTTTTGAAAATCTTCATGTGACCAGTTCGCCCCGAAACATTGAAAATAAAAGGCTTTGCGGGTTTTCTGTCAGTCACTATGTAGCCGAAATAGTTTTGAGCATGGTGAGCTCAAGAGCATTATTAAAAGGTTGTCCCAGCAAACCTACAACATTCCAGGTAGTAAGCGTGTTCACCTCAGTGCTAAAACAATTGAGAATTGGTATTACGCCTGGTTAAAGCAGGGTATTGATGGATTAGTTCCTAAAACTCGACGAGACAAAGGCCAGTGTCACATCAATCCAGAGCTACAAGAGTTAATTATTTCCACTAAACAGGAAAGCCCTTCAAGATCAATTCCGACCGTGATTAAACTCTTAGAAACTCAAGGGAAGGTAGCACGAGGTGAATTATCTCACGCAACAGTTCACCGCTTATTAGTAAAACACGGCCTGTCTAAAAGAACAGTCACACCTTCTAACCAAATTGAGCGCCGCTCATTTGAGGCGCTCACAGCTTGTGATATTTGGTATGGCGATGTCATGCATGGTCCAACGATTTACGATGGCCAAAGAAGAGTTAAAAGCTATTTGGTGAGTATTTTTGATGATGCCTCAAGGTTGGTCTGTCACAGTAAATTTTGTACTGATGAGAGTGCCATTACTATTGAGCATGTGTTGAAAGAGGTATTACTCAAACGTGGGCTTCCTGTTAAGCTCATCATTGACAACGGCCCTGCCTACCGTGCTAAAACGTTGCAAACCATTTGTGCTCGTTTGAAAATTCAATTGATTTACGGCAGGCCCTATGAACCGCAAAGCAAAGGCAAACTAGAGCGTTGGCATAGAACAGTACGCGAGCAATTCCTAGCTGAATGCAACCTGGATTCCATTCATAGTTTCAATGCGCTGAATGATCGATTTTGGGCTTGGGTTGAGCGTGTTTATCATCAAGCCTCGCAAAGCGCCCTGCCTGACAAGATGACCCCGTTACAACGCTATCAGCAAGACCTCACTAAAATTCAGCCGTTAGGTTGTTTGGCCGATAAGCTAGATGATTACTTCCTGCATCGCATTAAGCGCCGAGTCAGGAAGGATGGCACGGTAAGCTGGAATAATCGACTCTTTGAAGTTCCATTTGAACTGGCTCAACAAGAGGTTTATTTAGTGGTTGATCCGCATAGTGACTCCGCCCGTCACGTCGAATCATTGGAATATCAATACCTTGGTGCAGTGGGAGAGCTGGACAAACATAACAACCTTTCTAGAACCCGAGCTAGACCTCAGATGCCGGAACAACCAGCAAGAAAAACCTCGCTAGTTGAGATTGTTTATAACCAAGTTAAAGAGGATTTGGATATCACTGAGGAGGATGAGTAAGATGTATCTTCAACATTTTGGCTTGAAATTTGATCCATTGGGTAAATCAAACATTATTGAATTGGCGCAGTCAAAGCGACTAGAACAGCAACTTAATGGTTTGCTAGAAACACGCGGCTTAGCAGTGATTACTGGCGACTCAGGGACAGGAAAGACCACGGCGCTAAGATACTGGAGCAATAAACTCAACCCGCTGACCCATCAAGTCATTTATCAATCAGACACTCACTTTCGGTCATTTGATGTGTACTCTCAGCTTGCCGAAAATCTAGGTTTAGAAAACTATTACCGATTCTCTAAACTTTGGAGAGACTTGAAGCAGAGCTTGATCGCGCTCTACCATGATAAAAACGTTCAGCCTATTTGGATCCTAGACGAGGCGCATCAGCTTAGTAATGATTTCATTCTACGATTACCTGACTTCCTTAATTTCAGTTTTGACAGCAAAGACGTCATGACGATTATCTTATGTGGACTCCCATCACTTCTAGCAACATTGCAGAGACCAGCCTATGAACCTATCAACTCTAGAATTCAGTGCTTTATTAGGTGGCATGCAATTGAAGATAGCAGGGATTTTGAGAGCATTATTCACGCTGCTTTTGAGAAGGCAGGAATGAGCAGCAGCTTATTCACTGAAACAGGTATTCGTGCAGTACACATGGCCACAAAAGGTAGGCTTCGTTATGTTGATAGGCTCATGCGACATGCGTTGCTAATCGCCGCTAATATGAATTTAAACCATATACCGGATGATGTCATTAATCAGGCAATTCATGAGCTAAAAGGTTAACTATTTGACACCATCTCACGCAAAATAGGTTGAGATGGTTTCTCTAAATTATTGTGGGACGTTACAGGAGTTATTAGCAGCTTTACAAGCTCATGTTGTTAAGGTTGATATGATGTTGAGGTTAGGATTGCTTGATGCCAAGTTAGATCAACAAGTGCGCCTTGATTATGCCCGGCAGCAGTTTTTGGTTGATCCAATAGGGGCAGTTGAGCGTTTGGTTGTGTTAAGTTTTACATGTATCCGTTCAATATCAGCATGATTTGAAAATAATTCAAAAAGTTCTTGACAGCTTTTTCGTGCAAATTTGGAAATTTTATATTGGAATCATCGTGTGTCATAAAAGCATGATGTGCGCTCTATAACAACGCTGTATGCTCGGATTATTTTTTCATCGATCAGGTTCATGGCTTAAAAATAATTTCAGCAGTACGGCCATCTGTGTGGGGAAAATTTACCTTTTCAAACCCGTGGTATACTCTTCCTATGAAAAAACAACCTGACAAATCAGTTTTAGCCGATCTCATTGAGAGATTTAATAATACTGTTACACCAACAGCACTAGAAACAGATTTTAGCAATGTATGTGAAAGTCAGGCTGAGAAAATCATAAAGCTAGAAGACAAGGTGCAATCGTTAAATAACGCATTAAATAAATATAAAGGTGAGCAAGGAAAGCCTAATGTTAGAAAGCAAACGCGCGCTAACAAGGACAAGGATCATTCCTCCGAGAAGGATAGAAAAGGAAATAAAACCAATAAAACTAGAAAGCCAAAATCTAGTAAAAAAAATCTCGAAGTCTCTAATACAGTGACACTAACAATTAATCCAGATTCGTTGCCCAGCGATGCTGTGCCAAATGGCTCTAAGAAAACACTTATCCAGGATATAAAAATTGCTGCTAATAACACTCTTTTTTTGCGCCAACAATATTACTCCCCTTCTGAAAACAAACACTATACAGCACCTCTGCCAACTGGTTATGAGGGCCAGTTCGGCCCTACTATTAAAAGCTGGACAAGCTTCCTAAATACTCAAGGTGGTATGACGCTAGAAAGCCTTGAGACATTTTATAAAACCGCCAACATAGATATTAGTAAATCAACCATCCATAGCTTCACAATTAAAACACCTACGATACTTGAGCCCGAGAAGGTAGAAGTTGTGAAGGCAGGTTTACAATCCACGAACTACCAGCACCTAGATGACACCAACGCTAGAGAGGATGGGAAAAACCGTTATGTTAATGTATTGGGTAATGAGTATTATTCAGCTTACTTTACGCTGACCAGTAAAAGTCGATTAAGCGTCATTGAAATGTTAAGCAAAGACCACTTTGGGTTCACATTAAATGAGGCCGCTTTTAATTTACTGGCTACTATGAACTTACCCCACAAGGTAATCGAAAGCTTAAAGGTATTTCACTCATCGACTATCTTAAACAGTAAGGAGCTGGAAGTTATTCTTGATAAGGTATTAGGTGATAAAAAATTTCCAAAATATAGAAAGCTGATTACTGATGCGGCAGCTATCTCAACATATAGAAAGAGTCCTTATGCGATAGAAACACTCATTACCGATGATGCGCCACAGTTTAAGCTCATTACTGAATCACTCGCCTTGTGCTGGGTTCATGAGGGTAGGCATTATAAAAAGCTGACGCCAATTTTTAAGAAGCACCAAGACTCTGTTGACAGCTTCTTGGATAGGTTTTGGGATTATTATCATAAGCTCATTGAATATAAAAAGAACCCAGGGCAAGATGAGATAGATAAGCTATCCAATGAGTTTACTGAGTTATTCTCAACAATCACTGGCTACGAGAAACTAGATAAACAAATTGAGCTCACCTTAAAAAAGAAAAGGCAGCTATTGTTAGTGCTGGAAAAGCCAGAGCTTCCTCTACATAACAATCCAGCAGAGTTGATGGCTCGGAAGCAGGCTAGAATGCGCGATGTACACCTTCATACTATGAGTGAAGAAGGAACGAAAGCTAAGGATACAATGGTTACAATTACTGAGACATGTAAAACCTAGCAGTTAATGTCTTCGATTATATATATGACAGAATTACAAAAAACTATTCTATGCCTTCGCTAGCGGAATTAATTACCATCCGCTCATCACAGGCGCAGTAAACTAAAGAGAGCGCAGCATGAGCATCATGCTGAAATAAGACGGATACTTTTACATGCCTATCCGAAAAGTCCCTGTAAAGTAATATTTTTGCTAATCTTGCTTCCTAGAGGAGGCAAGAAGATGCAATATAATCAAATGAAATCTAATAGAATTATGGTTGAGCTAGATTCTGAAGAAAAAGCTCGAGCATGGGTTTGGCTTGCTAAATTTGACGGCAAACAATTTTGTTGCCCTAAATGTTGCTGTGATAAATTTTACCAGCACAAAAAGAAGTCACCAGAAATTCGAGAGTGTAAAGAATGTCATTTTGAAGTGCGCCTCAGAGCGAATACAATTTTTCAGCACTCCAAAACACCAATGCTGATTTGGCTTAAAGCGCTATGTTTGATGACGCAAGGTAAGCGTGGCATTTCAGCTTTAGAATTACAATTAGAGTTAGAAATGAAATCATATGATACAGCTTGGAGAATGTTACATAAGATTCGTGAGGCATTAAGGCAGCGAGATGATCAATATAATCTTAATGATATCATAGAGTTAGATGGCGGAGTTTTCGGAAAGAGGTGTACTGGTAACCAAACTGATGTTCTTGTAGCAATAGAGTCAAAGGATTGGATTGACCATTGTGGCAGAAATAAATCTAAAGCTGGCTTTGCTAAAGTCATTGTTGCTAATGAAAATAAGGAGGATGCTCAAAATTTTGTTGACAAAAATGTTGAGAAAAACTCTGTGCTACATACGGATAATAGCCCCAGTTTTACTAATTTAAAACATGTTAAAGTTGAAAGTAAAACAGTTAGTGGCGATAAGGAGGTTCTTGATAGCTGGCTACCTTGGGTACATAAGTTTATTTCAAATGCAAAATCATGGGTTATTGGTACTCATCATGGCGTAGATTCAAAATATCTCAGCTCATATTTAGCTGAGTATACTTTCAGATTTAACCGACGACATGATCCAGATTCGATGTTTTTTAGAGTACTGGGAGCGTGTGTTAAGGCGACCCCTAAAGTCTCACAGGGGCTTTTCGGATAGGCATGTAAGTTTTAGTCAGCAGCCGCTAGCAAGGTTGCCTGTTGCTAATGTTGAGGTTTTACGTGATTATTGTCAGCGTTCAGCACAGGCTTATCGTTGCTTGATGGCATTATTAGATATAGTTTCACGTGGTAACTACGTTGGGGAAAACTTAGATGAACTGAGTTTTCCAATTGAGTTATTTCAGTATCCACTATTGTTGACTGATGCCCAACGCCGTAGGCTGGCTGCGTTTGATTTGGAGCAAATTGATTTGCCCAGAGAGGTAAAGCAAGCCTTGCTGAAAATTCAGCAGCAGGCTATAGATCCTGCTTTTTGTTTGGATAATGAGCTTCCTGATGCCATTTTTACAGAAGAGGGCTTAGGTGAGATTAACCATTCGTTAAATCGTTTTGCTCATTTATCACTACTTCAGGATGTTTTAGATCAGGCTAATGATCAGGGGGTGATTGGTTTAGAGACGTTAACGCCAAGCTATGTGGAGCGTTTAAGACAGGCTGGTTGGTTCTCAGAAGAAAGAGTAAAACCATTATTTGAAGGTTTGCTGGCAAAGCTTGCTGAGGATTTTACTTTATTTAGCTTGCCAGCGTTAGGTCGACTTAAAGCTGCGATTGAAACGCTTTGCCCGAATTTAAAGCCGCAGCTGCAGCAGTTGCTAGGTCCGCAACGAGCTTCCTGGTATGTTGATTCATTTGTTACAAAGGCTAAGGATTTATTGGCCCAACCTGAAAAAGTGGGTGATTTTTTTAAGCTGTGGAAAAGCTTTTCAATAGGCAGTGAACCTTTTAGACATCAATTGGCACTTGTGCGTGAAGAAGGATCGGATGAGGTAAAAGAGAAGTTGGTTGCTTTTACTAATCAATTAATAGGGTTGTTTGAGGCTAGTGCGCCATCCTTTCTGTAAATTCCATTGACTTGCTGAAAATAAGCAGGCGACTCAGTCAGATTAGAAATTCCTTTTAAGGTAAACTTAACCAAAAAAGAGGAATGACAATGAGCTGCTATAAAAATGAGAACTTAATCGAAGAAGCCATACATGTTTTAGCGATGGAGGGGTTTGAAGCTTTACCTAAGCTTGTCTCCAGGTTGATGAATGAGGCTATGTTAATAGAAAGGGAGCGCCATTTAAATGCCAGTCCTTATGAGCGAACTGGCGATAGAAACGGATATGCGAACGGCTTTAAACCAAGGTTAATTAACACAGGTCAAGGTCAGCTTGAGCTACAGATACCGCAGGTTAGAGACTCCAATGAAGCCTTCTATCCATCAGTCTTAGAGCGAGGTGTACGCTCTGATAGAGCACTTAAGCTGGCTGTCGCTGAAATGTATGTGCATGGGGTTTCCACGCGCAAAGTTGAAAAGGTGCTAAAGCAACTCTGTGGAACAGATATTTCAAGCACAGAGGTAAGCCGTTGCGCTAAATTGTTGGATGAAGATTTAAAGAAATGGCGAAATAAGCCGTTAGGAAAGATAAAATATCTTTGGCTAGATGCACGTTATGAGAAGGTGCGCACTAGCGGCACAGTACAAGACTGTGCGGTATTGATAGCCTATGGCTTTGATGAATCAACCGGCAAGAGAACAGTGCTAGGTGTTTCTGTTGCGTTATCAGAGGCTGAGGTACATTGGCGTGATTTTCTTCAGCAGTTGGTTGAGCGAGGTATACATGGTATTGAGTTGATTACTAGCGACGCTCATACTGGCCTAAAAGCCGCTAGAAGAGCTGTGTTCCCCAGTGTTCCTTGGCAACGCTGCCAATTTCATTTGCAGCAAAATGCTCAGGCTCACATACCAAAGCGCTCAATGAAGGAACCAGTAGCTGAGGAGATTACAGCTATATTTAATGCCTCAAACATTCATGAGTCGGAAAGACTATTGGCTATGGCGGTAGATAAATATCAGCAAACAGCACCAGAGCTTTCTTCTTGGTTGGAAGTGAATATACCGGAGGGCTTAGTAGTGATGAACTTTGACAGGCCGCATCAAAAAAGATTAAGAACCAGTAACATAGCTGAGCGCGTAAACAGAGAGGTAAAAAGAAGGACGCATACAGTTGGAATTTTCCCTAATACTGAATCGTGCCTAAGGCTCGTATCAGCTGTTTTAGTGGAAATTGATGACCAGTGGAGCGGATCACCTAGATACTTAAGTTGAAGTGAATAATAAGGCTTCATAGGGTTTTAGGATAGATCATTCTTGTTCTTATTAACGAGATATAATTGCTATTACCTAAAAGTTAATAATTTATTTTGAGAGGAGAAAAATTTGAGGTATAAATAATTTTTTAGATTGATTAGCATAATTAATTTAAGATATTATGCGATGAGACAGGTACAATAGAGTGCCATTTAGAATTTTAAAGGTTTTTCTAAGTACTGAAGTTGGTTTTTACAGACAAAATAACGCTCTATCTTGTTTGAGCTAGTTTACGATGAGGTTAATAGGGGTGAGGTTGATGTTACCATTGCTGAGTTATTGCAAGCTAATGAGGGTCTAGTTGCTCAATTGGGTTTGCCGGAAGAGTTGCTGGAACTAAGCATATCAGAATGGTTGCAAGAAGCAGAAGGTGGTTTGATTCCTGTTTTACAAGATATGAAGCGTTTATCGGCAAAGTTAGACTATAAGGCGAGTGCCGCTGAGTACGATAGTCGGTGCTGGGATGAAATAGCTAAATTAGATCGTTTGTTGTTACTGAGCAAGAAGCGTTATACAGAACAGAGCGGGGCTAAAGCTTTAGGAAGTTTGGTGGTTTCAACAGATGAGCAACGGCTTAGATTAATTAGAGCGGTTGTCGCTGCGGTAACTACGATTAGGCAGCGTGGTAACTCAACTCATCAAATTGTTATGGCAAGAAAGCTGTTAGCTTTAACGACAAGCCGTACTCGTTTGCCAGGGTTGTTTCGTGAGGCTGTTGCAACTGTAGGAGATTTCTCATTTAAAGAAATGTTTGCCAGGCAGTTAAGGCGGTTGCTTTTGACGCATGATAATAAAGAGTTTCTTGAGGGTTTACTGAGTCTTGAGCGGTTTGTTCTGCAGAAATCAACCTTTGCTAAAGGAGATAAGGCTTTATTTTCACAGCTTATGTTGCAACTAAGAATAGAGGGGCAGCAAGCCTGTCTGTTTCGTGCAATTGTTAGTGACTGCTTTGGTAATGATGAACTTGGTATTGAGAAGCTTCTTGTTGAGCAGAGTTTATTGCCACGGCGCTTGTTGCGTGATGAAGGGTCAGCGCATGGTTCAGCAATGTTGTTAGCTGCTCAGCAACGATTGGTTTATCAAAAAGAGAGGGGCGCTATTGAACGGTCTTTTTCAGCGAACCAAGAAATCGAGGAAGTAAAGGTTTCAGCTAAAGGTGAGTCGGCTATAAGGAAAGCTAAGCGAGATTATCAAGTGGTTTTGGCTGATATTGACTATATTGCTGGTTTGATGCAGCGAGTAGGTGTTGAAGGTAGAGAGGCCATAGAAACCTTGCTGTCTGCACAAGACCAATACCTTGCTTTGAGGAAGCGTTTCTATGTTGGCTATAGGGAAAAGGTGTCGCCTCTTTATCAGAGGTATCAAGCTGAGATGGTTCGCTTGCAAGCTATTTTAAATACTAAGCGTGGTGACAAGGATTATCTACGTTTTGAAATAGCCTATTATAACCAAGCGCAAGTGGCTGAGCAGCAGCTTCGTGAGGCCGTTGCGCCAATTATGATTAAATATAGAGAGGAGAGTAAGGCCTTAATTGCAAGCTATGAAATTTATCAGGGGGTTTGCAAGCAACGTAATATTGATGTAATCGAACCTTATGGAGAGTTGCAGAAAGTGTTGGGTATTGCGTGTGGTGAGGCGCTAAGGGAGCCTTTACCTTACGAGGAAGTTTTTCCAAAACGAATGGGTAATTGCTATTTATCTACCCAGCTTAGTGGAATGGATGAGGATAAGGTGATGCAGTTGCAAGTTTGTGTAGAAAAGATTTTTAAGCAAGGTGATTCACAGGCAATTGCAGTTTTAGAACAATGGATGCGAGGATTTTTTGTGGCGAGTGAGGCGATACTCGCCTTGCAAGAAGATGGGTGTAGTTTGCCTGAAGGGAGCTATGGTAAAGCAATTTATGAAATGTTGCTTGAAGTTGGCGATGTTCAACTTGCTAAGCAGGACAGAGAGCAGACAACTGCTAGAGCAGACTTAGGTTTGGCTGGCGGCCGAGCACATTCAATCTCTGTTTCTGGCCCCATTCCGATATCTGAGCGTGGGATTGGTCGGCAGCAGTCATGGCATGGTGTGGTAGCAAAGCAAAGTTTTCTTAAAGGCGAAGAAAAAGTAATGTGTCAAGTTGGCTCAGTTCAACAAACAACAGGATTGATGCATTTTCGCCAGTGTTCTGATGAGCTTAGTGTAGGTGGCGCTAAATTCTCGCTTAGTGATGTAGATGCTGATAGTGATGTGCGGCGACGTACTCGTTCTTGTGCGGGTGCTGTTGGTAGGAATCGCTCGACATTATTTCCTAGTGCTGATCGTGATGTTGATGGAGCTAGGGTTGCGAACCGACCTCGATTGTGGAGGTAGGTGCTATGAAGTTTGTGTTTGTTATTTTGTTTGAAAAACAGCCCCCTTTGATTCAAAGGGGGCGGCTCGCGTAGCGAGCGGGGGATTTGTTGTTAAGGAAGTTGCTTGTTTTTATAAATCTATCTTGACCTTCCTTATTCTAAGGAAGGGACGCGCTGGTCAGGATGCAATGAACAGGAAACAAGGTGCAGGGTTTTAAAAATTTTATTGTGAGTGTTTGCTGAGTTATCAACTTAGAGCGTAGCCCGGATTGAGCGCTAGCGAAAACCCGGGGAAACAGGTCTCACTCAACCCCGGATTTTCAAGCACTACGTGCTTTCAATCCGGGCTACGGTGCTAATAAAAATGTAGGTTGGTCCTGAGGTGGTATTGGCATGAGCTTAATGGAGTATTGTGTGTTACACCACCGAAGGCCAACACGAAGCATAAATAAAACGCTGTGTCGGCCCGCGCTACGCTTGGGACCTACCGTGCTAAGCTGATTAGAAAATCAGCCTCTTTTTTAAAAGGTGTTGTTGCATAAAACCTTTCTCACACCTTGTCTTGCTGATTTGTGCGTTACTTTTGCTACATGGCTCGCTACGCTGCGCTTTACTTACGCAAAAGCAACACACAAATCAGTTTAAGTCGAGTTATCTATCCTGTTCTGCTGTTTATGCAACAAAGCTTTTTTAAAGGGGCAACTTAGCTAGCAAACTACTTGATTGAGGCAAGTGAAAAATCCTCTCTTAAGCTTTCCTTAAGCTTTTTTTGGTATTTTTATAGCCACAAATTCCTGTTTTATCAGGCTAACAATAATAAAAAGAATAAAGATTATGCCTACGGATACCCTACAATCACATCCTTTAGTTGTTCAAGCACGTGCTATACAAGTCTTGCCTGAACCGCCACAGCTGGCTGAAACGTTGGCTGAAGGTGATCAAGAAAGATTAGAGCGTCTACAAGCCTTTAATGCTGTTTTGAGAGATATTCAGGGGGCGTTATCGGACCCAGCTTTAAAAGGTTGTTTAGCAATTGATAAGTCAGCACAGGCGGAACAACAGGCGCGGGATGAAGGTGATGAATCTTTAACAGCTATAAAAAGCGAGTTGCAGCAGCAGGTCGCTTTGTTGAGCTATCGGCTCGTAGTGCTCAGGTGTATTTAACTCAATTAATGCAGCTTTTAAATATTCAAAACCCTTTAGTGCAACAAGCAGGCGGTGTTTTTAACCTTTATCAGCCACAATCATTAGCCTTAATTGCAGAGGCTGATTATCAATTACAACGGTTTGCTGAGCCTGGTATCCGTGCTTGGCAGGATGAAGGTGGCAGTGAGGAAAGCGCTCAAGCAATTAAAGCTGCTGCAGGTTTTCTACACTCTGAAGCATTGACTGATGCGATGCTAGCAGCGATTGAGCGACAGCTGCGTTTTTCCGGGTTCTCGGCAGAATATCTTGCTGAGTTACGACAAGTTGTCGCTGTGCTAGCGAGCCCTATGACAATTGATAATTACTACTGGTCTCACTTAACTGAAGTCACTAAGGCTGGTGCGCTGTTTTTCCCAATACCTGATGAAACTGAAGCTTTTATTGATCAGGTGCTTGCTAGCGTTAATCAGACTAAGCTTGCTGAAAAGAATCTTACTAGCGTTCAGCTTGAAGAAAAGCTAAGAAAACTGATCTTTATGCGTGAAAAAAGCCTGCATAAAAAGATTGGACTTGCTCCTCGCCATGTTGATGTTGTAACAGTTATAGAGGAGCGTTTAGCACAAGCTGCTCACACAGAGCAAGGTGAAGAGGAAGGGCAAGCTGTTGAGGTTGACGTTTCTAGTGTGAGCGAACGTTTAGCAAGACAAGTCGATGTGAGTTTGTTTACTCCTTTTACTGGTGTACTTTGTGGGAAGTTTACAGAGGAATTGACTGGTAATGACGAGCAAGCTTTTAGAGCTGAAAATAGCTTTGAAGCGTTAGTGTTCTCTTGTTTGGAGAATGGCACACTGAATCAGCTTGAGCGTTTAAAAGACATGCTACCTATTGGTAGGCGAGGTGATGATTCTGATTTGGTGCCGCTTAACTTTAGTTTTGCAGGTGGATTTCTCTATCCTCAAGGTATGCGTTTGCCAGAGCCGATGAGTGATAAATTTAAATATGCTATGCGACAAATTGGTATTAAGTTGCTAAGCGCTAATATTTATTATCAGCAAATGCTTGAGGAGGTGCCTAGGCAGGTTGAAAGCTCAGGCTTGGTTAAGGCCTTCTTAGACAAAGTTAGTGCAGAGGGTGTTGCTGCAGCTATTGGCGAAATAGCTGCTTTAATAGAGGGTTTAAAAGATAGCTTGCCACGTGGGTTGCAGTGAAGCCTTAAAGCGAGCTTGCCTGGCTCGCATCAGTTTGCTAATAAACTTAATCAGTTGCTAGCTAATAAGTTAGCAGAGATTCTACGGCAAGGCATTAGTCGTTTCCTTGTAGAAGAAGAGGCTGGAATTAGTATTGATATTCCTGATGAGTCTGACGTTTTTGATGGGGTTGATGGGGCTGCTAATTCTCATGCTGAAATTGAAATACTTACTCAGGTGGTCGAGAAGATTTTGGCAACTTTAAATATCGAAGAGCAAACGCAATGTAGGCAAGGTCTTTATGATTGGCTTGGTCAACAAGTTGATATGGACCTGAGTAAAATAGTATTTAAACCGTACGCTTATTGGTTGTTGTTAAAGCTAGATGATGATCAACAACGCAATGAAGAGCGTTTGTTAGCTTTGCTGACTAAACGTTGGGAAAGCTCAGTGCCAGAAGAGCTTAAGCAATACGCTGATGGGTTTTTTGAGTTAACTTCTACTCGTTCTAACAGGTTTTTACAAGAGTGGTTGATCCATCGAGTTGTTAGTTTGGCGACGAACTTTGATTTAAATGAATTTAAGCGTTTAGTTAAATTGACTGCTACCTATGGTAGTGAACGGCAGTTAAAGCTTTGTATGGATAGCTTACGTGTTCATTATGAAGGTTTAGAGTGCAATCAAAGAAATAAGTTAGAGTTGTTAAAAGCCTTTGAGTTTGTTCATCGTAATATCCTTGAGCTTACTGATCAAGCAAGGCGTTCGCAATTACAAGATTTTTTTGCTGAGCGAGTTGAACATTACGTCTGTCAAGCAGGTGTTCAGATTAAACCGCTATATGACCTTGTCGTAGTGGCTTATGGCCGTGAGATGCAGCGTGATGAAATTCTTGATGCGTGCTTTGATTTCTTAAGGCAAGAACGATTAGAGCAGTTTGCCGTTGAGGCTGGTGGTGGTGAAAGTTTAGAGGCTTGTCTTGCAGGTTTGGGGGTTAATCCGGATCAAGATAGTGCAACGAAAACTGCGGTGGCAATACGTTTGGAATCGTTAGTTAGACAGCCTTTGTCAGTGCAGGTGAAGACTGGTTTTGGATTTGCTGTGAGAACCTGGTCGCCAATCGCCTTACGTTTGTCGCCAGTCTGTGTAGCCAATCCTTTTTTTGCCGTAACTTGCTCTAAAAAAGAGATTGCAGCGATAGAGTTTGCTAATTTCTTAATTGATCACTTAAGTAATCCAGCATTGTTGTCCACTAGTGAGGAATTAGACATTATTCAGTTTCAGAAAATGCTAGCGAGGCTGTTTGAATTTACTTGCCAAGCTGATGCTGGAGTTCAGCAGTTGCTAGCTTTGTTGGGTGGTAATAAAGAGCGCTTGCTTGCTGTTATTGAAGCTGCGAATAATTTTATTAAAATTAACGCTCGATTTGAAGCAAATGATGCGCTGGGTGAGTTGAGAGAATTTGTGGCTAAGCTTTCTTCACCTGATTTCTTTGGTCATTCAGAGCAAGGTCTTCAACAGTATCAGCGTGAACTTGATGAAGCCGAGCAAGCGCTTGAGGATAAAAAGCATAGCGTGAGGTATTGGCTTTCAAACCTTTTTTCGACCTCTTATTCACGGCGGATTAATAGAGAAGGGCGTGATTCAATTGCTGCTATCAGTAGGCGTGTTGAGGAAGCTAGATGTTGTTTAGAGTTAAGTCGGGCGATAACACAGAGTGGATTTTATAAGGTGCAACGAAGCTTGGCTTTTCTGGATGACTTGGTGGTAAGTATCAAGAAAGGTGATTTTGATATAGATGATGGTTTTGATTTTGAAATTGAACAATTGGCTGAATTATTGCAAAGCTGGCAGCCTGAGCAGGCGGTAAAAGAACAGTTGGATGTCGCGGAAGACCAGGTTGTTGTCATGGCTGATCAATATCAGTTAGCCGAACAGAGAATTGAAGCATTAATTAGGGTGGCGGTGGCACAAGAAGGTTTTGATTTAAACAGCTTGCGAGAGATACTTGCGGCTTTGCCTGATCAGATGGTTTGTCAGGATGGTGATGGTCTCAAGTTAAGAGCAACGAACAAAGCAACTTTGTTAGTTTATTGTGATGACCCTCAAGCTAGATCAGCGCTGGCTGCTCAGTTTGGTTTGCTTGATATTAAGGAATTTCAATGTGTCAATTGGTAAAAATACCACCAATTAAAATGAGTAATTTTGGCACAGGTATTTTTTATAAAATCGATTTAGTGGTGGGGCAGGGTTAGTTATGACAAACAATAGCCAAAACTAGCTGTTATTTGTTGTTTTGGACGGACTACCCCCCCCCTAGGAAGTTATTAGATTTTTTTCAGTAAGGCGAGTTCACGATGCTTTGATAGCAATTTGTAACGGTTAGGTTGTCTATACCAGCAGTTAGCTAAAAACATTTGGCTACCGCATAGAACACATTCATAGGGGTCAATGTTAAAATTATTTTGCATTAAGGTGCGGTAATTGACCTGGGGTGTGTTTGGATCAGTTTCACCTAATAGGAGTCTGACTTTGGGTAGCATCTCACCTCGCACCCGGTTAGCAAGAAACCCATAATAACGCACCATACGAAAGCCAACATCAGGAATGTGTTGAATAAATCGAGCAATAAACTCTTCCGCGGTTAATTTAAATTGCTTGTAGGTTTTAGAGACGTGATCAAGATAATTAAAACTGAGGCTGCTCCCATCAAAGTTTTTAATTTTTGACTCAGCAATAGGAGGACGTTTGGTGTATCGACCTAAGTATTTAACGTTTTGTTTGTGATTCTTTGAGGGCTTTGCGCAATGTACTACCCATCGTTTTTGGTAAAGCTGATCAAGCAGTTGATTAAAGTTGAAAGTGTGGTTCAGTGTAGAGGCTAACTGATTTGGCAGAATAAGCCCTTTGTCCTGGTGGTGGTTTCTAAAAAGGTTAATGACCTCATAACGCCACATGGACATTAGTGTAGGTTGATGGAAGTAGAGGCTTTTCCATTGTGTTAACTCTTTGTTGATACCACCCAGAGTGATTGACGCATGAAGATGCACATTGCGCTTTAGATCTCTGCCAAAGGTGTGAAGCGCGATAAATACACCGGGTTTAACCCTCTTGTTTTTAGCAAGCTTGAGTAACACCTTTGCTGCTAATGGTGGGAGTAAATTAAGAAGCTCTCTGTTTGTCCAAAAGCAGTCCCAAAGAGTAGAGGGCATGGTGAATGTGATGTGTTGCCATGCAGTGTTGGGTAAGATTGCCATTTGTTGTTGTATCCATACTTCTGTGGCTTTTTTACCACACGATGAACAGCTTTTAGCTTTGCAGGTATGGCGGATGTATTTGACGTGTGAACAGTTTGGATTACTGCAATGATACTCTTTATGGCCACGCATAAGATGTTTGCAGCTAAGCAGCTTAACAATGCCAATGACAATAGCTTCTCTGATTTTATCTTTGTACTTGGTGTGAAAGTTCCACCAGTTCTGATTGGTTACCAAGATTTGTTTGATACTAAAGCGTTTCATTATTCTTAGAGTAAAATGAGAAGCGCGTATAGTAGGTGAGTTATTGCTCAGCTACCTGAAGCAATTTCTATAGCAGGTGTGTTATTTTTATTCGTTATTATTCCATGGGCAGGCTTGACTAGTTTGAGACTTAATAATACTCGTGGCTTTGTAAAGACTAAACTCTTAGAGGCTTAGAAAGTTGCCGGCGAAGCCGGCCTGACTTGAAGGAGCTTATGAGAAAGCTTCTCGCTCGCTTGATATAGCTGTGGAAGAGTTAGCATCGGGCAAAGAGCTTAAGGGTATTGTGCTAGCAACAGCCTTAGCGAGTTTTTCACCAGATGAGTTTGCGGCTATGGTTCATTGGCTGGATGAGTCGCGTATTGCCATTTTACAGCAAAAGCTAACGGATATTTTAAATCAGCTGACTGATGAGCAGAAAGGAAGTGCAGCGGGGAATGCTCTAATTCGTTTATCGAGAGCGCTTCAGCTTGGTTTGCAAGAACAGACCTTCTGCGTAACTAAGGGCAGTTCTAGAAACTAGCTAAAATTTGCTTATAATTGCCTGATTAATAATCATTCATGGAAAGGCATATGCTATTAAGCTATCAGCAACTCAGTAACCGCCCGCGTATTTTTAAAAAGTTAACTGGTTTGACCCTTGATGATTTTGAAACGATACACCAACAAGTGAAGTCATCACTTGATGATGAGTTTAGTAAGCTGGGAAGGCGCCCGAAACTCACCACGCACCATGATCGCCTTTTGCTTCTCATGATGTACTATCGCACTTATGTAACACATGAATTCTTAGGTTACTTTGTTGGTTTGGATGACAGTAATGTCTGCCGCTTATTTAAACGCTTAGAACCCTTAGTGGCCAAGCATATTCATATTAAAAAAGACAGAACCCTAACAGAAGATGCGGTTTGCGCTATATTAATGGATGTAACGGAGCAGCCTATTCAGCGCCCCAAAAAGAAGAAGCCACGTAAAGATTATTATTCTGGTAAAAAGAAAAGACATACTCAAAAGGTGGAGATAGCAATGAGTACATCCGGAAAAATAATCAACGTCTCTCAAACAATGCCTGGGAGGGTTCATGATATTAAGATCCGACAACGTGGCAGCCCACTGCCACCAGCAGAAAAATATGCTGATCTAGGATACCAAGGAATTCAACATACTGACCCCTTGGTTAACTTACCTCATAAAAAGCCCAAAGGCGGCAAATTAACTACTCAACAAAAAGAGGATAACCGTAATCACAGCAAGACCCGTATTAGGGTTGAACATCAATTCTCAAAATTTAAAAAATTCCGCATTCTTGGGGAGGTGTATAGGAATTTTCGCAGAAAACACAATATGAGATTTAATATTATTGCTGGGATTCTCAATCTTCAAGCCGGATTCTAAAACTACAAACGAGCATAAGCTCGCCCAGTATTTAGTTTCGCAGAAGGTCTAACGTGATAGCTCGAATGAAAGAGTGCAAGCTGAGTTTGGTGAGTGGGCTGAATATAGTCTGGCAGTGCGGACAGATTATTTTATTAGTTTATCACGTGAGAATGGTTATTCTGCGCAGCAGGTGGGTTCGCTTTTTCTGGCGGGTAGCTTTAACCTTCAGAGATTTTCTAGTGCATTTGTTAATCTCGATGAGGGTAAGAAAGCAATATGGAGTCAGCGCTTTAATGTGTTGCTTGATCTAGGCGCACTGAATGTTATCGCAGCTTTTCAAACAATTGCTGCTAGGGCTTTTACGCCGGAGTTTCGACAGCGTTATTAAAAAATAATGGAGATAAAAACACTGTTGCTGAGATGGGCAGCTGTATTTGGAGAAGCGCAAGGCAATCTGTCAGATATAAGTGAACGCTTGACAGCAATTGCTAGTGAGTATGGGTTAGATCTAGCTAGTGCAATGTGTTTGATTAAACAAAATAGTGTTGTTGTGGCGTCTGAGCTAGATGCATTTAAGCAAGCTTATACAGATTGTTTTAAGCGATTAACTACAGAGCCTGGATCTTATGAGAATCCTGATCGGGTTGCTCAGGCTATGTCTAGTTTGCAACTGGTTTCATGTGAGGTTGGTCTTGGTTCCTTGATTGTGGCAGATTCACCCCAGGAGCGATCAACAGCGTTACAGGCTGCTTCATTAAGGCAGCAAGGGCTATTTGCTCATGCTGGAAGAGGGGCTGCAGTAGCTACATTAGACAGGGAAGCTGCACGTCGTACCTTTCGGTAAGCTTAAAAGTAAACCCAAATCCATTTGACAGTAGTGCTTGTTCTGCGTTATAACTCTCGGCGTACTTTCAGGGCGAGGTGTGATTCCTCACCGGCGGTGTGTGTCATTTGACATAAGCCCGCGAGCGCTTTTCATTGTGAAAAGGTCAGCAGATCTGGTGTGATTCCAGAGCCGACGGTAAAGCTTGACCAAACTTTGGTTTGGTTAAGGTTAAGTCCGGATGGGAGAGAGTGTGAGCATGTTGGCTCTGGTCTATTGTTATAGGTAGACCGAGGGTTGCATTGCTTGTTTTCATCTTTTACGCACCGTGTTGTTGTGCGTTTCCTATTATTTTCCTGATTGTTTTTTTGATGCTTTGGCGAGCGGAGGCTTTGTTGCTCAGGAAGTTGATTGATTTATAAATCCACCCTGACCCTCCTTATACTAAGGAGGGGACGTGCTGCTCAGGAAACAGTAAGCAGAGGCGACAGCGGGCGGCTCGCGAAGCGAGCGGAGGATTTAAGGGCGGTAAGTTACTAGGAGGAGCTATGTTTTCAGGTATTGTTGAGATGACGGGTACAGTGACTGCAATCACTGAAGCAAATCAAGTATGGCGTTATCGTATCGAAGCGCCAGGATTATTGAATGATGTCAAGCAAGGTGACAGTATCGCTGTTAATGGCGTTTGCTTAACAGTAGTAGCGTTTAATGAGAGTTGGTTTGAAATTGAAATTGTGCCAGAGACTCAGCGTAAAACTAATCTGGGGTATTTAGTCGTAGATAGTCAGGTTAATTTAGAGCGTTCTATTACGGCTTCACAGCGAATTGGTGGGCACTTTGTGCAGGGGCATGTAGACGCAGTAGGCGAGATTGAGTCTTTACAGACTGAAGGTGATGCTTGGTTATTGAAAATTAGTTTGCCAAAGAGTTTAGCTATCTATGTTGTGCCTAAAGGGTTTATTGCGGTTGATGGAATGAGTTTAACGGTTATTGAGGCGGCCAAAGATTATTTTACTTTAACTTTAATTCCACACACGCGAGAGATAACAACTGCTGCTGAGTATCAAATTGGCTCTGTCGTTAATCTTGAAGTTGATATGTTAGGTAAATACGTAGTGAACTATTTGGAGGGCCGTGATGAGTAAGACTAAATTAGCGAGTATCGAAACAGCCTTGCAAGACCTTCAGCAAGGTAAAATGGTAGTGGTGGTTGATGATGAGGATCGTGAAAATGAAGGCGACCTGATTATGGCAGCACAGTTTGCTGATGCACAGGCAATTAATTTTATGGCGCATCAGGCTTGTGGTTTGATTTGTTTGGCCTTAACAGGTGAGCAAGTGGGGCGACTACAGTTGCCAATGATGACGCAAGCGAACCACTCCCCATTTCATACGCCTTTTACTGTATCAATTGAAGCTGCTACTGGTGTGACCACTGGGATTTCTGCTGCCGATCGCGCTAGAACCATAGCTGTGGCCAGTAATCCTGACGCAGAGCCGATTGATGTGGTAATGCCTGGGCATGTTTTTCCATTGCGTGCGCATCAACATGGCGTGTTGGGGCGGGCTGGACATACGGAGGCTAGTGTTGATTTGGCGCGTTTGGCAGGGCTTAACCCTGCAGCAGTAATTTGTGAAGTTATGAACAAAGATGGCAGTATGGCGCGTTTGCCGCAGTTGCAACAGTTCGCCAAACAACATGAATTAAAAATAATCTCAATCGCTGATTTGCAAACTTATCGTTGGCGTCACGAGTGCTTGATTGATGAAGTTGCCAGAGCGCAGTTGCCAGTGGCAGGCATTGGGGTATTTGATTTGTTGGTTTTTAGAGAAAAGCTCAGTGGGCAAGAGCATGTGGCGATTATTGCTGGTGAGCTTGATGTAGAAAAGCAGACCTTGGTTCGGTTGCATTCGGAATGTCTGACAGGTGATGTGTTTGGTTCATTGCGTTGTGACTGTGGTAATCAGCTACGAATTGCTCTGGCTAAAATTCACCAAGAAGGTGGTGTATTGCTTTATATGGCACAAGAAGGGCGAGGGATTGGTTTGGCCAATAAGATCAAAGCTTATGCATTACAAGAGCAGGGCTTTGATACGGTAGAGGCAAACCATCAGTTAGGTTTTGCTGATGATTTGCGCGAGTATGCCATTGGCGCGCAGATTTTGCGCTATTTGGGGTTAAAAAGCATTCGCCTCTTGACCAATAATCCGCTTAAAATAACGGGTCTTAGTCGCTGTGGGTTGAGCGTTATTCGTGAACCATTGGAAACGGTGCCTGTTCCAGAGAATAAGGCCTACTTAATGACTAAGCGAGATAAATTAGGGCACTTACTAAGGGGAGAGGTATGAAGTTAATTGAAGCAAAAGAGCTTAATAATGAAGTTAAAATTGCTGTAGTCGTTAGTCGATTTAATACTGAGGTGACTGATTTGTTACAGCAAGAAACTTTGGAGCGTCTAAAAGAGTTGGAAATTAATCCTGATAATATTACTGTTGTGCATGTGCCAGGGGCGATTGAAATACCTATTGTTACACAACGTTTGGTTGCAACGGAGCAGTTTAAAGCAGTGATTGCTTTGGGCTGTGTGATTCGTGGTGAGACTTCGCACCATGAGTGTGTTTGTGGACAAGCTAGTTTGGGTTGTCAACGCATTGCCCTTGATTCAGGGGTGCCGGTGATTTTTGGTGTATTGACCACAGAGAACCTTGAGCAAGCTTTAGATCGAGTGAATGGTAAAAAAGGTTATAAAGGTCGTGATGCGGCTGATGCGGCATTAGAGATGATCTCGGTGTTAGAGCAGGTTTAGTTTGTGGGTTTGTTAAAGGAAGTTGATTATTTTTATAATCCACCCTGACCCTCCTTATTCTAAGGAGGGGACGTGCTGGTCAGGTGGCAGTGAGCAAGATGCAGGTTTTGATAAAAGTGTAGGTCAGGTCCTGAGGTGGCATTGGTGCTGACTCAATAAAGCACTGAGTGTTACGCCACCGAAGGCCAACATGAAGTGCTCTGTTTGCTCAGTGTCGGCCCGCGCTACGCTTGGGACTGACTTACCGTACTAAGCTGATTAGAAGTGGGATAGTTTTACAGATGCGAAGTGGGGGATTAATAACAAAGGTGGAATATGGATCTATGTTTAGACGTTGGTAACTCGGCAATCTTTGGCGGCCTGTTAAATGGCCAACTAATTGAGTTGCGTTTTCGTCATGCGACGTTAAGTAATGGCCCTTCTGATCAATATGGATTGTTCTTACGTTCAGTGCTGCGTGAGAATGGCTTTGATCCAGTGCAGATAAAACGTATTGCATTTTGTTCAGTTGTTCCTGGTCTGGACTATTCATTACGAGCAGCGTGTATTAAATACTTGGCTATTGAGCCGTTCTTTTTAACTGCGCAGGCACGATTGAACTTTACTATTGGTTATCAAAATCCTTTGGAGTTGGGTGCTGATCGGATTGCGAATGCAATAGCTGTGGTGGCGAACTATCCGGATGAGAATTTATTATTAGCTGATATTGGCACAGCTACAACAGTTTGTGCGATTAATCGTGATGCGAAGTTCTTGGGCGGGACTATCTTGCCAGGAATGCGTTTAGCTAGTGAAGCTCTGCAAGCTAAGACGGCTAAACTTTCTCCTGTTGAGTTAATTACACCTGGTCAGGCAGTAGGTGATACAACTAAGGCCGCTTTGCAATCAGGACTGTATTATATGCAGCTTGGTGCAATTAGAGAGCTGTTGGCACAATCTAAAGCTGAAGTATTTGCTGATGAGCCGGTTCGAGTTATTGCTACCGGTGGTTTTTCGCACTTGTTTTCGGAGCAAGCGCTGTTTGATGAGATTAATGCTGACTTAGTTTTGCAGGGCTTGCAGTTAGCATTAGAGCTAAATGGAGAATGATAATGAGTAGTTTGGCCAATCGTCATATTGTGCTTGGTATTACAGGCAGTATTGCTGCTTATAAGTGTTGTGAATTAGTGCGCAACTTAAAAAAGCTTGGCGCTCAAGTTCGGGTCGTATTGACAGCGGGTGGTAAGGAGTTTGTTACGCCATTAACCTTGCAAGCTTTATCGGGTGAACGTGTGTATGCAGACTTACTTGATGATGAGGCAGAAGCAGCAATGGGTCATATTGAGTTGGCACGCTGGGCCGATATAGTTTTAGTTGCACCAGCGAGCGCTAACTTTATTGCGCGTTTAGTGCAAGGCAGAGCAGATGACCTATTAACGACATTATGTGTTGCTACAGAAGCGCCAATCTATATAGCGCCAGCCATGAATCAACAAATGTGGCAACAAGCAGCGACTCAGCAAAATGTAATTGAGCTACAAAAGCGAAATGTTATTTTTTGGGGGCCTGCAGAAGGTGAGCAGGCCTGTGGTGAATGTGGGCCGGGCCGGTTGTTAGAGCCTGATGAGTTATTAGAGCGGTTAGCAGGTTGCTTTGCTTCTGGTGTAATGGCTGGTAAGCGCGTGTTAATTACAGCAGGCCCGACCCAAGAACTTATCGATCCAGTGCGTTATTTATCAAATCACAGCTCTGGCAAGATGGGTTATGCGTTGGCTGTGGCGGCGCGTGATGCGGGTGCGCAGGTTACTTTAATTAGTGGGCCAGTTGCTTTGGATGCACCTGAGGGTATGGAGTTAGTATCCATTGTAACTTCGGCAGATATGCATGCGACAGTTCTTGCTCGGGTAGTTGAGTTTGATGTTTTTATTTCGGCTGCAGCGGTGGTGGACTATCAGGTTGAATCAATAGCTGAACGTAAATTAAAAAAAACCTCTGAAGAGTTGGTTTTGAAGCTAATTAAAACACCTGACATTCTAGCTGAAGTGGGCGCCTTGCCTAAAAAGCCTTTTTTAGTTGGGTTTGCTGCTGAGACTCATGATCTTATGGTCCATGCTGAGGAAAAGCTAAATCGTAAAGCTTTGGATATGATAGTGGCAAATGAAGTGGGCAAGGATAAGGGTTTTGGTGTAGATGATAATGCTGCAATTGTACTTAGTGCTAAAGGTGTAAAACTTGAGCTGCCATTGCAAAGTAAACGACAGTTGGCGGTCAAATTGATTGAGCATATTGCTGAGAGCTTGTAGTGTCAGGCTGCTTTTCTATTAGCCTTGACAAGGCTGTTGATGGCTTTTAGTTGTTTGCTGATAACAGCTTTCCTTTCTTCTAAATCATAGTCTTTTTGTAAGCCTAGCCAATAGCCTTCTGAGGTGCCTAATGCTTTGGCTAGGCGTAGGTCAGTATCGGCAGTAACAGAGCGCTTGCCATGAACAATTTCGTTAATACGCCGAGGTGGTACGTTAATATCATTAGCTAATTTGTTTTGACTAATATTTAAAGGTAGAAGAAACTCTTCTAATAAAACTTCGCCAGGGTGTATGTTTTTTAACTTTTTCATAATTTGCTCCTAATGGTAATCAATGATTTCAACATGGTAAGCATTATTACCTTGCCATTTAAAACAAATTCGCCATTGTTTATTAATTCTAATGCTATGATGTCCGGATCTGTTGCCTCTTAACAGCTCAAGTCGATTATTTGGCGGAATTCGCAAATCATTTAATTTTAAGGCATTGTTTAGCATACGAAGTTTACGTCGTGCTAGTTGTTGTATTTGGTTGGGTAGCTTTGTTGAAACTTCACCCTGCCAGATTTTTTTTGTTTCTTTGCACTTGAATGACTCAATCATTTGATGATTATAACGAATGGTGTTATATAACGCAACTTGTTATAGATTTGATTTCTTCTTCCTATGCTTAAGTACAAAACTGGTTTGCGAGATGTAATGACCTATGACATTGCTTGGAATGGGGCCAGGGAAGAGCGTAACCGCTTGCTAGGGTAGAGTCTAGTCGTTAACTATTCACGTTTAGTTTGATCTACTCTTGCCTGTTGATATTAATTCGGCATAATAGTCCCCATTTGGGCCATTAGCTCAGTTGGCAGAGCAGCAGACTCTTAATCTGACGGTCGTAGGTTCGACCCCTACATGGCCCATAGCTTTTAAACTTCTAGAAAATGATAAAAACTCCTTAAGGGACTATATGCAAAAACAATACTTATTTGGTTTGACCGCTTTAGAATTGCGAGTGCTAGTTGTGGTTATATTGGTTGGTCTTAGCGGTATGCTAGGAGTTGATATTCACTTAGCATCATTACCACATATTATGACTTTTATGCACACCACAAAAGCAAAGATGCAACAGTCAGTGTCATTGTTTTTATTGGGTAGTTGAGCAAGTTTATTAGACTATGGTCCATTGAGTGATCGTTTTGGTCGCAAGCCAGTGATTATCTTTGGGTTGTTACTTGCTGCTGTGGCTAGCGTTGCTTCTGCATTTACTCACACTATTGATAGCTTTTTATTAATGCGTCTTATTCAGGGAGTTGGTGCTGGTGCTTGTATGGGCATAGGCCGTACAGTAGCAACTGATGTGTTGCAAGGTGAAAAACTTTCTTCAATTGGTTCTTACTTTGGTATGTTCTTGGCTTTATCACCACTTTTTGCCCCTGCTTTAGGTGGTTATGTGCAGCATTGGTTTGGTTGGCAGGCTAATTTTATTTTATTAGCGATTATTTTTATTATTGTTATGTTAATTTATTTGTTTCTTTGCCCGGAGACTAATCAGCATCTTAATCCTAATACAGCTAAGCCTAGCGTGTTATTAAAAAATTATTTTACAATTATTAAAAACTTTGATTTCGATCTGTACACTTTGTTATCAGCGGTTGCTGTTTCGATTGTAATGGCCTATGCCACAACGGGTGCTGCCTTTATATAATGTAGAATATATAGCATAATATACACTTTAACATGATGAAGGATGGTGTTTGGATGTCAGCTAGAATTATCTCTGATGAAAATAATGAATTAACTATTGAACTCAAGCTTCCACTAAAAGGATCCATGCTTGAATGTGAGGATGCAATTCTTGACGGCCTTAATGAGGTTGGAACATTAGCCACTGAAAAAGCATTAAGTAAGTTTGATGCAGATGGCTCTCCTATCCATGTTGGAAAAATAAAGCTAACAGCACGAAGTAGAGATGAAGCAAATTACCAAACGCCTTATGGAGTTGCTCGAGTTAAGCGTTATGTTTATCAAACCTCTAAAGGCGGGAAGATCTTTTGTCCTTTAGAAGATAAGGCTAGAATTATCCAAGGATCAACACCGCGATTTGCAAAAATAATCTCACATAAATACTCAAACTTACCTGCTCCTAGTGTTATTGATGATCTCAAGGTCAATCATAACCGTAAAATCTCACATTCATACTTGCAACGGGCAACTGATTTTGTTGGCGGTATTGCACAAGCCAAAGAGGCTGAGTGGGAATATGAAGAGCCAAAGCTTGATGCAGGCATTGAGATGCTAAGTATTAGCTTAGATGGTGCATATGTTCTCACCGTTGATGATGGTTATAGAGAGAGCATGGTTGGAACTATTTCCATGTATGATAAGCATGGTGCACGCCTGCACACAACCTACGTTGCAGCATCACCAGAATATGGAAAAGATGAATTCTTTAATAGGCTTGAAAAGGAAATAAAGCTGAAAAAGAAATATTACCCTGATGCTAAAACAATTGGCGTTGCTGATGGAGCAAAAAATAATTGGCCATTTCTAAAAAAACATACTGATACGCAAATTTTAGATTTTTGGCATGCAACTGAATATCTCGGTGAAGCATCAAAGGCAATATTTACCAAAAAATCTGAAAGAGATGAGCGTGATGTTTGGCTCCAAGAGCGATGTCATGACTTAAAACACAAGAAAGGTGCGGCAGGTAGAATACTTGCTGAGCTTAAAGAGCATGTAAATAAAAAACTGAATAAATCGCTTAGAGAAAAGCTAGAAGGAACAATTACGTATTTTGAAAATAATATTAAAGAAAAGCGAATGTCGTATCATAATTTGATTAAGCAGAATGCACCAATTGGCTCTGGCGTCACTGAAGCAGCATGTAAAACAATTGTTAAACAAAGATTAGGGGGATCAGGAATGCGCTGGAAAGACAAGGGAATGAAAATCGTTTTATGCTTGAGAACACTAGTAAAGACTAAAGGCAGATGGGATCAGTTTTGGGAGAAGGTCAATGATTTTGGCGTGCCAGCAGCAATATAGCCTACATTATATAGAGGCAGCACCCGCCACAACGAGTGCCTTTATCTTTCAAACAGAGTTTGATGTTTCACCGGTTTTTTATGGTTGGTTAACCCAAGTTTGGCCATTTCACCCTGAAAATCAAAAATTTCATCACTATTTTTAACTCAACCCATTGATTTTACTTGCCTAGAAACGTGAATTCTCGAATGTAGTGACACATAATGGCAATAAGGGGTTGCATGGGCTGGTGAAGTGATGAGAGTATTGAGTTATGTATATTCGAACCTCTACACAAAAGAGTCCTCGGACAGGTAAGTCTTACGCAACCTACCGACTTGTTGATACTCATCGCACTGCTGACGGCAAAGTACGTCAAAGACTGATTTTAAATCTTGGTGCGAATTTTTCAGTAAAGAAGGACAGTTGGAAATTGCTTGCTGACCGTATTGAGGAAATTTTAACGGGTCAAGGCACGTTAATTTCAATACCAGCGCATCTAGAAAAACAGGCTCAAATGTATGTAAAACGCATTCGTGCAAAGCGTGCAGAAGAGAATGAGACAAGCATTACTCTCAATTCAGTAAGCGCGGTAGAACCTGACTTTAAAACAGTGGATGTTAACTCCATTGAGAGCGCGGACATACGCCACGTTGGAGCTGAGGCGTTGGGCTTACATGCTGCTAGGCAATTACAACTTGAGGAATTGTTCAGGGCTTTGGGCTTTAATCAAAAACAATGTCACCTGATGCTTGCTACCATCATTGGGCGGCTAGTTGCCCCAGGAAGTGATTTAAGTACGCACTATTATTTAAGCAATCAAAGTGCGTTAGATGAATTACTGGGTACTGATTTCTCAGAACTATCACTCAAGAAATTCTATAAGACTGCTGATGAGTTACTTAAACATAAACAAGTGATTGAAGATCAATTATTTGAACGTGAGAAAAATCTGTTTAGTTTAAATCAGGTGATCACTCTCTACGATATAACCAATACCTACTTTGAAGGTCGCGCATTACAAAATGATCATGCACAGCATGGGCGATCAAAGGAGAAGCGGTCTGATTGTCCGCTTGTTTCTTTAGGTCTTATGCTGGATGGATCAGGGTTCCCGCAACGGAGTGAATTCTTCAAAGGAAATGTTAGCGAGCCTAAAACATTACCCGAAATACTAACTGAGCTTCGTGCACAGCCAGAGGCAACAATTGTCCTAGATGCTGGTTTTGCAACTGAAGAAAATATTTCATGGCTTACTGAAAAAGGTTTCCATTATATCGTAGTCAGCCGTAGAGCATTGCCTGATGTCGATGAAACCATTGATAAAGTGCTAGTAAAAGAATCAGTAAATAATACGGTTACAGCGCAATTAATTAAAGATACTGAAGCAAATGAAGTCTTACTGTACTGCCATTCTCAGGCTAAGGAAGAAAAAAGCTTAAATATGATTAGTAAGGCTGAGACTCGTTTCGAAGAGGAATTAATTAAGTTAGCTAATGGACTCACTAAAAAAACCGGAATGAAAGCAATTGAGAAAGTAACCTTGCGTTTAGGTCGAATAAAAGAGCGCCATAAACGTGTTTCAGGTCGATACACTATCACGCTTGATTCAGAGGCTGATAAGGTTACGAAAATCAGTTGGAGTAAAGTTAACTCTGAGAATCTGGGTGCATATTGTTTGCGTAGTAACAGAATGGATTTAGATGAAAAAACAATTTTGAGAATTTATACAACTCTAACTGACGTTGAATCGGCATTCAGATCATTAAAATCAGAGTTAGGCCTGCGTCCTATCTACCATCAAAAGCAAGAGCGAGTTGATGCCCATCTGTTTATTAGTATTCTTGCTTATCACTTACTACACACTATTCGCCATCAACTTAAATTGCAGAACATTGATAGTAGCTGGCAAACTATACGGCAGATTTTTAGCACTCAGGTTCGTATCACTACTACAATGCAGCTTGAAAATAATAAATTGCTTTCTATTAGAAGAACCTCTAAGGCAACTCCAGAGCAAGTTGTGATCTATAAATCGTTAGGCATGAATTCAGAACCTGGGGACACTGAAAAAACAATTTGTTAAGTTGTAGTGACCCTAAACGTTTTTTTAAAACGTAAGTCATTGATTTGGATAGGTTTAATTGTAGAACGGACAAAGTTGGGTTAAGTTTATTCGTTGGTTTGGCTGGGATGTTGGGTAAGCTGTTCAATGCTCGTTTGGTGAAGTTTTTTGGGATGGATAAAACACTTTGGCTTGGTTTGGCCCTGCCAGCAATAGGTGGGTTATTGTTGTTAGTTTTTCTTTGACTGGGATTGATTGGTGTAGTAACAACTTTGTTTGGTGTTTTTATCGCTGTATTGGGTCAAAACTTAATTGTACCTAATGCCCTACCTGGAGCTATTAAGCACTTTCCTAAGATGCGAGGAGCTGCTGGAGCTGTTTACGGGAGTGGGCAGATGGTAGGAACGTTTGCTTCTAGCGCAATTATTGCTTCTTTTTCTTCATTTGGTGTGCTGACCTTATCGGTTGCTTACATATTGCTAGGTGTTTTGGGTTGTACAGCATTTGCTATGATTTTATTTCCACTTGGTAGGGTATAAACCTTCGCCTTTAGGCGGAAATGTCTTTAGCAAACCTATCACCAGCCAGAATGTGATGTATTAGAATCGCTTTTTATTTTTAATAAGGGAGCGATCTAAATGACTGGAGCAAACAACTATAGGAAAGGCGCGCATACGGTACTGGATTTAAAATATCATTTTGTATGGAAGACAAAATATGGATATCCAGTGTTATGTGGGGATATAGGTTTAGGAGCAGGAAGCATTTTGCGAGAGATCTGTGCTGAGAAGGGGATGAGGATATTGAGGGGGAATGTGAGGTCGAATCACATTCACCTTCTAATTGAGGCGCCGAGCCACTTATCGGTATCAAAGATGGCTCAATATTTGAAAGGTAAAAGTGCCTATCGACTATTGAGAGAATTTAGGAGTACGCTTGGCAAGAAATACTGGGGCAATCATCTCTGGTCGAGAGGGTATTTTTGCGCAACGGTTGGTTCTGTAACAGAAGAGCAGGTCAAACGCTACATAGAGAATCAAGATGATACGCCGGAGGGTTTTCAGGTATGGGATGAGGAAGAGCTTAAGTCGGATTAATCCGAACCGTTTAAACGGCTTTAGCCGTAATGAGGCTTCAGCCTCTGTACCAAACCCCCACCTTTAGGTGGGGGTCAAGTTGATTTAGGCGAGTTGGCGATAGCTAGTGAGGGTTACGTATTCTTTACGCTAAATCAGTTCTTTCTTTTCTATTATCATTTGTTTGGATGAGCTAGTGCGCCATCCTTTCTGTAAATTCCATTGACTTGCTGAAAATAAGCAGGCGACTCAGTCAGATTAGAAATTCCTTTTAAGGTAAACTTAACCAAAAAAGAGGAATGACAATGAGCTGCTATAAAAATGAGAACTTAATCGAAGAAGCCATACATGTTTTAGCGATGGAGGGGTTTGAAGCTTTACCTAAGCTTGTCTCCAGGTTGATGAATGAGGCTATGTTAATAGAAAGGGAGCGCCATTTAAATGCCAGTCCTTATGAGCGAACTGGCGATAGAAACGGATATGCGAACGGCTTTAAACCAAGGTTAATTAACACAGGTCAAGGTCAGCTTGAGCTACAGATACCGCAGGTTAGAGACTCCAATGAAGCCTTCTATCCATCAGTCTTAGAGCGAGGTGTACGCTCTGATAGAGCACTTAAGCTGGCTGTCGCTGAAATGTATGTGCATGGGGTTTCCACGCGCAAAGTTGAAAAGGTGCTAAAGCAACTCTGTGGAACAGATATTTCAAGCACAGAGGTAAGCCGTTGCGCTAAATTGTTGGATGAAGATTTAAAGAAATGGCGAAATAAGCCGTTAGGAAAGATAAAATATCTTTGGCTAGATGCACGTTATGAGAAGGTGCGCACTAGCGGCACAGTACAAGACTGTGCGGTATTGATAGCCTATGGCTTTGATGAATCAACCGGCAAGAGAACAGTGCTAGGTGTTTCTGTTGCGTTATCAGAGGCTGAGGTACATTGGCGTGATTTTCTTCAGCAGTTGGTTGAGCGAGGTATACATGGTATTGAGTTGATTACTAGCGACGCTCATACTGGCCTAAAAGCCGCTAGAAGAGCTGTGTTCCCCAGTGTTCCTTGGCAACGCTGCCAATTTCATTTGCAGCAAAATGCTCAGGCTCACATACCAAAGCGCTCAATGAAGGAACCAGTAGCTGAGGAGATTACAGCTATATTTAATGCCTCAAACATTCATGAGTCGGAAAGACTATTGGCTATGGCGGTAGATAAATATCAGCAAACAGCACCAGAGCTTTCTTCTTGGTTGGAAGTGAATATACCGGAGGGCTTAGTAGTGATGAACTTTGACAGGCCGCATCAAAAAAGATTAAGAACCAGTAACATAGCTGAGCGCGTAAACAGAGAGGTAAAAAGAAGGACGCATACAGTTGGAATTTTCCCTAATACTGAATCGTGCCTAAGGCTCGTATCAGCTGTTTTAGTGGAAATTGATGACCAGTGGAGCGGATCACCTAGATACTTAAGTTGAAGTGAATAATAAGGCTTCATAGGGTTTTAGGATAGATCATTCTTGTTCTTATTAACGAGATATAATTGCTATTACCTAAAAGTTAATAATTTATTTTGAGAGGAGAAAAATTTGAGGTATAAATAATTTTTTAGATTGATTAGCATAATTAATTTAAGATATTATGCGATGAGACAGGTACAATAGAGTGCCATTTAGAATTTTAAAGGTTTTTCTAAGTACTGAAGTTGGTTTTTACAGACAAAATAACGCTCTATCTTGGATGATGCATAGGTGGTTTTATGTTTACTCAAAGTGAACCACAAGAGTTTGTAACTGAAGTTATTAGCAACGTTTGGCAAAACGGTTTGGTAAAAAAAATCCCTGAAATTTATACTAAGGATGTTATCGGACATTTTCAACAGGGTGAGTTTGGTTACGAAGATATTAAGGAGCGTATGCTAGCTCTCAATGAATCCTGCAAGCAAAGGCAGTTTACCATTCAGGATTTGGTGGTTGTTGATAATCTTATTATTTTTAGAATGCGACAGACATGGTTAAGCCCAAGTAATGGCGGCTTATGTGAATCGATGCTAGTAGCGATTTATCGTATTCGTGATAAAAAAGTTTGTGAACTATGGATTCTGTCAGACCAAGAGATGGACTCCTATTCTGAAGTGTCTAAAAGTGTAGAAGAAAATATTGATAGGTTTCAGGTTATAAGAAGAGAAAAGTCAGCTTTTTTACAAAAGATGACAGATCACTTGTATTTTAAAACTTCGCCACCAGCGAGTTTGTCTAGCATTGAAGTAGAGTGTTTGTTCTATTACTTAAATGGTTATACCGCTAAGGAAGTGGCGAAAGCTATGAGTATTTCGCATCGAACGGTCGAGGGTTATATTGGTAATATTAAGCAAAAATATCAATGCACAACCCGCAGAGAGTTGCGCTTGAAGTTGTTTCCTCGTCAGGCTGATTGAATATCGATCATGGGCGCCCCTAGTTGGCGTTCACTTGATAAGTCGGTCGCAAAGATTATTTATGGGCTTTTAGGTTATGTTGGGCAGGTTTTATCGTTACTGCACTAAATTAATTAACTTTTGATTTTTATGTAGGCAAGTGATAATATGCACAAAAAAATAAAGCATTGCTGAAGTAGCTTAATAATATAAAGTCTAGGGAAGCTAGGGAAAGATAGACAATAGATGCTTTGTTCCATTTCTTAATACCGCGAAATCTCTACTCTTTATATTTGCATTCAAGAAATAGTAATTATAAGGAGATAGCATATGGTCAAAAAAAGCCAGTCTTTTATTGTTTAGTTTGTTTTTTTCAAGTGTTGCTTGTGCTTCTGTTCAGGTAGGTGCAGGTCATCAATTTTCATCTTATGCAAGTGGTAAGCAGTTTTGTTTGGCGAATTACCCAACAAACTCCTCAGTTTGTGTGCTAGTTTATGATAATACACCAAATGTTAGCCTGGTTTTTGATTTTTATACTTATTCCCTTGGTGAATTGGCGATAGGTCCTCATAGCGGAAGGGCTTTATGGGGTGATGGTATTGCGATTAGCTCTGCACCAGTCATCATTTGGAAGGCCGCTACCGGTCAGGTAGTTTACAAAGGCTCGGCACAGAACTTTGTCGGCTTAAAGTGCTCGGCCTCAAGCTCAGGCACAATAACTTGTGTTAACTGTTCATAAACTTGGAGGTGTGTAATGAGTAAACTAAGAAAGCTATTAATTATTTTTTCATTGGTCTTGGTGTTGCCGACATTAGGTTTTTCTGAAACGTGGGTGCTAACGACATCTCTTCCTAATATTTGGACGATAACTTTTACGCAGACTGGAGGGGCGCCACCGCAACAGCAGTTTAACTGGTCGGGTGTCGATGGCTCCTATTCAGCAAATGGTAAGGCGGTTTTAAATACAAACTCAGATGGTTATTTTTGTATGAAGTATACGACAAACTCTAGTGGTAAATTGTGTTACTTTATCGGTCAGTTAATAACGCCAACAACGGCAGCAGGGCGGCAAATATGTCCAGGTGGTTACTATTCAACTTGGACTGCAGTGGAGTCAAACTAAGGAGCGAAGGAAATGATAAAGCGAATGATAGTGATATTTTTATTTCTAATTACAGCGTTGTGGAGCTTGAGTGCCTTTGCGGTAACTCGATGGCATTTAACGACGGGGCCTTATACGATTAGTTTTACGCAGGTTGGCGGTAGCCCGCCAACAGAGGATTTTAATTTTACTTCAGTCGGAAATGGACAGCCTCCAGCCAATGGAACAGCGGTTTTGCATACCAATACAAAAGGCTTTGTTGATATGCAAGAGTTAACGCAGACGTCGGGAATAACGTGTGATTATGTGGGCTCTATGACTAGTCCAACTATTGCTAGTGGGCAGCAGCTTTGTCCAACCTACACTGGCACTTGGTCTGCAACGATTACTCAGTAGAGCTTAATAATTCAACAAATTAACTGAAAAAAATTCATTTAAATTATTCTTCATGCTTTACAGCCCGGTGGGGGTTTGATAGAGCGGCTGCCGTTAATAATTACAAGGTGGGTTGTTAGTATGAAGAATAGAAAACTTAAGATGTTACCTTTGGCAGTTTTTGGCTTATTCCTTGGGCTTAGCAGCTTTTCATTTGCAGATCTTAGTTAAAAGGGACTGCTGCTCTAATAGTGAGAGAGTTTGGGTGTTCTCGAGCCTAATTTTAATAGAGTAGCAGACCATCTATGTAGCCTAGAGTTATATCTTAACCTTAGAGCTTTTGGATATGGCTTCTTCATAGCCAAAGTCACGTAGGTCTTCTATTCGGAAGGGAAATAATATTCCATCAAGGTGATCAACTTCGTGTTGAATGATTCTGGCATGAAAACCTTCGGCTGTGCGCTCAATAAGGTTGCCATCCATGTCATAACCTTGATACTGAATACTCTCATATCGTGGTACTAAACCCCTTAACCCTGGGACGCTGAGGCAGCCTTCCCAACCAAAGATAAGTTTATCAGACAAAATCTTATATTCAGGGTTGATTAATACAGTAAAGGGGACAGGAGCTTCAGTAGGGTAGCGTTCATTTTTATCAAAGCCAAAAAGGATAACACGTTTGTTAATTCCAATTTGCGGAGCCGCAATTCCAACACCGCCTTTTTTTATCATGGTTTCTTTTAGGTCTTTGATTAATAGATGCAGAGTTTCATCAAACTCTGTAACAGGTATTGATTCCTCGGTTAGTGTTGGGTCACCCATGAGCTTGACGGTGATTTCTGTCATAAGGTTTCTCCGTATAGGTAGGGTTAGAGTAATGTTAAGGATATTACATGAAATAAGGTGCGTTAGTATACTAGTCGAACCTATGGGAATTTTTAAACCTTAATGAAGCTTTTGCCATCGATTTGTAGGATGATTTCCTAAAGCCAAGTTTTAGCCAGACCAATACCAATGACTAACAGTAGTCCTGAGCCTAATACCTGATAAAAGCGTCGGTTTTGCATTTTTAGTAGTTTTTTATGGAAGGCTAATCCAAGAACATGTCCGATTAATACCATAGGTATTAACCAAAGTTGCATTTCTAGTTGCAGGCTAATACCAAGTAGATGAAGGGTTGTTAGGCTAGTGCGCCATCCTTTCTGTAAATTCCATTGACTTGCCGAAAATAAGCAGGCGACTCAGTCAGATTAGAAATTCCTTTTAAGGTAAACTTAACCAAAAAAGAGGAATGACAATGAGCTGCTATAAAAATGAGAACTTAATCGAAGAAGCCATACATGTTTTAGCGATGGAGGGGTTTGAAGCTTTACCTAAGCTTGTCTCCAGGTTGATGAATGAGGCTATGTTAATAGAAAGGGAGCGCCATTTAAATGCCAGTCCTTATGAGCGAACTGGCGATAGAAACGGATATGCGAACGGCTTTAAACCAAGGTTAATTAACACAGGTCAAGGTCAGCTTGAGCTACAGATACCGCAGGTTAGAGACTTCAATGAAGCCTTCTATCCATCAGTCTTAGAGCGAGGTGTACGCTCTGATAGAGCACTTAAGCTGGCTGTCGCTGAAATGTATGTGCATGGGGTTTCCACGCGCAAAGTTGAAAAGGTGCTAAAGCAACTCTGTGGAACAGATATTTCAAGCACAGAGGTAAGCCGTTGCGCTAAATTGTTGGATGAAGATTTAAAGAAATGGCGAAATAAGCCGTTAGGAAAGATAAAATATCTTTGGCTAGATGCACGTTATGAGAAGGTGCGCACTAGCGGCACAGTACAAGACTGTGCGGTATTGATAGCCTATGGCTTTGATGAATCAACCGGCAAGAGAACAGTGCTAGGTGTTTCTGTTGCGTTATCAGAGGCTGAGGTACATTGGCGTGATTTTCTTCAGCAGTTGGTTGAGCGAGGTATACATGGTATTGAGTTGATTACTAGCGACGCTCATACTGGCCTAAAAGCCGCTAGAAGAGCTGTGTTCCCCAGTGTTCCTTGGCAACGCTGCCAATTTCATTTGCAGCAAAATGCTCAGGCTCACATACCAAAGCGCTCAATGAAGGAACCAGTAGCTGAGGAGATTACAGCTATATTTAATGCCTCAAACATTCATGAGTCGGAAAGACTATTGGCTATGGCGGTAGATAAATATCAGCAAACAGCACCAGAGCTTTCTTCTTGGTTGGAAGTGAATATACCGGAGGGCTTAGTAGTGATGAACTTTGACAGGCCGCATCAAAAAAGATTAAGAACCAGTAACATAGCTGAGCGCGTAAACAGAGAGGTAAAAAGAAGGACGCATACAGTTGGAATTTTCCCTAATACTGAATCGTGCCTAAGGCTCGTATCAGCTGTTTTAGTGGAAATTGATGACCAGTGGAGCGGATCACCTAGATACTTAAGTTGAAGTGAATAATAAGGCTTCATAGGGTTTTAGGATAGATCATTCTTGTTCTTATTAACGAGATATAATTGCTATTACCTAAAAGTTAATAATTTATTTTGAGAGGAGAAAAATTTGAGGTATAAATAATTTTTTAGATTGATTAGCATAATTAATTTAAGATATTATGCGATGAGACAGGTACAATAGAGTGCCATTTAGAATTTTAAAGGTTTTTCTAAGTACTGAAGTTGGTTTTTACAGACAAAATAACGCTCTATCGAAGTAGGCGCATTCGACTTGATATTAAGGAATTTCAATGTGTCAATTGGTAAAAATACCACCAATTAAAATGAGTAATTTTAGCACAGGTATTTTTTATAAAATCGATTTAGTGGTGGGGCAGGGTTAGTTATGACAAACAATAGCCAAAACTAGCTGTTATTTGTTGTTTTGGACGGACTACCCCCCTAGGAAGTTATTAGATTTTTTTCAGTAAGGCGAGTTCACGATGCTTTGATAGCAATTTGTAACGGTTAGGTTGTCTATACCAGCAGTTAGCTAAAAACATTTGGCTACCGCATAGAACACATTCACAGGGGTCAATGTTAAAATTATTTTGCATTAAGGTGCGGTAATTGACCTGGGGTGTGTTTGGATCAGTTTCACCTAATAGGAGTCTGACTTTGGGTAGCATCTCACCTCGCACCCGGTTAGCAAGAAACCCATAATAACGCACCATACGAAAGCCAACATCAGGAATGTGTTGAATAAATCGAGTAATAAACTCTTCCGCGGTTAATTTAAATTGCATGTAGGTTTTAGAGACGTGATCAAGATAATTAAAACTGAGGCTGCTCCCATCAAAGTTTTTAATTTTTGACTCAGCAATAGGAGGACGTTTGGTGTATCGACCTAAGTATTTAACGTTTTGTTTGTGATTCTTTGAGGGCTTTGCGCAATGTACTACCCATCGTTTTTGGTAAAGCTGATCAAGCAGTTGATTAAAGTTGAAAGTGTGGTTCAGTGTAGAGGCTAACTGATTTGGCAGAATAAGCCCTTTGTCCTGGTGGTGGTTTCTAAAAAGGTTAATGACCTCATAACGCCACATGGACATTAGTGTAGGTTGATGGAAGTAGAGGCTTTTCCATTGTGTTAACTCTTTGTTGATACCACCCAGAGTGATTGACGCATGAAGATGCACATTGCGCTTTAGATCTCTGCCAAAGGTGTGAAGCGCGATAAATACACCGGGTTTAACCCTCTTGTTTTTAGCAAGCTTGAGTAACACCTTTGCTGCTAATGGTGGGAGTAAATTAAGAAGCTCTCTGTTTGTCCAAAAGCAGTCCCAATGAGTAGAGGGCATGGTGAATGTGATGTGTTGCCATGCAGTGTTGGGTAAGATTGCCATTTGTTGTTGTATCCATACTTCTGTGGCTTTTTTACCACACGATGAACAGCTTTTAGCTTTGCAGGTATGGCGGATGTATTTGACGTGTGAACAGTTTGGATTACTGCAATGATACTCTTTATGGCCACGCATAGGATGTTTGCAGCTAAGCAGCTTAACAATGCCAATGACAATAGCTTCTCTGATTTTATCTTTGTACTTGGTGTGAAAGTTCCACCAGTTCTGATTGGTTACCAAGATTTGTTTGATACTAAAGCGTTTCATTATTCTTAGAGTAAAATGAGAAGCGCGTATAGTAGGTGAGTTATTGCTCAGCTACCTGAAGCAATTTCTATAGCAGGTGTGTTATTTTTATTCGTTATTATTCCATGGGCAGGTTTGACTAGTTTGAGACTTAATAATACTCGTGGCTTTGTAAAGACTAAACTCTTAGAGGCTTAGAAAGTTGCCGGCGAAGCCGGCCTGACTTGCCAAATTGTGTTTCAAACCAGGCTTGATAAGTTAAGCTCGGAATATCTAAGTCAATGCTAGTAATATGTTTAGGTGTTCTCAGGGTAATCATGCGCGCATAGGTTGTCCATGGCGTTTCTTCGCCCTGAGGGGCTTTGTCAATAATAAGAATATTGTTGATATTTTGTCGTAGCAAGCCAAAGCCTATACCTAGCCCACTTTGCCCCGCGCCAACGATGATCACATCATAAACATGTTCGCTTTTTGCAGTCTGTCGAGGTAATACCCATTCACGTTTGGGGTAATGCGTTAGGGCGAGATCTTTTTCAACTCGGGGAGTGAGTTCGTGCAACCTGTTCGTTAAATCTTCGTTTTTAACACTATCAATTAAGCGATAGTAGGCAATACGGGAAACGTTTCGTAGGGCCTCTAAAAATTCAGTTTCAGCATCATTTTTGATTCGTGTTTTAAATCTCTCTAGAATGCTTTGTTTGTCGTGGTCACGTACAGCAATGATAAAGGGAAAGCCAAATTTTTCTCGATAGTGTTTGTTTAATTGATTAAATGTATCGTATTCCTCTGCGCTTAATTGATCCAGCCCCGTACTAGTTTGTTCGGCCCGAGAAGCTTTGGTTAGCTTATTAATAGCTTGTTTCTTAGTTGCTAAATCTGGATGGGCTTTTAATAAAGTTAGCTGGTCTTTGCGGCAAGCTGAATTAAGCGCTCGTGTCATTGCGCTGTGTAGTTGATAAAGGTTAGTAAAAGGCCGGAATTTCCAAGCGCTCTTGGCTACCCAGGGTGAGTGTTCAAATATGTCTGAAAATAATTGGGTAAATCCTTCTTTGTTAGATGAGTTAATTTCATCAAAGCCACTTTTTATTATTGGCATAAATATCTCCCTGTAAATATTATTCAATACTGAGATAACTTTGCTGTGATGGTTTAATCACTTTTATTGGTATGGTTTTATCAAGTTTCTCAGTCTAGTTTGCTGCTATTCTCATTCGTAAGGACAAAGAAGATAAACAACGAATTGTAGGAAAATCGAGGCTTTCGAATATAAACAGGTAGTTAATACTTGTCAAGTTAACAGGCGATAGTTCGGACTATGGTTGAGTATGGTGAAAAGTGTAGCCTTGACGGAGCGTAGCGCAGTCAAGGATGAAGTGTGCTTATAAGGTTTTGCCCTTGACTACGTTCGGCTTTGCCGAACTGCGTCAAGGCTACAACGGCATTGCCCAAGCAGCGCGTAGCCCGGATTGAAAATGCGTAGCATTTGATAATCCGGGGTTGAGATTAAGTTATATCCCGGCTTATCGCTAACGCTCAAGCCGGGCTACGAGTCAGGTGGCAAGGAGCGGAGCGTAGCGCAGTCAAGGATAAAGTGTGCTTATAAGGTTTTGCCCTTGACTACGTTCGGCTTTGCTGAACTGCGTCAAGGCTACAACGGCTTTGCCGAACTGTGTCAAGGTTCATCCGGGCAAATGCGTTTTTCAGGTTTAACTAACTATGTGAGCATAAGGCATGCCCCTTTACCCACTCGCTGTCACCATTAAGGTAGTGTTCCTGTTTCCAGATAGGTGAGCGATGTTTAATGCCCTCAATTAAAAACCGGCAGGCCTGGAAAGCTTCGTTGCGATGAGGAGAGCTAACAGCAACGATAACACTAACGCCACCAACCTCAAGTCGTCCTTTGAAGTGTTCGACAAAGAGCTTTAAGCCACTTCCCCATTGTTGCTGTGCTTCTTTACATAAGTCTTGTAAGGTTCTTTCAGCTAAGGGGATAAACACATCATAACTGACACCAATAACATCACGACCCAGGTTGCGATTCCTAATAATTCCAAGGAAGCTGGTGGCGGCACCATGTGAGGGACTTTGAATAAACTCATAAGCTTGTTGAATATTAATCTCGGTTTCTGTAATGCGTGCAATAAAGTTTTTCATCTAGCCTCCGCACACCGGTGGAAGTACTACGATAGTAGTGTTGTCAATAAATACGGTTGTTTCCGATAAAACTTGTGATTCATTGGCAAAAACTGAGATAGCTAACAATTCAGCGTCACTGAAGTCAGGAAACTGTTTTTGCAAGTGTAGTAGTAGTGCTTGACGAACAGATGATAATGCTACGTCGTGAGGCTGTGTTAAGCAGATTGCCGAATCTGAGGAGTACTTACTTAATGCGCCGAAAAAATTAATTGTTAGAGAAATTGTTTTAGCCATGTTAGTCAAATAAGCCTCCGCCGGGAATTAAAGGGAATATGTTTACTATTTCACGTTGTTCGTATTCTGCTGTTGTTTTATTTAGATCAATCCAGCAGTTTGCTTTTACTAGAGGGCTTATCTTAAAAGATTCTTGGCCGGGTAGGATCTTTGCAACCAGTTGTCCTTGAGCATTGTAGGTGGCTTGTCCTTTGGAAAAAAAGCGTAGCCCACTAGTATTGCGGTGTGCTGAAACTAAGGATGCTTTTATGGGTTGTTCTTTACCAAGCCCAACTAGCTGACGAATCAATGGGTAAACAAAGAAACGCAGACCAACCGCAGTTGAAATAGGGTTTCCTGGTAGCCCGAAAAAATAACTTTTTTTAACTTAGCAAACAGTACTGGTTTGCCTGGTCTGATTTTAACTTTATGAAAAAGCAATTTAGCTTTGAGAGCTTGTAGCGTATCTGGAATAAAATCCCAGCGTCCCATGGAAACGCCGCCGGTGGTAAGGATAATATCAGGTGGGCTAGGCTGCTCTAATAAGTTTCGTACCGCTTGGGTAAACTGTTCCGGCTCATCACTAATACTTATATAGCTTGCTAAATCAGCACCCATAAGCGGTAGAATGCTGCGTAAATAAGGTGCGCTAGCGTTTCGAATTTGTCCTGGTTTTAGTGGTGTTAAAGTGTCATCAACTATTTCTTTCCCTGTGCAAATCACAGCAATACTAGGTCGCCTGGTTACAACAATTTCTGAGATTCCTGCGGCTGCTAAAGCCATAATATGTTGAGGGGTTGCATATTCTCCTTTCTTGATGATGGTTTGACCTTGGTGAAAGTCTTCACCTGCAGCGCGATAATTTTCCTTGATAACAACAGGTCGAGTTATGGCAATCGTTTTGCTTTCTTCAGAAACGAGAACGTCTTCTAGGCGGATTACTGCATCATAATCAGTCGGAATAGGGGCTCCTGTCATGATCTCATATGCTGTGTTTTTCAGCTCATTCGGAAGCTCATTTGCTTTATCTCCGGCCCTTATACAGCCAATGAGCTGCAGTGAAACCGGAGTGTTTATTGATGCAGTAACTGTATCAATACTTCTAAGCGCGTAACCATCCATCGATGAGTTAGGAAAGTTCGGTAAGTTATGTGGGCTAGCAACTGTTTTTGCAGTACAGTGGTATGGGTGCTGCCTTTATATAATGTAGAAAATATAGCATAATATACATTTTAACTTGATTACGGATGGTGTTTGGATGTTAGCTAGAATTCTCTCTGATGAAAATAATGAATTAACTATTGAGCTCAAGCTTCCACTAAAAGGATCCATGCTTGAATGTGAGGATGCAATTCTTGACGGCCTTAATGAGGTTGGAACATTAGCCACTGAAAAAGCTTTAAGTAAGTTTGATGCAGATGGCTCTCCTATCCATGTTGGAAAAATAAAGCTAACAGCACGAAGTAGAGATGAAGCAAATTACCAAACGCCTTATGGAGTTGCTCGAGTTAAGCGTTATGTTTATCAAACCTCTAAAGGCGGGAAGATCTTTTGTCCTTTAGAAGATAAGGCTAGAATTATCCAAGGATCAACACCGCGATTTGCAAAAATAATCTCACATAAATACTCAAACTTACCTGCTCCTAGTGTTATTGATGATCTCAAGGTCAATCATAACCGTAAAATCTCACATTCATACTTGCAACGGGCAACTGATTTTGTTGGCGGTATTGCACAAGCCAAAGAGGCTGAGTGGGAATATGAAGAGCCAAAGCTTGATGCAGGCATTGAGATGCTAAGTATTAGCTTAGATGGTGCATATGTTCTCACCGTTGATGATGGTTATAGAGAGAGCATGGTTGGAACTATTTCCATGTATGATACTGAGAACTACCCAAAATTGTTATCTCCCTACCTGAACTGAATTCGATAATTCTTTTTGTTCTTCTTGAGAAACACTATTTTCTTTAAAAAATTGCTCTACTAAGTGATACGTTAGAAGTTTTCTAATACCCTTCGCAATAAAGTGTCGTGTCACCTTGCCCTTACCATCTCCTAATTTAGCTAGCATAATTGCGTAATCGTCATAAGCTTTTTCCTTACCTATCTCATACAAATATGAGGCCACATAAAAACATACAGCCAGTAGATTTTGTATCCCTTTAAAATTTTTTATCTGCATATTTTCCCAGCCTAGTCCTTCCTTGAGAAATTTAAAAACATATTCAATTTTCGCACGAGATAGATAGGCTATGTATACCTCATACGCCTCATCAAAAGTCGTTACTTTTTTATTAGTTAATAGCAGCATGTCATTCTTAAAAATTCTCCTACCATCTCTGCCTGTAATTTGGATTTTAATTGCATTGATGTTCTCAAACTCTCCAAAATAAATAGTTATTTTTCCGTCTTGTACGCAATTCTTTCCAACTGTTAACTTTTGGAATTGCTTTTCGCCTTGAGCATCAAAATCAGCGTTAATCAGCTTAAGCTTTTTACCATCATCACCTCTACCTTCTATTGTTCTTGTTATTTTTGAGCGAATAATAAAGTCTTGATCTAGGTTTGTATCAATTAGTGAGAGATAGTCATTATCATCAAACTCTCTATCTAGAATATGGGTAATGGTTGCATCTTCATTCTTTGATTTTAGGCAGATTCCTATTTTTTCTATTTCACGAATAGACAGCAGCTTTTTATTAAAGTAATCACCAGATTCATAAAGACTCTTGGCCTCTTTATCTCCCTCAAATGGCTTTCCAGCCTCTATTTTCTTAATATGCTCAGCTTTTAAAAACTTAGGGTCTTTATTGCTGTAGCTTACATGCGATAGTAGATGCACAGCCTTATCACCAGGTACTAATGCAACTGCGTTATGCGTGCTGTAACCATTGATAATATCCCCGTCCAGACTCCTTACTTTACCTAGATTTTCAGTTTGCTTGCTATGTGGCTTTCTAATATCAGAAGGATCATGAAGAACATCAATTTTACTGGCGTGTGAAAGTTTTTCACAGCTCTGTTCTAGCAATACATCATTTGTTTTTATTGGATCTAAATCGGTGCTTTTATTTTCACCGGTAAGTGTACGAATCATCTTTTTATACTCATTGTTATCTTTTGATGAACTGAACAACTTACAACTACCTTCAGTTAATAGCTTTCCTACAATCGTCGATAGATTTTTTTAAAACAACTTTCCCAGTTAATTTTGAAAAAAGAGGGGCAGCGTAATCGGCGAAGTTTAACATTTATACTCATCTCGTTAGTCTTGTTAAAAAGACAAAGCATAGTCATTTTTACACAATATTTCAGCATTATTTTGCTGATTTAAATTTTGGGTAGTTTTCAGTATGATAAGCATGGTGCACGCCTGCACACAACCTACGTTGCAGCATCACCAGAATATGGAAAAGATGAATTCTTTAATAGGCTTGAAAAGGAAATAAAGCTGAAAAAGAAATATTACCCTGATGCTAAAACAATTGGCGTTGCTGATGGAGCAAAAAATAATTGGCCATTTCTAAAAAAACATACTGATACGCAAATTTTAGATTTTTGGCATGCAACTGAATATCTCGGCGAAGCATCAAAGGCAGTATTTACCAAAAAATCTGAAAGAGATGAGCGTGATGTTTGGCTCGAAGAGAGATGTCATGACTTAAAGCACAAGAAAGGTGCGGCAGGTAGAATACTTGCTGAGCTTACAGAGCATCTAAATAAAAACCTGAATAAATCGCTTAGAGAAAAGCTAGAAGGAACAATTACGTATTTTGAAAATAATATTAAAGAAAAGCGAATGTCGTATCATAATTTGATTAAGCAGAATGCACCAATTGGCTCTGGCGTCACTGAAGCAGCATGTAAAACAATTGTTAAACAAAGATTAGGCGGATCAGGAATGCGCTGGAAAGACAAGGGAATGAAAATCGTTTTATGCTTGAGAACACTAGTAAAGACTAAAGGCAGATGGGATCAGTTTTGGGAGAAGGTCAATGATTTTGGCGTGCCAGCAGCAATATAGCCTACATTATATAGAGGCAGCACCCAGTGGTATAAAGCTTCTTCAATAGGTAGGGTTGCTGCTGGTAACAATAATGCAGTTTGATAGGTGCAGTCACGCGCCTCTTGATAACTAAACATGATCGCCCCCAGATATGACATGTAAAGCATGTGGTAGCAGCTCTTGTAAGATCTTGATACCTTCGCTAACGGCTTTTGGGCTGCCAGGTAAAGAGATAATGAGAGTTTGTTCACGAATACCTGTGACACAACGGCTTAACCAGGCGTGGCTAGTGTGCTTTTGTGCGCCATTATGGCGAAGCAATTCTGCTAGACCTGGTACCATGCGCTGACAGCACTGTTGCACGGCTTCCGGTGTGACATCTCTTGGTGCTAGGCCAGTGCCACCAGTTAAGATTAGCAATTGAGGAGTATCGCTTTCAACTGTAGTCTGAATGTTTTGTACAATGTGATTGAGTGTATCACTAACGATGGTTTTGGTTGTAATGGTTGCGCCAAGTTCAGTTAAGGCGTCTGCTAGTACCTGGCCTGATTTATCTTGATAGTTACCTTGGGCAGCACGGTCGCTGACGGTAGTAATGGCAGTGCGAATGCTTTTCAATGGTTGCTGTTTTTGAGTGGCTGGCTGCAACCAGTCTGGCACGCCATCAGGATGTAACCAAATACCTTGTTTGCCGCCGATTTTGAGCAATAACTTGATATCGGAAATCATCAAAGCTGACTCCACCATTTTGGCTAAATCATAAATAGTCAGTAAGGCAACGTTTACGCCTGTTAAAGCCTCCATCTCAACGCCTGTTTTGGCGCTGGTTGCTGCTTCGCAAAAAACAGTGATGGAGTGACTAGTTTCGTTTAACTCTGTTTTTATGGAGACGTAATCAAGCCCTAGTGGGTGGCAGAGTGGGATAAGCTCAGCTGTTTTTTTAGCTGCCATTATGCCAGCGACTTCAGCTAGCATAAGCGCATCACCCTTTGGCAGCTGGCGCGTTTTAATTAATGAAAAGGCTTTTTCACCAACGTGAATTCGACCTTGAGCAACTGCTCGACGTTGGGTTGTGTGCTTTTGGCCAACGTTAATCATTTGAAAGTCGGGTGAGGGGCTGTTGGCTGTGGACATATTAACCTCCAATTTGTGCTAATTGTTGAGTGCTGCCTGTAAAGCCTTGCAGCAAAGAATGAGAGGACTTTTTATGGGTTATTACTTTTTGTATCTCCTGGATCAGCAAGTCTTTTTGGTTATCTGCTTGTAGATAGTGGCGCAAATCATAGCCGTGTTTAGAGAATAAACAAAGGTGTAGAACACCTTGGCTAGAAATACGTAATCGGTTGCACGTTTGGCAGAAGTTAGGAGAGTAGGGGGCGATCAAGCCAACTAACCCTTGGTAGTCAGCGTGACTAAATTCAATGGCTGGGCCTGAATCAACTTCACGAAGCTGTTGTTGCCAGTCATTTTTTTGTAGGTTTTTTCGAATAGTATCTGCACTAAGGTGATGCTTCTTGAAGTAAATATAGTTATCTCCAGTTTGCATTAATTCAATAAAGCGAATGCTGATAGGTTTGTTTTTTACGTAATCCAAGAAGTCGGCGATTTCATCGTCATTAACATTTTTTAATAAAACAACATTAATTTTTACGCTATCAAAACCAAGCTGTAAGCTTTTATCAATTCCTTTGAGAATGCTATTAAGTCGATTATGGCCAGTAATGGCTTTAAACTTTTCAGCTTGCAAGCTATCAACGCTTACATTGATGTGTCGTAATCCAGCATTAAAAAATTCTTCTGCACGTTCTTCTAGCTGGTAGCCATTGGTGGTGAACGCTAGTTTCTTAACATCTGGGATATTGGCAACGGTGGAGGCAATGTCAGTGAAGTTCTTTCGTGTTGTTGGCTCGCCACCAGTTAAACGAATTTTTCTTACACCCAGTTCAGTAAAGGCGGTAACTAAACGGCGTATCTCATCAAGGCTGAGAGAGTTCTTGTGGTACGACTTGCAACCATTTGGTAGGCAGTAGCTGCAGCGAAAATTACAGATGTCCGTTAATGACAGGCGTAAATAGTAGAAGTGGCGATTAAATGAGTCTGATAGTGTGAGCATGTCATAACGCCTCATTTCGTGCTTGAATTATCTCTGCTGCGACACTAATCGCAATTTCTTGTGGTGTTTGGCTGTGTATCGGTAATCCAATTGGCGCACGTACTCGTTGGATAGCTTCTTTTTCTGCTCCTAGTTCTTTTAGTTGTTGCCATATTTTAGCAAGCTTTGCTTTGCTTCCCATTAGTCCAAGATAACGAAATACTTCATCGATTAAGCTGGAAAGGATAGAGCGTTATTTTGTCTGTAAAAACCAACTTCAGTACTTAGAAAAACCTTTAAAATTCTAAAGGGTGCTGCCTCTATATAATGTAGGCTATATTGCTGCTGGCACGCCAAAATCATTGACCTTCTCCCAAAACTGATCCCATCTGCCTTTAGTCTTTACTAGTGTTCTCAAGCATAAAACGATTTTCATTCCCTTGTCTTTCCAGCGCATTCCTGATCCGCCTAATCTTTGTTTAACAATTGTTTTACATGCTGCTTCAGTGACGCCAGAGCCAATTGGTGCATTCTGCTTAATCAAATTATGATACGACATTCGCTTTTCTTTAATATTATTTTCAAAATACGTAATTGTTCCTTCTAGCTTTTCTCTAAGCGATTTATTCAGTTTTTTATTTAGATGCTCTTTAAGCTCAGCAAGTATTCTACCTGCCGCACCTTTCTTGTGCTTTAAGTCATGACATCTCTCTTCGAGCCAAACATCACGCTCATCTCTTTCAGATTTTTTGGTAAATACTGCCTTTGATGCTTCGCCGAGATATTCAGTTGCATGCCAAAAATCTAAAATTTGCGTATCAGTATGTTTTTTTAGAAATGGCCAATTATTTTTTGCTCCATCAGCAACGCCAATTGTTTTAGCATCAGGGTAATATTTCTTTTTCAGCCTTATTTCCTTTTCAAGCCTATTAAAGAATTCATCTTTTCCATATTCTGGTGATGCTGCAACATAGGTTGTGTGCAGGCGTGCACCATGCTTATCATACATGGAAATAGTTCCAACCATGCTCTCTCTATAACCATCATCAACGGTGAGAACATATGCACCATCTAAGCTAATACTTAGCATCTCAATGCCTGCATCAAGCTTTGGCTCTTCATATTCCCACTCAGCCTCTTTGGCTTGTGCAATACCGCCAACAAAATCAGTTGCCCGTTGCAAGTATGAATGTGAGATTTTACGGTTATGATTGACCTTGAGATCATCAATAACACTAGGAGCAGGTAAGTTTGAGTATTTATGTGAGATTATTTTTGCAAATCGCGGTGTTGATCCTTGGATAATTCTAGCCTTATCTTCTAAAGGACAAAAGATCTTCCCGCCTTTAGAGGTTTGATAAACATAACGCTTAACTCGAGCAACTCCATAAGGCGTTTGGTAATTTGCTTCATCTCTACTTCGTGCTGTTAGCTTTATTTTTCCAACATGGATAGGAGAGCCATCTGCATCAAACTTACTTAAAGCTTTTTCAGTGGCTAATGTTCCAACCTCATTAAGGCCGTCAAGAATTGCATCCTCACATTCAAGCATGGATCCTTTTAGTGGAAGCTTGAGCTCAATAGTTAATTCATTATTTTCATCAGAGAGAATTCTAGCTAACATCCAAACACCATCCGTAATCAAGTTAAAGTGTATATTATGCTATATTTTCTACATTATATAAAGGCAGCACCCATTCTAAATGGCACTCTATTGTACCTGTCTCATCGCATAATATCTTAAATTAATTATGCTAATCAATCTAAAAAATTATTTATACCTCAAATTTTTCTCCTCTCAAAATAAATTATTAACTTTTAGGTAATAGCAATTATATCTCGTTAATAAGAACAAGAATGATCTATCCTAAAACGGGTGCTGCCTCTATATAATGTAGGCTATATTGCTGCTGGCACGCCAAAATCATTGACCTTCTCCCAAAACTGATCCCATCTGCCTTTAGTCTTTACTAGTGTTCTCAAGCATAAAACGATTTTCATTCCCTTGTCTTTCCAGCGCATTCCTGATCCGCCTAATCTTTGTTTAACAATTGTTTTACATGCTGCTTCAGTGACGCCAGAGCCAATTGGTGCATTCTGCTTAATCAAATTATGATACGACATTCGCTTTTCTTTAATATTATTTTCAAAATACGTAATTGTTCCTTCTAGCTTTTCTCTAAGCGATTTATTCAGTTTTTTATTTAGATGCTCTTTAAGCTCAGCAAGTATTCTACCTGCCGCACCTTTCTTGTGCTTTAAGTCATGACATCTCTCTTCGAGCCAAACATCACGCTCATCTCTTTCAGATTTTTTGGTAAATACTGCCTTTGATGCTTCGCCGAGATATTCAGTTGCATGCCAAAAATCTAAAATTTGCGTATCAGTATGTTTTTTTAGAAATGGCCAATTATTTTTTGCTCCATCAGCAACGCCAATTGTTTTAGCATCAGGGTAATATTTCTTTTTCAGCTTTATTTCCTTTTCAAGCCTATTAAAGAATTCATCTTTTCCATATTCTGGTGATGCTGCAACGTAGGTTGTGTGCAGGCGTGCACCATGCTTATCATACATGGAAATAGTTCCAACCATGCTCTCTCTATAACCATCATCAACGGTGAGAACATATGCACCATCTAAGCTAATACTTAGCATCTCAATGCCTGCATCAAGCTTTGGCTCTTCATATTCCCACTCAGCCTCTTTGGCTTGTGCAATACCGCCAACAAAATCAGTTGCCCGTTGCAAGTATGAATGTGAGATTTTACGGTTATGATTGACCTTGAGATCATCAATAACACTAGGAGCAGGTAAGTTTGAGTATTTATGTGAGATTATTTTTGCAAATCGCGGTGTTGATCCTTGGATAATTCTAGCCTTATCTTCTAAAGGACAAAAGATCTTCCCGCCTTTAGAGGTTTGATAAACATAACGCTTAACTCGAGCAACTCCATAAGGCGTTTGGTAATTTGCTTCATCTCTACTTCGTGCTGTTAGCTTTATTTTTCCAACATGGATAGGAGAGCCATCTGCATCAAACTTACTTAAAGCTTTTTCAGTGGCTAATGTTCCAACCTCATTAAGGCCGTCAAGAATTGCATCCTCACATTCAAGCATGGATCCTTTTAGTGGAAGCTTGAGCTCAATAGTTAATTCATTATTTTCATCAGAGAGAATTCTAGCTAACATCCAAACACCATCCGTAATCAAGTTAAAGTGTATATTATGCTATATTTTCTACATTATATAAAGGCAGCACCCCCTAAAACCCTATGAAGCCTTATTATTCACTTCAACTTAAGTATCTAGGTGATCCGCTCCACTGGTCATCAATTTCCACTAAAACAGCTGATACGAGCCTTAGGCACGATTCAGTATTAGGGAAAATTCCAACTGTATGCGTCCTTCTTTTTACCTCTCTGTTTACGCGCTCAGCTATGTTACTGGTTCTTAATCTTTTTTGATGCGGCCTGTCAAAGTTCATCACTACTAAGCCCTCCGGTATATTCACTTCCAACCAAGAAGAAAGCTCTGGTGTATCCGTTCAATATCAGCATGATTTGAAAATAATTCGATAGAGCGTTATTTTGTCTGTAAAAACCAACTTCAGTACTTAGAAAAACCTTTAAAATTCTAAATGGCACTCTATTGTACCTGTCTCATCGCATAATATCTTAAATTAATTATGCTAATCAATCTAAAAAATTATTTATACCTCAAATTTTTCTCCTCTCAAAATAAATTATTAGCTTTTAGGTAATAGCAATTATATCTCGTTAATAAGAACAAGAATGATCTATCCTAAAACCCTATGAAGCCTTATTATTCACTTCAACTTAAGTATCTAGGTGATCCGCTCCACTGGTCATCAATTTCCACTAAAACAGCTGATACGAGCCTTAGGCACGATTCAGTATTAGGGAAAATTCCAACTGTATGCGTCCTTCTTTTTACCTCTCTGTTTACGCGCTCAGCTATGTTACTGGTTCTTAATCTTTTTTGATGCGGCCTGTCAAAGTTCATCACTACTAAGCCCTCCGGTATATTCACTTCCAACCAAGAAGAAAGCTCTGGTGCTGTTTGCTGATATTTATCTACCGCCATAGCCAATAGTCTTTCCGACTCATGAATGTTTGAGGCATTAAATATAGCTGTAATCTCCTCAGCTACTGGTTCCTTCATTGAGCGCTTTGGTATGTGAGCCTGAGCATTTTGCTGCAAATGAAATTGGCAGCGTTGCCAAGGAACACTGGGGAACACAGCTCTTCTAGCGGCTTTTAGGCCAGTATGAGCGTCGCTAGTAATCAACTCAATACCATGTATACCTCGCTCAACCAACTGCTGAAGAAAATCACGCCAATGTACCTCAGCCTCTGATAACGCAACAGAAACACCTAGCACTGTTCTCTTGCCGGTTGATTCATCAAAGCCATAGGCTATCAATACCGCACAGTCTTGTACTGTGCCGCTAGTGCGCACCTTCTCATAACGTGCATCTAGCCAAAGATATTTTATCTTTCCTAACGGCTTATTTCGCCATTTCTTTAAATCTTCATCCAACAATTTAGCGCAACGGCTTACCTCTGTGCTTGAAATATCTGTTCCACAGAGTTGCTTTAGCACCTTTTCAACTTTGCGCGTGGAAACCCCATGCACATACATTTCAGCGACAGCCAGCTTAAGTGCTCTATCAGAGCGTACACCTCGCTCTAAGACTGATGGATAGAAGGCTTCATTGGAGTCTCTAACCTGCGGTATCTGTAGCTCAAGCTGACCTTGACCTGTGTTAATTAACCTTGGTTTAAAGCCGTTCGCATATCCGTTTCTATCGCCAGTTCGCTCATAAGGACTGGCATTTAAATGGCGCTCCCTTTCTATTAACATAGCCTCATTCATCAACCTGGAGACAAGCTTAGGTAAAGCTTCAAACCCCTCCATCGCTAAAACATGTATGGCTTCTTCGATTAAGTTCTCATTTTTATAGCAGCTCATTGTCATTCCTCTTTTTTGGTTAAGTTTACCTTAAAAGGAATTTCTAATCTGACTGAGTGGCCTGCTTATTTTCAGCAAGTCAATGGAATTTACAGAAAGGATGGCGCACTAGCAATAATTCAAAAAGTTCTTGACAGCTTTTTCGTGCAAATTTGGAAATTTTATATTGGAATCATCGTGTGTCATAAAAGCATGATGTGCGCTCTATAACAACGCTGTATGCTCGGATTATTTTTTCATCGATCAGGTTCATGGCTTAAAAATAATTTCAGCAGTACGGCCATCTGTGTGGGGAAAATTTACCTTTTCAAACCCGTGGTATACTCTTCCTATGAAAAAACAACCTGACAAATCAGTTTTAGCCGATCTCATTGAGAGATTTAATAATACTGTTACACCAACAGCACTAGAAACAGATTTTAGCAATGTATGTGAAAGTCAGGCTGAGAAAATCATAAAGCTAGAAGACAAGGTGCAATCGTTAAATAACGCATTAAATAAATATAAAGGTGAGCAAGGAAAGCCTAATGTTAGAAAGCAAACGCGCGCTAACAAGGACAAGGATCATTCCTCCGAGAAGGATAGAAAAGGAAATAAAACCAATAAAACTAGAAAGCCAAAATCTAGTAAAAAAAATCTCGAAGTCTCTAATACAGTGACACTAACAATTAATCCAGATTCGTTGCCCAGCGATGCTGTGCCAAATGGCTCTAAGAAAACACTTATCCAGGATATAAAAATTGCTGCTAATAGCACTCTTTTTTTGCGCCAACAATATTACTCCCCTTCTGAAAACAAACACTATACAGCACCTCTGCCAACTGGTTATGAGGGCCAGTTCGGCCCTACTATTAAAAGCTGGACAAGCTTCCTAAATACTCAAGGTGGTATGACGCTAGAAAGCCTTGAGACATTTTATAAAACCGCCAACATAGATATTAGTAAATCAACCATCCATAGCTTCACAATTAAAACACCTACGATACTTGAGCCCGAGAAGGTAGAAGTTGTGAAGGCAGGTTTACAATCCACGAACTACCAGCACCTAGATGACACCAACGCTAGAGAGGATGGGAAAAACCGTTATGTTAATGTATTGGGTAATGAGTATTATTCAGCTTACTTTACGCTGACCAGTAAAAGTCGATTAAGCGTCATTGAAATGTTAAGCAAAGACCACTTTGGGTTCACATTAAATGAGGCCGCTTTTAATTTACTGGCTACTATGAACTTACCCCACAAGGTAATCGAAAGCTTAAAGGTATTTCACTCATCGACTATCTTAAACAGTAAGGAGCTGGAAGTTATTCTTGATAAGGTATTAGGTGATAAAAAATTTCCAAAATATAGAAAGCTGATTACTGATGCGGCAGCTATCTCAACATATAGAAAGAGTCCTTATGCGATAGAAACACTCATTACCGATGATGCGCCACAGTTTAAGCTCATTACTGAATCACTCGCCTTGTGCTGGGTTCATGAGGGTAGGCATTATAAAAAGCTGACGCCAATTTTTAAGAAGCACCAAGACTCTGTTGACAGCTTCTTGGATAGGTTTTGGGATTATTATCATAAGCTCATTGAATATAAAAAGAACCCAGGGCAAGATGAGATAGATAAGCTATCCAATGAGTTTACTGAGTTATTCTCAACAATCACTGGCTACGAGAAACTAGATAAACAAATTGAGCTCACCTTAAAAAAGAAAAGGCAGCTATTGTTAGTGCTGGAAAAGCCAGAGCTTCCTCTACATAACAATCCAGCAGAGTTGATGGCTCGGAAGCAGGCTAGAATGCGCGATGTACACCTTCATACTATGAGTGAAGAAGGAACGAAAGCTAAGGATACAATGGTTACAATTACTGAGACATGTAAAAAGCTAGCAGTTAATGTCTTCGATTATATATATGACAGAATTACAAAAAATTATTCTATGCCTTCGCTAGCGGAATTAATTACCATCCGCTCATCACAGGCGCAGTAAACTAAAGAGAGCGCAGCATGAGCATCATGCTGAAATAAGACGGATACGCTCTGGTGCTGTTTGCTGATATTTATCTAACGCCATAGCCAATAGTCTTTCCGACTCATGAATGTTTGAGGCATTAAATATAGCTGTAATCTCCTCAGCTACTGGTTCCTTCATTGAGCGCTTTGGTATGTGAGCCTGAGCATTTTGCTGCAAATGAAATTGGCAGCGTTGCCAAGGAACACTGGGGAACACAGCTCTTCTAGCGGCTTTTAGGCCAGTATGAGCGTCGCTAGTAATCAACTCAATACCATGTATACCTCGCTCAACCAACTGCTGAAGAAAATCACGCCAATGTACCTCAGCCTCTGATAACGCAACAGAAACACCTAGCACTGTTCTCTTGCCGGTTGATTCATCAAAGCCATAGGCTATCAATACCGCACAGTCTTGTACTGTGCCGCTAGTGCGCACCTTCTCATAACGTGCATCTAGCCAAAGATATTTTATCTTTCCTAACGGCTTATTTCGCCATTTCTTTAAATCTTCATCCAACAATTTAGCGCAACGGCTTACCTCTGTGCTTGAAATATTTGTTCCACAGAGTTGCTTTAGCACCTTTTCAACTTTGCGCGTGGAAACCCCATGCACATACATTTCAGCGACAGCCAGCTTAAGTGCTCTATCAGAGCGTACACCTCGCTCTAAGACTGATGGATAGAAGGCTTCATTGGAGTCTCTAACCTGCGGTATCTGTAGCTCAAGCTGACCTTGACCTGTGTTAATTAACCTTGGTTTAAAGCCGTTCGCATATCCGTTTCTATCGCCAGTTCGCTCATAAGGACTGGCATTTAAATGGCGCTCCCTTTCTATTAACATAGCCTCATTCATCAACCTGGAGACAAGCTTAGGTAAAGCTTCAAACCCCTCCATCGCTAAAACATGTATGGCTTCTTCGATTAAGTTCTCATTTTTATAGCAGCTCATTGTCATTCCTCTTTTTTGGTTAAGTTTACCTTAAAAGGAATTTCTAATCTGACTGAGTCGCCTGCTTATTTTCAGCAAGTCAATGGAATTTACAGAAAGGATGGCGCACTAGCCTGGAAAGAGCAGCAACATCAGTATGAAATGAGAATGTCATTACAGCGACATAACTCATTGCGCCAGGTCGAATATGTTTTTTCAAACTAGAATAGTTACAAACAATCTTTTCATTCGCATGGATGTTTTTCGTTAAGGTAATTACATCGGGTCGTTCGTCAATTACTACTACGTAAAAGCCGAGGAACTTTAATATTTCGCTTACTGCTAAGCCAACGTGTCCTCCACCAACGACATACGCTGTTTCACAACGACCTATGCTTTCGCAGTAGACCCAGTAATTAGAGTCGCTGTTAATGAGTTTTGGTAAGGTGGGGTGTTCAATTTCTGGTATGAGGTGGATATGCTCAAAGGTAAAAGTTGGGTGCTGCCTTTATATAATGTAGAAAATATAGCATAATATACACTTTAACTTGATTACGGATGGTGTTTGGATGTTAGCTAGAATTCTCTCTGATGAAAATAATGAATTAACTATTGAGCTCAAGCTTCCACTAAAAGGATCCATGCTTGAATGTGAGGATGCAATTCTTGACGGCCTTAATGAGGTTGGAACATTAGCCACTGAAAAAGCTTTAAGTAAGTTTGATGCAGATGGCTCTCCTATCCATGTTGGAAAAATAAAGCTAACAGCACGAAGTAGAGATGAAGCAAATTACCAAACGCCTTATGGAGTTGCTCGAGTTAAGCGTTATGTTTATCAAACCTCTAAAGGCGGGAAGATCTTTTGTCCTTTAGAAGATAAGGCTAGAATTATCCAAGGATCAACACCGCGATTTGCAAAAATAATCTCACATAAATACTCAAACTTACCTGCTCCTAGTGTTATTGATGATCTCAAGGTCAATCATAACCGTAAAATCTCACATTCATACTTGCAACGGGCAACTGATTTTGTTGGCGGTATTGCACAAGCCAAAGAGGCTGAGTGGGAATATGAAGAGCCAAAGCTTGATGCAGGCATTGAGATGCTAAGTATTAGCTTAGATGGTGCATATGTTCTCACCGTTGATGATGGTTATAGAGAGAGCATGGTTGGAACTATTTCCATGTATGATAAGCATGGTGCACGCCTGCACACAACCTACGTTGCAGCATCACCAGAATATGGAAAAGATGAATTCTTTAATAGGCTTGAAAAGGAAATAAAGCTGAAAAAGAAATATTACCCTGATGCTAAAACAATTGGCGTTGCTGATGGAGCAAAAAATAATTGGCCATTTCTAAAAAAACATACTGATACGCAAATTTTAGATTTTTGGCATGCAACTGAATATCTCGGCGAAGCATCAAAGGCAGTATTTACCAAAAAATCTGAAAGAGATGAGCGTGATGTTTGGCTCGAAGAGAGATGTCATGACTTAAAGCACAAGAAAGGTGCGGCAGGTAGAATACTTGCTGAGCTTAAAGAGCATCTAAATAAAAAACTGAATAAATCGCTTAGAGAAAAGCTAGAAGGAACAATTACGTATTTTGAAAATAATATTAAAGAAAAGCGAATGTCGTATCATAATTTGATTAAGCAGAATGCACCAATTGGCTCTGGCGTCACTGAAGCAGCATGTAAAACAATTGTTAAACAAAGATTAGGCGGATCAGGAATGCGCTGGAAAGACAAGGGAATGAAAATCGTTTTATGCTTGAGAACACTAGTAAAGACTAAAGGCAGATGGGATCAGTTTTGGGAGAAGGTCAATGATTTTGGCGTGCCAGCAGCAATATAGCCTACATTATATAGAGGCAGCACCCTAAAAGTTAATTTCCCTGTTCTTTGTTGTTCAATGATACTTAAAGCAGTTTGTGCTAGATCCGTGGAAAGTAATACATCAGGGTAAAGCACGACAACCTGTTCACCGGCGCAAATCATACCAGATGGGTTTTGGGTTGCCTTTTTTCGATGGACTAAAGGGCGAACTTCAACTTGCCGCTTTGCATGCCATGCATGGGTCCTTAATAAATCAACTAGGCCATACTCCATGGTGCCACCACCAATGGAGCCTGCCAGACGCCCATCTGCAGCTACTGCCATTTTAAAACTTTGTCGCCCTGGACTGCTGCCTTGGCTTGAGATTACCACCATCAAGCCCACAGTAACATTGTGTTGTTTACAGTCGTTGATTAGTTGCCAGATGGTGTGATCTTTCTTCATGTTGCTTTGTTGCAATGTAGTCCCATTAATACCCTTTCGGGTGTCATCGGTGCATGGCTTTGGTCGATATAGTTTGGGTTGTAAGCACGGATAGCATCAGTCAAGGCAAAGTATGCGCCAATACCATACATCAACGGTGGCTCACCTACAGCTTTTGAGCGGAAAATGGCAAGTTCACTGCCCGAGGCTTTTAGGGCTTCAACGTTGATTAGCTTAGGTGCAGCATAGACGTCAGGAACTTTATAGGTGGAGAGCGCATTTGATAGCAGGAGCCCTTCTTCATTGAATCGTAAATCCTCTACTGTCATCCAGCCAACGCCTTGAGTTAAACCACCTTCAATTTGCCCTAGGTCAATAGCCTCGTTCATGCTTTGCCCATAGTCGTGCACAATATCAACTTGCTCAATTTCATAGTTACCGCGTATGCAATCTAACGTGATTTCAAATAAGGCGGTGCCGTAAACATGGTAAGAAAAAGGGTGTCCCGTTTCTGTATTGGTATCAAAGTGAATTTTAGGAGTTGAGTAATGGCCTTTTGCTGATAAATTTACGCGTTGCTCATAGGCTGTCGTTATTAATTCATTCCAGGTTAGGCTTGATTCTTCATTTGAAACAGTCACTTTTCCATTTTTGATAGCAACTTTATCGCTTGTTACTTGTAGCAGTTTCGCTGCAACCTCGCAGAGGCGAGTTAATATTTCATTACAGGCAATCTCAACAGCTTTGCCATTTAAATCTGCTGTTGCGCTGGCAGCAGAAGGTGAGGCATTGGCAACTCGGGTGGTATTGGTTGTTTCAATTTTTATTTTGTCTGGGTTGATTGAAAGAATTGTTGCGGCTACTTGTAGTAGTTTGGTGTTTACACCTTGCCCCATCTCTACGGCTTCAGTGCTGATGCTTACTGAGCCATCGGTATAAACATCTGAGAACTACCCAAAATTGTTATCTCCCTACCTGAACTGAATTCGATAATTCTTTTTGTTCTTCTTGAGAAACACTATTTTCTTTAAAAAATTGCTCTACTAAGTGATACGTTAGAAGTTTTCTAATACCCTTCGCAATAAAGTGTCGTGTCACCTTGCCCTTACCATCTCCTAATTTAGCTAGCATAATTGCGTAATCGTCATAAGCTTTTTCCTTACCTATCTCATACAAATATGAGGCCACATAAAAACATACAGCCAGTAGATTTTGTATCCCTTTAAAATTTTTTATCTGCATATTTTCCCAGCCTAGTCCTTCCTTGAGAAATTTAAAAACATATTCAATTTTCGCACGAGATAGATAGGCTATGTATACCTCATACGCCTCATCAAAAGTCGTTACTTTTTTATTAGTTAATAGCAGCATGTCATTCTTAAAAATTCTCCTACCATCTCTGCCTGTAATTTGGATTTTAATTGCATTGAAGTTCTCAAACTCTCCAAAATAAATAGTTATTTTTCCGTCTTGTACGCAATTCTTTCCAACTGTTAACTTTTGGAATTGCTTTTCGCCTTGAGCATCAAAATCAGCGTTAATCAGCTTAAGCTTTTTACCATCATCACCTCTACCTTCTATTGTTCTTGTTATTTTTGAGCGAATAATAAAGTCTTGATCTAGGTTTGTATCAATTAGTGAGAGATAGTCATTATCATCAAACTCTCTATCTAGAATATGGGTAATGGTTGCATCTTCATTCTTTGATTTTAGGCAGATTCCTATTTTTTCTATTTCACGAATAGACAGCAGCTTTTTATTAAAGTAATCACCAGATTCATAAAGACTCTTGGCCTCTTTATCTCCCTCAAATGGCTTTCCAGCCTCTATTTTCTTAATATGCTCAGCTTTTAAAAACTTAGGGTCTTTATTGCTGTAGCTTACATGCGATAGTAGATGCACAGCCTTATCACCAGGTACTAATGCAACTGCGTTATGCGTGCTGTAACCATTGATAATATCCCCGTCCAGACTCCTTACTTTACCTAGATTTTCAGTTTGCTTGCTATGTGGCTTTCTAATATCAGAAGGATCATGAAGAACATCAATTTTACTGGCGTGTGAAAGTTTTTCACAGCTCTGTTCTAGCAATACATCATTTGTTTTTATTGGATCTAAATCGGTGCTTTTATTTTCACCGGTAAGTGTACGAATCATCTTTTTATACTCATTGTTATCTTTTGATGAACTGAACAACTTACAACTACCTTCAGTTAATAGCTTTCCTACAATCGTCGATAGATTTTTTTAAAACAACTTTCCCAGTTAATTTTGAAAAAAGAGGGGCAGCGTAATCGGCGAAGTTTAACATTTATACTCATCTCGTTAGTCTTGTTAAAAAGACAAAGCATAGTCATTTTTACACAATATTTCAGCATTATTTTGCTGATTTAAATTTTGGGTAGTTTTCAGTAAACATGCATCAGTGCACGTGCTTGGTTAAAGAATAACTTGGTAAAGGCAATGCCAAAGCAGATTGGCATGAATGCCAGACCTTTTTTGAGTTGGTTTTGTGACTGATTAAAGTCAGTAACTTGTTGGCAGCGTTTTTCATAGTCAAACTGTTGATAGCACTGTTCAAATGTGTTTTGTGCTTCACAAGCTTCGGCTATTTGTCCATAAGGGAAGGTGTCGCCTTCTTGTATTAAGTTTTTTCGTTGGATGATTGCTTTATCAATGGCTAACTTTTCTGCTGCTTTGGCAATTGCTGCTTCGATGACAAACATTCCTTGTGGACCACCAAAGCCTCTAAACGCAGTGTTGGGAACTAAGTTAGTGCGGCAACACACGGCTGTTGCTTTAACGTTAGGGATAAAATAACTATTGGTGCAGTGAAACAGGGTTCTTTCTAATACGGCCGGTGATAGGTCACATGCCGCTCCAGAATTTTGGTAGAAATCTACTTGATAAGCGATAATTTTTAAATTTTCATCTAAGCCTATTTTGTAGTCCATGCGATAAGGGTGACGTTTTCCTGTCATTTTAATATCGTCATGACGATTCAGAACCATTTTTACTGGGCAGCCAGTATGGTGTGCAGCTAATGCGGCCATACTGGCCCAGCATGTAGCTTGGTCTTCTTTGCCGCCAAATCCACCGCCTAAGCGTCGTACTTCAACTTCGAGTTGGTGCATTGCGATGCCAAGCACGCGTGCTACCACTTTTTGGGTCAGAGTTGTCCCTTGGGTGGATGAGTGTAGCATCATTTTGCCATTTTCTAATGGGATGGCATAAGCACCTTGTGTTTCAATATACAGGTGTTCTTGGCCGCCAACTTCAGCTTCACCTTCAACAATGGTTTCGCACTGTTCCCAGGGGTGCTGCGTTTGTATAATGTAGAAAATATAGCATAATATACACTTTAACTTGATTACGGATGGTGTTTGGATGTTAGCTAGAATTCTCTCTGATGAAAATAATGAATTAACTATTGAGCTCAAGCTTCCACTAAAAGGATCCATGCTTGAATGTGAGGATGCAATTCTTGACGGCCTTAATGAGGTTGGAACATTAGCCACTGAAAAAGCTTTAAGTAAGTTTTATGCAGATGGCTCTCCTATCCATGTTGGAAAAATAAAGCTAACAGCACGAAGTAGAGATGAAGCAAATTACCAAACGCCTTATGGAGTTGCTCGAGTTAAGCG
>CBDALO010000015.1:0-15344 GCA_965196985.1 Gammaproteobacteria bacterium | reverse complement strand
TTATAAAACTACCCCGTATTATACTCAAACTTAACAGGAAACGAATAAGGCCCTTTCATCATGATTAGCTTTACTACTCAATTAAACCAACAGGAAGTCACCTTCACTCAAGTGGATGAAATCTTAACGCATCCTAAACTGAGTCAAATAGAAAAAATTACCCTTCTCGAAAATTGGCTTTATGATATCCAACAACTCTCGACGGCTGCGGAAGAAAATTTAACCTCTAATCGTGATAAGGAGGATAACTCCCAGCAGTCCATTAAAAAAGCCTTGCTAAAACTCAAAAAAACACCTTAAACGTCGATTCCTTTTTTAATTTTCCTCAAAAAGTCTCCGCAACCGATCGACTTCGTTGTTGGCGGCTTCATAAAGGGCGTTATATTGATTCGCACGGCGTTGCCATTCCTCGGCTTGGCGCTTGGCGAGGACACTGTCTTTGTAAAACCGCGCTAACAGCGTTTTGAGGTGCTCAGGGTCATCGGGTAGGGCGAGAATGGCCTGGGTTTTTAAGTGGAGCTTCGTTCGCGTTGTGCTAACTGGCCCTCCAAAAGGATCACTTTTTCATTGAGCTGTTCGGTGAGTTCTTGATAGCGACTGGCGCTGCGTTTGGCATGAATCAGCTCTTCATTGAGGGTGGCGGCGCGTTGTTGGCTGGTGATGGCTTGCTGATAGATCCGTGTCAGCGTTTTTTTAAGGGTGGTGGGGTTATCACTGAGCTGTTGGATAACCTCTGGCACCACTGGGGTGTCTGATGTGTCTGTTTTTAAAAAAACTGGGGTGAGGGCGCGGATTTCGGCTTCCAGTTGTTGAATACGGTCTTTAAGGCTTATAGAACTGATTAAGGTTTTGGCAAAAACGGCTTTAAACACCGCCGTTTTAGCTAACCGTTTTCTTTGGCGTTGATCGTAGTCTAACGGGTAGTCGTCGGCTTTAGCCGCGACCAGCTCATCAAAGTGGGCGGCGGTACTTGTATCCAGTGAAATTTCAAGGCGACGGATGCCTTGCGCTTTTTGGGTATCCGTTCAATATCAGCATGATTTGAAAATAATTCAAAAAGTTCTTGACAGCTTTTTCGTGCAAATTTGGAAATTTTATATTGGAATCATCGTGTGTCATAAAAGCATGATGTGCGCTCTATAACAACGCTGTATGCTCGGATTATTTTTTCATCGATCAGGTTCATGGCTTAAAAATAATTTCAGCAGTACGGCCATCTGTGTGGGGAAAATTTACCTTTTCAAACCCGTGGTATACTCTTCCTATGAAAAAACAACCTGACAAATCAGTTTTAGCCGATCTCATTGAGAGATTTAATAATACTGTTACACCAACAGCACTAGAAACAGATTTTAGCAATGTATGTGAAAGTCAGGCTGAGAAAATCATAAAGCTAGAAGACAAGGTGCAATCGTTAAATAACGCATTAAATAAATATAAAGGTGAGCAAGGAAAGCCTAATGTTAGAAAGCAAACGCGCGCTAACAAGGACAAGGATCATTCCTCCGAGAAGGATAGAAAAGGAAATAAAACCAATAAAACTAGAAAGCCAAAATCTAGTAAAAAAAATCTCGAAGTCTCTAATACAGTGACACTAACAATTAATCCAGATTCGTTGCCCAGCGATGCTGTGCCAAATGGCTCTAAGAAAACACTTATCCAGGATATAAAAATTGCTGCTAATAACACTCTTTTTTTGCGCCAACAATATTACTCCCCTTCTGAAAACAAACACTATACAGCACCTCTGCCAACTGGTTATGAGGGCCAGTTCGGCCCTACTATTAAAAGCTGGACAAGCTTCCTAAATACTCAAGGTGGTATGACGCTAGAAAGCCTTGAGACATTTTATAAAACCGCCAACATAGATATTAGTAAATCAACCATCCATAGCTTCACAATTAAAACACCTACGATACTTGAGCCCGAGAAGGTAGAAGTTGTGAAGGCAGGTTTACAATCCACGAACTACCAGCACCTAGATGACACCAACGCTAGAGAGGATGGGAAAAACCGTTATGTTAATGTATTGGGTAATGAGTATTATTCAGCTTACTTTACGCTGACCAGTAAAAGTCGATTAAGCGTCATTGAAATGTTAAGCAAAGACCACTTTGGGTTCACATTAAATGAGGCCGCTTTTAATTTACTGGCTACTATGAACTTACCCCACAAGGTAATCGAAAGCTTAACCCAACTTTGCCCTTTCTAAAATTAAACCTATCCAAATCAATGACTTACATTTTAAAAAAACGTTTAGGGTCACTACAACTTAACAAATTGTTTTTTCAGTGTGCCCAGGTTGTGAATTCATGCCTAACGATTTATAGATCACAACTTGCTCTGGAGTTGCCTTTGAGGTTCTTCTAACAGAAAGTAGTTTATTATTTTCAAGCCGCATCGTAGTCGTGATACGAACCTGAGTGCTAAAAATCTGCCGTATAGTTTGCCAGCTACTATCAATGCTCTGCAATTTAAGTTGATGGCGAATAGTGTGTAGTAAGTGATAAGCAAGAATACTAATAAACAGATGGGCATCAACTCGCTCTGGCTTTTGATGGTAGATAGGACGCAGGCCTAACTCTGATTTTAATGATCTGAATGCCGATTCAACATCAGTTAGAGTTGTATAGATTCTCCAAATTGTTTTTTCATCTAAATCCATTCTGTTACTACGCAAACAATATGCGCCCAGATTCTCAGAGTTAACTTTACTCCAACTGATTTTCGTAACCTTATCAGCCTCTGAATCAAGCGTGATAGTGTATCGACCTGAAACACGTTTATGGCGCTCCTTTATTCGACCTAAACGCAAGGTTACTTTCTCAATTGCTTTCATTCCAGTTTTTTTAGTGAGTCCATTAGCTAACTTAATTAATTCCTCTTCGAAACGAGTCTCAGCCTTACTAATCATATTTAAGCTTTTTTCTTCCTTAGCCTGAGAATGGCAGTACAGTAAGACTTCATTTGCTTCAGTATCTTTAATTAATTGCGCTGTAACCGTATTATTTACTGATTCTTTTACTAGCACTTTATCAATGTTTTCATCGACAACAGGCAATGCTCTACGGCTCACTACAATATAATGGAAACCTTTTTCAGTAAGCCATGAAATATTTTCTTCAGTTGCAAAACCAGCATCTAAGATAATTGTTGCCTCTGGCTGTGCATGAAGCTCAGTTAGCATTTCGGATAATGTTTTAGGCTCGCTAACATTCCCTTTGAAAAATTCACTGCGTTGCGGGAACCCTGAGCCATCCAGCACGAGTCCTAGAGAAACAAGCGGACAATCAGACCGCTTCTCCTTTGATCGACCATGCTGTGCGTGATCATTCTGTAATGCTCTACCCTCAAAGTAGGTATTGGTTATATCGTAGAGAGTGATCACCTGATTTAAACTAAAGAGATTTTTCTCACGTTCGAATAATTGATCTTCAATCATTTGCTTATGTTTGAGTAACTCATCAGCAGTCTTATAGAATTTCTTGAGTGATAGTTCTGAGAAATCAGTACCCAGTAATTCATCTAACGCACTTTGATTGCTTAAATAATAGTGCGTACTTAAATCACTTCCTGGGGCAACTAGCCGCCCAATGATGGTAGCAAGCATCAGGTGACATTGTTTTTGATTAAAGCCCAAAGCCCTGAACAATTCCTCAAGTTGTAATTGCCTGGCAGCATGTAAGCCCAACGCCTCAGCTCCAACGTGTCGTATGTCCGCGCTCTCAATGGAGTTAACATCCACTGTTTTAAAGTCAGGTTCTACCGCGCTTACTGAATTAACAGCGATACTTGTCTCATTGTCATCAGCAAACCTAGAGCGAATGCGTTTTACATACATTTGCGCCTGTTTTTCGAGATGTGCTGGTATTGAAATTAACGTGCCTTGACCCGTTAAAATTTCCTCAATACGGTCAGCAAGCAATTTCCAACTGTCCTTCTTTACTGAAAAATTCGCACCAAGATTTAAAATCAGTCTTTGACGTACTTTGCCGTCAGCAGTGCGATGAGTATCAACAAGTCGGTAGGTTGCGTAAGACTTACCTGTCCGAGGACTCTTTTGTGTAGAGGTTCGAATATACATAACTCAATACTCTCATCACTTCACCAGCCCATGCAACCCCTTATTGCCATTATGTGTCACTACATTCGAGAATTCACGTTTCTAGGCAAGTAAAATCAATGGGTTGAGTTAAAAATAGTGATGAAATTTTTGATTTTCAGGGTGAAATGGCCAAACTTGGGTTAAAGGTATTTCACTCATCGACTATCTTAAACAGTAAGGAGCTGGAAGTTATTCTTGATAAGGTATTAGGTGATAAAAAATTTCCAAAATATAGAAAGCTGATTACTGATGCGGCAGCTATCTCAACATATAGAAAGAGTCCTTATGCGATAGAAACACTCATTACCGATGATGCGCCACAGTTTAAGCTCATTACTGAATCACTCGCCTTGTGCTGGGTTCATGAGGGTAGGCATTATAAAAAGCTGACGCCAATTTTTAAGAAGCACCAAGACTCTGTTGACAGCTTCTTGGATAGGTTTTGGGATTATTATCATAAGCTCATTGAATATAAAAAGAACCCAGGGCAAGATGAGATAGATAAGCTATCCAATGAGTTTACTGAGTTATTCTCAACAATCACTGGCTACGAGAAACTAGATAAACAAATTGAGCTCACCTTAAAAAAGAAAAGGCAGCTATTGTTAGTGCTGGAAAAGCCAGAGCTTCCTCTACATAACAATCCAGCAGAGTTGATGGCTCGGAAGCAGGCTAGAATGCGCGATGTACACCTTCATACTATGAGTGAAGAAGGAACGAAAGCTAAGGATACAATGGTTACAATTACTGAGACATGTAAAAAGCTAGCAGTTAATGTCTTCGATTATATATATGACAGAATTACAAAAAACTATTCTATGCCTTCGCTAGCGGAATTAATTACCATCCGCTCATCACAGGCGCAGTAAACTAAAGAGAGCGCAGCATGAGCATCATGCTGAAATAAGACGGATACCTTTTTGGCGCAGGCGGCATTGGCGGATGCGTTTACGATTTAAGGCAGGTTTTTGCGTAACCGATTGATTTTTAGGCATAATTTACCGTTTAGTTTTATCAAAATGCATTCGGAGATTCATTTCCGGAAATCATAGTAAGCGAAAACCAGGTCAAAAGCGAGGGGAAACCCTTGAAAAAAATAGCCCCCTATAAAGGAAATTACAGGGAGCTATCATTTATTGGCGAAATTGGTGCCACTATTGTATAGTACGACATTATTTTTTAACCTCGACTCAAAGCGGTTGGGCTAATTTTGGTATGAGTAAATAATGCGCTTTAGTAAGTCTGTTTTCCTGACTAAGACAGATGCATATACATATTATATAGCTTGCTTGTGACACACGAGTCATTATTAATAGGTGTAACATGGCATTAAGTCATAAAAAACTGTTAAAAAAAAGTCAAAAAAAAACAAAAAAAGAAAATTAAGAAAAAACACAGTATTATAAAAGTTAATAGCATACCAGAGCACCGTGAGTTCCTTGACCCTTTGTCCCCCGTAATTGATGGGTATGAGAAGGTGGAGATGGAGAAAGATGCAATGATGGTGCTGTATGATGGCGAAACAATCGGGGTAGGTGATTATATTGAGGTGAAGGACACGTATATTGAGCAGGACACTCAAGAGAATTTAAAAGGACATCGTGCGTGTATTATAGCCTTTCAACCAATCGAGGAGTTAATTCTGGTTGAATGGGATCAAGAGACCTACCAGCGAATTCCTGAATCAACACGCAAGTGGTGTGAAGAATATGCTTCCGATCCAACTGGGCGAACTTATGCGTTTGTTTTTGATGATATTCAGTATTTTAAAAAAGTACGGGTACAGGTTGAGTGGACTGGCTGAAGCGATTTAGTCAGTCTACTCAACCTGGAACCGGATTACTGATAAAATAAGACACTTTCAGAATGAGCACGATAACTGGGATGTGATATTTTTTACAAAAACCCAATGAGTTATTAGATCTTTACATAGTTTTAGATCCCAGTATGCAAATACATAAATATTTCTGACACACTCTAAACGCAGTGAGAAAATAAATGCAGATGCAACCTCTACACTTAGTTCAACAACATAAAATAAAACCAGTCTTAAAGTGGGCTGGTGGCAAGACCCAACTCCTAAACAAAATACTACCTCTTTTCCCTGAAAAATATAATAAATACATAGAGCCTTTTTTTGGTGGTGGTGCAGTTTTTTTCGGTCTATGCCCAGAGAAAGCCGTTATTTCTGACTTAAACGCTGAGCTTGTAAATCTATATAATGTGATCTCTAATGATGTTGAAGCATTGATCCGCTCTTTGTGCCGTCATAAAAACGATAAAGAATACTTCTATAAAATCCGCGAGAAAAGTTTACATGAATTAACGTCTATACAGAGCGCATCAAGAACAATATTTCTTAACAGAACATGTTACAATGGTCTTTTCCGCGTGAATAAATCAGGCAACTTTAATGTGCCTTTTGGTAACTACAAAAACCCAAACATATGTTATAAAGAAAATCTAAGAGCAGTTGCTAAACTGCTATACGGACAAAAAATATTGTGTGGAGATTATAAGTATGTTTTAAATAAATATGCTAAGGAGGGTGATCTTGTTTTTCTCGATCCACCATACCTACCTATATCAGAATACAGTGATTTTAAACGGTACACAAAAGAACAGTTCTATGAGGAGGATCATAGAGAGCTTGCCGAGGAGGTAAAGCGGTTGAGTGATATAGGTTGCAGTGTTATTTTGACTAATTCAAACCACCCGCTAGTTCATGATCTGTATGGAAAGTATCAAGTCGAAGTATTCAACAGTAGAAGAAGCATTAATAGTAAAGCAAACGGAAGGCGTGGTGAAGATGTAGTTATTAAGATAGAACCCAGAAGAAAAATATACATTAAGGCAGTTCCAGATATCCTCTGCCCTCAAACAGAGAAATACCCACCTACAAGATATATGGGGTCTAAAAGCAAGCTTTTACCACAAATTAGGGATGTGATAAATCAATTTGATTGTGAAACTGTACTTGACCTTTTCTCTGGCTCTGGTGTAGTTGGGTATATGCTCAAAGCTGAAGGGAAGCAAGTAACGACCAATGATTATATGGCTCTAAGTGAAGCATACGCTAAAGCTATGATTGAAAATAACCATATAATTATTCCAGAATCAAAAGCTTTCGATTTGCTCTGTAGCAATAGTAAGGGAGATCACTTTATAGAGAGAACATTCGATGGACTCTATTTTACTAAGCAAGAAAATCAATTAATAGATAATATACGTGCCAATATCAAAAAATTGCGTTCGCCGTACGAAAGGGCCATTGCAACTACTGGAATCATCAGAGCTTGCTTTAAGAAACGGCCAAGAGGAATATTTACCTACGTTGGTCATCGCTATGATGATGGGAGAAAAGATTTAAAGACGGGGCTAGATGAACACTTTATTACCGCGATAAACTCAATCAATAAAGCTGTATTTAATAACGGCAAGAAGAATAAATCAAGGCGTGGTGATGCAATGACAATACGCTCTAAGCCGGACCTTGTATATATGGATCCGCCATACTACACTCCGTATTCAGATAATGAATACGTCAGGAGGTATCATTTTGTAGAAGGTATAGCACGCAATTGGGAGGGGGTAGAAATGCAATGGCATACGAAAACAAAGAAATTTAAAAGTTACCCTACACCTTTTTCTACTAGAAATGGTGCGCACAATGCTTTTGATTGTTTATTTAGGCGGTTTAGGGATAGCATCATCGTTGTATCTTACTCATCAAACTCGCTTCCAACTCTTGATGAAATGGTAGCTTTGATTGCGAAATATAAAACCCATGTAGATGTAATATCTATTGACTACAAATATTCTTTAGGAAACCAAGGTGATAGGGTATCGGACAATAATAACAATGTAAAAGAATACATATTTGTAGGCCAGTAAAATGGTTTTATGGCATCTTGGTAATACAACTGTTAGAAGCCCGTTTAGATTAAGAGAGGGTTTGATCGCCCTGAATAACTCAGGTTTACAGGGGAACCTCCGCGGGAAAGAGCAAGAGCTAAAGTTTTGTAAGTTGCTTGCTAGTGAAAATATCATCAGCCAATCAGGTGGAGACCCCACCTACAGTGTGGGCAGAAAATGGCGATCAGCCTTATCAAAGTTAGGTTTTTTATATCCAAAATTACCTGATGATCTTTCAAAAACACCATGTATACCTGGTTCATTTGATACCATAACCAAAAATGGAAAAAGACTTATTAACACAGAAAATGTATCAGGGTGGCAAGAATGCTTCCTGAGATCACTAGCATCTTATTATATTCCTTCGGTGATAGAGCCTCGTCATAGCTGCCTTGTATTTTCACCCCTTAGACATGTATTAAGTATTCTTAAACAAATAGAAATAGCTACTGGTGATTGTAAGCTTAACTTTATTGAGATGGCGCTAATAGTTCAGGTATCCTCAAGCGCTGAAACAATAGAAAGTATTGCAAATAAGGTGATTGTTTTTCGTGAGCAGAGAGAGGCATCTTCTAATAAAAGAGCTTTCGACCAAAACAAGCTTAATGAAGCAGGCGTACTATTTCATAAAGAGCCAAATACCTTTAAAGACTATGCAGATACAAACTTTCGCTATTTGAAAGCAACCGGATTAATGCAAAGCAAAGGGAAAGGAATTACTTTTGTACCATCGAAACAAGTTTTAATAGAGCAATTGATCAAAGAGACGATAGTTGAAAAAGAACAATTAAATTATATATCTGATCTTTGCAACGGTGCCCAACTACCAACTGATACCCATGATGGTGCAATGAAAGTTCTCAATGACTTGATTAGGCAAATCCAGGCTAGAGGAGAGCGATTTGATATAGATGGAAAGACTTTATCCACCGCCGCAGATATAGCAATTATTCGCCATGAACTGGAAGAAAGGATTTCTCAACTTAACGAAATTGAATTTGCCAAAGGCCAGGCAACGCAGATAAATGAGATTGTTGGTTACATAGATTTGCTCATTACAAATAAATTCACTAAAATTCTTAGCGGCGGACAAGAAATATCTATTCCAAAAGGCGAGGCGCCAGCTTATTTTGAATGGGTAATCTGGCGATCATTTCTAGCTATAAATTCTCTAATAAACTCTCCGTGGGAATCTCGACAATTTAAGATAGATCAAGATTTTCTACCTATTAACACTGCTGCAGGTGGTCGTCCAGACATGATATTTGAATTTGACAGCTCAATTATTGTGGTTGAAGTTACGCTCACAACATCTTCCAGGCAGGAAGCAGCAGAAGGTGAGCCGGTAAGAAGGCATGTTGCCAAATACGCCGAAGAACAGGCTGTAAATGGAAAACAAGTATTTGGGTTGTTTCTAGCTGTAAATATAGACACTAATACAGCAAATACTTTCAGGCTTGGTGAATGGTATTTACGTAATGATAGAAAAATAGATCTTCATATTATTCCAATGGCTCTTTCCAATTTTCAAGAGCTGATTGCTAAAGTAGAAAACACACCATCTAAACTATTAAATCACCTGTTAGAGTTAATGAGAGATTGTCGAATGCACGCTACAAAAGATGCTGCTCCCGAATGGAAAGAAAAAATAGCGATACTCTCTAGCACGCTTGCTAAGAAACTTTAAAAAAAGGGGTGTCGAGATGTAATTGTCATTTTAAGTGGGGGTGTCTGTATGAGTGTGTAAATATTACTACGGGCTCAGTAAAGATACGCGATAAATAGTCGATAGTGAGTGGCCTAATAAGCGTTTGACCCTTATTTTATAGGAGGTTTTCTGATTTTTAATCCAGGTCGATTTTTAGTACCCAGCAGCGGTGTTTAAAAGATGTCCAATCGTTAAAAATGGGAGTGTCCGTATAAGTGTGTAAATGTCTTAATTAATATTTTTTTTAAGCTGAACTAGCGCTTCAGATGCAATACCAGTTATCGCTTCAATTTTTTCAATAGGTTCCCGAAGCTTTAACATGGTGGATTTGTACTGGACAAAAAACACTTCCAGTCGCCTAACTTGTTGTAATATAAGGAAGTAAATATAATCCTCACAACGAATACGAATGAGGGTTATCATGAACCAGGCAGAGCAAGAATTATACAATGCGTTATCGACAGAATTATCTTGGAACAAAGCCAGATTAGTCTGCTTTATTAAAATGTTAATGGCATTGTTTTTCGTGAAAACAATTAATTTAACAGCTATTGCCGTCGCAATGAATAGCACTGCTAAGTTAGCTTCACGTTATAAGCGAGTCTGTCGTTTTTTTGGCTTGTTCGAAATTGATATGGTTGCAGTTGCTCGTTTTATTTTTAAATGGTTCTTGCTAGACGAACAAAAGGTTCATTTAATTATTGATCGAACTAATTGGAAGTTAGGTTCAAAAAATATTAACGTGCTAATGTTGTCAGTTGTCTATGGTGGAATTTCAATCCCGCTATTTTGGGAAAACCTTGGGCGAGCAGGTAATTCAAACACAGATCAACGCATTAAATTAATACAGCGCTATATTAATGCCTTTGGGGCAGAAGGTGTAGCGAGTTTATTAGGCGATAGGGAGTTTATTGGTAAGGTATGGTTTCGCTATTTACTAGATAACGGGATACACTTCTATATTAGGCTTAAATCAGATACAAAGCTTCCTAATGCAAAAGGGAAGTTAGTGAAAGCAAAGTATTTATTTCAGTCAGTTGCCTGTGGCGAGATGAAGTTAATACGAGACTGTGAAGTTTGGGGATTAAAGTTATCACTGGCTGTAACTCGAGAGGCAGGGGATCTTTTAAAGATTATCGTTACCGACAATCATCCTTCTGACGCTTTAGCTGTTTATCAGTTAAGGCAAAATATTGAAACCTTATTTGGTTGTTTAAAAACCCGAGGTTACCGCTTTGAGGACACGCATCTAACAGATCCAGCAAAAATAAATAAATTACTAGTCTTGCTAGCGATTGGATTTTGCTGGGCCTACAAAATGGGCGAGTGGAAAAATGAAAATATAGAAGCAATAAAAATAAAAGCTCATGGTAGAAGATCCGTGAGTATATTTCGGTATGGCTTAGATTTTTTGCGCGATACTTTTTTAAAATTACATGATCATTACGAGGATTTTAAGCAGTGCATCAAGCAACTACAGACTAAAAAACGCCCGAAGTTACGGATGGTTACTGGGGGCAGGCTATGATTTTTGTCCAGTACAAATACATGGTGGTGGCAATTTCTTTATTACGTTGTTCAATCCCTTGTTGCATCCCTTGTGTACGGCCCTCTTGCCGTAACTGATCTGCTGCTGACATGATGGTCTCCTTCATATCGGGTAGTGCTTTGGTTAAAACATCCACCAATTGTTTATCGGTGCTGTTTTCCTCATATTCTAAGGTGTAGTTTACCAGTCTTGATATATGTTGACCACCATCCAATGACTTTAGCAATTGAAGTACCCCTTGCTCAATGAGTTGTTTAATGATGGGGAGAAAGTCACGTTGATACGCGTGTTTGTGCAAAAGCTCCATCGTGGCTACATACCTGAAAACTACCCAAAATTTAAATCAGCAAAATAATGCTGAAATATTGTGTAAAAATGACTATGCTTTGTCTTTTTAACAAGACTAACGAGATGAGTATAAATGTTAAACTTCGCCGATTACGCTGCCCCTCTTTTTTCAAAATTAACTGGGAAAGTTGTTTTAAAAAAATCTATCGACGATTGTAGGAAAGCTATTAACTGAAGGTAGTTGTAAGTTGTTCAGTTCATCAAAAGATAACAATGAGTATAAAAAGATGATTCGTACACTTACCGGTGAAAATAAAAGCACCGATTTAGATCCAATAAAAACAAATGATGTATTGCTAGAACAGAGCTGTGAAAAACTTTCACACGCCAGTAAAATTGATGTTCTTCATGATCCTTCTGATATTAGAAAGCCACATAGCAAGCAAACTGAAAATCTAGGTAAAGTAAGGAGTCTGGACGGGGATATTATCAATGGTTACAGCACGCATAACGCAGTTGCATTAGTACCTGGTGATAAGGCTGTGCATCTACTATCGCATGTAAGCTACAGCAATAAAGACCCTAAGTTTTTAAAAGCTGAGCATATTAAGAAAATAGAGGCTGGAAAGCCATTTGAGGGAGATAAAGAGGCCAAGAGTCTTTATGAATCTGGTGATTACTTTAATAAAAAGCTGCTGTCTATTCGTGAAATAGAAAAAATAGGAATCTGCCTAAAATCAAAGAATGAAGATGCAACCATTACCCATATTCTAGATAGAGAGTTTGATGATAATGACTATCTCTCACTAATTGATACAAACCTAGATCAAGACTTTATTATTCGCTCAAAAATAACAAGAACAATAGAAGGTAGAGGTGATGATGGTAAAAAGCTTAAGCTGATTAACGCTGATTTTGATGCTCAAGGCGAAAAGCAATTCCAAAAGTTAACAGTTGGAAAGAATTGCGTACAAGACGGAAAAATAACTATTTATTTTGGAGAGTTTGAGAACATCAATGCAATTAAAATCCAAATTACAGGCAGAGATGGTAGGAGAATTTTTAAGAATGACATGCTGCTATTAACTAATAAAAAAGTAACGACTTTTGATGAGGCGTATGAGGTATACATAGCCTATCTATCTCGTGCGAAAATTGAATATGTTTTTAAATTTCTCAAGTCAGGCCGGCTTCGCCGGCAACTTTCTAAGCCTCTAAGAGTTTAGTCTTTACAAAGCCACGAGTATTATTAAGTCTCAAACTAGTCAAACCTGCCCATGGAATAATAACGAATAAAAATAACACACCTGCTATAGAAATTGCTTCAGGTAGCTGAGCAATAACTCACCTACTATACGCGCTTCTCATTTTACTCTATGAATAATGAAACGCTTTAGTATCAAACAAATCTTGGTAACCAATCAGAACTGGTGGAACTTTCACACCAAGTACAAAGATAAAATCAGAGAAGCTATTGTCATTGGCATTGTTAAGCTGCTTAGCTGCAAACATCCTATGCGTGGCCATAAAGAGTATCATTGCAGTAATCCAAACTGTTCACACGTCAAATACATCCGCCATACCTGCAAAGCTAAAAGCTGTTCATCGTGTGGTAAAAAAGCCACAGAAGTATGGATACAACAACAGATGGCAATCTTACCCAACACTACATGGCAACACATCACATTCACCATGCCCTCTACTCTTTGGGACTGCTTTTGGACAAACAGAGAGCTTCTTAATTTACTCCCACCATTAGCAGCAAAGGTGTTACTCAAGCTTGCTAAAAACAAGAGGGTTAAACCCGGTGTATTTATCGCGCTTCACACCTTTGGCAGAGATCTAAAGCGCAATGTGCATCTTCATGCGTCAATCACTCTGGGTGGTATCAACAAAGAGTTAACACAATGGAAAAGCCTCTACTTCCATCAACCTACACTAATGTCCATGTGGCGTTATGAGGTCATTAACCTTTTTAGAAACCACCACCAGGACAAAGGGCTTATTCTGCCAAATCAGTTAGCCTCTACACTGAACCACACTTTCAACTTTAATCAACTGCTTGATCAGCTTTACCAAAAACGATGGGTAGTACATTGCGCAAAGCCCTCAAAGAATCACAAACAAAACGTTAAATACTTAGGTCGATACACCAAACGTCCTCCTATTGCTGAGTCAAAAATTAAAAACTTTGATGGGAGCAGCCTCAGTTTTAATTATCTTGATCACGTCTCTAAAACCTACAAGCAATTTAAATTAACCGCGGAAGAGTTTATTGCTCGATTTATTCAACACATTCCTGATGTTGGCTTTCGTATGGTGCGTTATTATGGGTTTCTTGCTAACCGGGTGCGAGGTGAGATGCTACCCAAAGTCAGACTCCTATTAGGTGAAACTGATCCAAACACACCCCAGGTCAATTACCGCACCTTAATGCAAAATAATTTTAACATTGACCCCTATGAATGTGTTCTATGCGGTAGCCAAATGTTTTTAGCTAACTGCTGGTATAGACAACCTAACCGTTACAAATTGCTATCAAAGCATCGTGAACTCGCCTTACTGAAAAAAATCTAATAACTTCCTAAGGGGGTAGTCCGTCCAAAACAACAAATAACAGCTAGTTTTGGCTATTGTTTGTCATAACTAACCCTGCCCCACCACTAAATCGATTTTATAAAAAATACCTGTGCTAAAATTACTCATTTTAATTGGTGGTATTTTTACCAATTGACACATTGAAATTCCTTAATATCAAGGAAGGACTAGGCTGGGAAAATATGCAGATAAAAAATTTTAAAGGGATACAAAATCTACTGGCTGTATGTTTTTATGTGGCCTCATATTTGTATGAGATAGGTAAGGAAAAAGCTTATGACGATTACGCAATTATGCTAGCTAAATTAGGAGATGGTAAGGGCAAGGTGACACGACACTTTATTGCGAAGGGTATTAGAAAACTTCTAACGTATCACTTAGTAGAGCAATTTTTTAAAGAAAATAGTGTTTCTCAAGAAGAACAAAAAGAATTATCGAATTCAGTTCAGGTAGGGAGATAACAATTTTGGGTAGTTCTCAGTACATACCCATGAGTGAGTAGCTCTTCATCGGGAATGACCGTTAAATCAATCAAAGGGCAGGGCGCATTGTACAGTTCTTTAGCTAAAGCTGAATCTTCAAATAACTCGAAAAAGTCCGTGTATAGGGGTAGGGCTTTTTTTGCCCATTATAGAATACAATGGTTAGAATCAACGGGAGCTTAAGTTTGTCATTCTGGTCACGCTTAGGCGTCTGCTTTAAAAACCGATCCCAGATTTTGCACTGATAGAGCGTTATTTTGTCTGTAAAAACCAACTTCAGTACTTAGAAAAACCTTTAAAATTCTAAATGGCACTCTATTGTACCTGTCTCATCGCATAATATCTTAAATTAATTATGCTAATCAATCTAAAAAATTATTTATACCTCAAATTTTTCTCCTCTCAAAATAAATTATTAACTTTTAGGTAATAGCAATTATATCTCGTTAATAAGAACAAGAATGATCTATCCTAAAACCCTATGAAGCCTTATTATTCACTTGCTAGTGCGCCATCCTTTCTGTAAATTCCATTGACTTGCTGAAAATAAGCAGGCGACTCAGTCAGATTAGAAATTCCTTTTAAGGTAAACTTAACAAAAAAGAGGAATGACAATGAGCTGCTATAAAAATGAGAACTTAATCGAAGAAGCCATACATGTTTTAGCGATGGAGGGGTTTGAAGCTTTACCTAAGCTTG
>CBDALO010000014.1:0-5002 GCA_965196985.1 Gammaproteobacteria bacterium | reverse complement strand
ATAAAAAATCTAAAACAAATCATTGAGCTAAGCAGGGGCTCATTCTCAATTTCGCGAACATAGCTCATCGATTCAATAATCTCTATTTCCAAAGGCATTCCCTTGAATAATACTGGATGATTAGGTCTTTGCTAATGCGGCTTGAAAAAAGTAAAGGGCCTGGGGATTTTTTTTCGAAAAGGGGCCTAAATGTAACATTTCGAAAGATGGCCTAAACCTTACAGAGAATTTTATTCATCAATCTCTTGTTCTAAAATAATGATCAATACAACTGAGTTAAAAAACCGAAACTAAGTAGATTGAAAAATTATAGGGTCCATCTTGCAAGGATGTTTTATAAAATATCTGCCACAGGGCCGTAGGAAGTTTGAGTAGTTTTGAATGATTGGTGAATAATGAAAATAATAACTTTTATAAGAAGAAAAATTTAATACGAATTTGAGTATAAATTGCGTTGATGGTCATTTCTTTTTCAAATTATTTGGCCTGGTAAGGAATGGAAAAATTAAAGATGCAAACCAGTATGAGGCAGTCTTGTGATTTTTACTTTCCCAGTACTTTAATCTGATTATTTCCAAGCAACATTTGGGTTATCATTTGTTGAACGCGATGTTCTGCAACGTTGGGTGCAAAGCCAAATCCAGAGATTAAGTTATCTGCTGCAAAGGGACAACTTGAAAGAAAAGGACCATGCGAGAGTAAAATGAATTCTCATCTGCTAGTGGATAATTAATCCATCGTGAGTTTTATTATTCAGACTGTTGAGATTTGTCCATTTATATCATAACATACATTTTTCCATATGGCTTAGTTTTGCAAATGCCAATTCATAATATGAATCAATATAAGTTGAAATGAAAGATTTTATTTGTTAAGTTTACAGGGCTTATGCCAAGTTTTGTTTGTTGTTTTATAAAAAGCACATCTTCAATAAACTTTGACCATTCTTAAAATGGGAATTGACTATCTCTAGGTCCTCAATGCGATCTGAAAAGAAATTTCTGAAAAATTGGGTCCTTTCCAGTAGGTTTGATAGTTACCAGTTGGATCAGACTTTGTTGCCCAAGTTTCTTTAAATGGGGGGTTTGTCAGCTTTTTCAACCAATCTTTACAATCAATATTTTGGTTTGTTTGTGCACAAAACTGTTGGTAAAGCAGCATTGAAAAACCTGTTTTTCGAACAAAGCTGGTACAGGTAATGAGAGGAGAAGCAAATATTTGGGACAAAGCTAATCCTATAGAACAGAACCATCCCTGTATTAACGTTGCTACCCCATTGATAGGTAGCTTAGGGAATAGACCCTTGACTTTCCTTGGTCAAATCTCAAGAATGAGAACGAGGCGACCTCTTATAATATATGAAAAGCCTATCGTTGATGAATACCAAGCCCCGTGTGTGTTCTATGTGATTAATGTAAATCTCCGTTACAAAGAAAATTTGCGTCAATGTCTTTGGTTTCCGATGTACAAAAGATTCTTTCCATCAGAGTTTATCAAGAAAAGCCTTTAGAAAAACCTAAATCCTACCAGTATTGTGAAAATCAACAATCCCCAATACTATAAACAATAACCAGAATGTCAGAACCCAACAAATCTGCTGCATTTAAAGTGATAGCAAATGAGGAATACGACGATTTTCGAGTAAAATGCAATAAACTGAATGCTATAAATCAGAGTCGTCGCTATCGGGAAAAGGGTTTAATTGAGCTTTAACGCACTACCCATTAAACCCATGTATTGCAAAGATAAAATGGTGGATTTAATGAAAATTGTATTTATCTTGTGGCTGGAATATTAAAAGAATTTTTAAATTCAAAATGCTACTAAAGAGTAAGTAGGAGAGCACCAGTGGGGGAGGGAGTGCAGAGAAAGGGTGTGAACTAGCCAACAACTAGCTACAAAAAGCCATGGGATAAAGGGGGAGAATGATGTTCTAAGGGATTGGCTCGGTAGATTACTTTTTGGGCCGTACCCACGTTTGGTTTTGGTGTTATGCTTTTCAGATACGAGCCAAAGATGTTTGCTGAGATATTATTCACACATTTTTCAGTTTGGATCTTATCAAGTTCCTTTTTGCTGTGATGAGTGATAGCATTTTACCCAGATGTTCCTTAACTTCTGTCAAGGTTTTCTTGCTTTCTATAGCTGTCTGATCGCCTTGCTAATGTAATTGAAAAGATCTGATGCTATTAGCTTTGTCCATCACTGTTGGGGTTATGAGGGTCCTTGTTGCTAGGTACGAAGAATCTGAATCTTGGTGCAAGTAAAAACCTACTTCATTTCTCTACAGCTTGCAACGATGAACAAAAAAGACTTGAACGATCCGAAATCAACCTTACGCAGCTACTATACGCTTGCCCATGCTATGACACCGAGGAAGAACTCTCCTACGCATGGAAGGTCGGCTGAAAGTGGCGATGAAACAGATCGAAGCGTTGATAATGACATCATGGAGTCCTTCATCATGGATGAAATCAACGCAAACACAGAATCGTGCTCTCTGAATTCAAGCCGAGAAAACTTGCTAGATTGTGACGCTGGTAAAGACAGTAAGCCCAATAGTAAGCCAAATAGCCGGCCTAGCTCTGCCAGAAGGGCTTCTTATAAAGGCTCAGAGCTGCCGATTGATGAAAGAATTAAAGTTCTAGAGGAAGGACTTAAAGAGGCTGACATGGAGCGTGAAGTTGTCCTATCATGTCTTGGAAAGGAATACCTAGAGAGGATAACAATGCAGAACTATTTACAGGAAATATGTTCCAAATCAGGATATAATTATCAAGAAATAGTATCAAATATTGTTACTCAAAGTGGGGCTAAAGATATACTTGAAAACATCATGGAAAGTAGGGCGAAGGCTCTTTTGAAAACTCAGGACAATATGCCAGACCAACCGATGAAACCACAACAGTCAACCATGAATAGATCAATCAAAGATAACCATTTTGAAAATAATGGTTCTGAAGATGTTTTAGATGGGAAAGATACAGACAAAGTTTTTGAAAATATCAATAAACAGCATGTTAAGGAACTCTTGAAGAAGTTCACTCAAGCAGAAACCGAGAAGGTAAACAATGCGATAAAAAGAAATCATGATAACTTAGAAAGTTCCCACACTCATAACACAAAGCATGAAACAAAATTGAATAAGGCCCCTCTTGGAGAATCCGCGGAAAAGAAAAACATTGCTGGGTATGGTTGTAGAGGAGATAGAGGCGAGAACAAAGAGGGTATTCTTTCATTTGACCAATCAACCAGTACTAGTTCAAAACATCCCTGGGAACCTTACAAAATGAGCAGCTACGGAATTGATAAAAGTTCAGAAGGCCAAAATAATGAAATACATATTGAAAGAACTGTTTTGAGAGAGAAGCCAAAAGGTGATTCCATGACATTACAATTAAATGATAAACAGGCCAAATTAATCATGCCTGAGAAAACGGGAAACAATATGATGGAAAATGAAAACCCGTCAATATTGAGAAGCATTGAATTGAAGGGGCTTGAATCTTCTGAAAAGTCAATCGATTCCATCGACGAAGGAATATTCATGTTAAAGAACTTCCTTCAAGGCCTGCAGGACAGAAACAAGCTGAATAAAAGTGTTATTGACAAACTACAAAGTGCTCATGGGACAGTTGAATGTGACTCATCTAATTACAGCAACACTTCTGAAAGACCTAGACGCAAACTCTCATTAAATGAAACAGGATCAGACAAAACGCAATCGGACTTGAAACCGCAGAGAAGGAGAAGTTATGCTGAAGGGATGAATATGAATAAACGAGTAACTAGCGATCGCAAAGCCGCTGTAGTTAGCAGATTGTTTAAACCAACAGTAGCAAGCAGAAACAAGTCGAAGGAAAAGGTACCTAGAAGAGACTTTGATAGTGACACAGAGAGTGGAAGGCAGTCTAAAGAAGGGAGGCCTATACCCTTGAAAAGGAGTGCATCTGATGTGCGTCATGGACCAAAGCGACATCTTTACAATAGTTACACATCAGCAGAAGAAGATAGCTCCGTTGATGGCGAGGACAGAGATGCTTTAGACCTAAGTGCACTTCAGTATTTTTATCAACCAAAGCCGGAGATAAGCGACCGGGAATATGCTCAGTTAATGAGCATTTTAAGCATGTTACACGATCAGAAGTTGAAATGGGACAGTGAATCGCTAAAATTGAAGGAAAATCTAGACGAAGAGCGTAAATTGCGTTCAGATTTACATCACGACAATGGAGTTTTACGCAAAAGTCTTGAGGCAGCCAACCATGCTATTAAAGAAATTAATTCTAAAGTTCAGGAACTTAAGCTTACAATAGTGCCATTGAGGGATGAGAATTCGAAGCTGAGAGATCAGAATCAAGGTTTGAAAGCAAAGCTCGACTTGCTGAGAAAAGACAAAGCACTGCTAATGGAAGAACTTCAAGAATTAAAGCAAAGAAAACAAAGATACGAAGAAAAATTGCGAATTATGGGTGAACTGTATGACAATGATAAAATCATACTTGCAGTTGACAATAACAATAATAAAACTGCAAACGATATCGAGATACCAAAAGGTGGCTTGTCAGAATTGCTTGATATCAACATAGAAGTCTCTGACCAAGAGAAGGCTGCAGTTAATAGGAGAATGAGTCGAAATCGAGATAATTCTAAAAGACACAGTTTCCATGGCTTTGAGAAGATTGACGAATTAGCTGGAAATGCAGAAGAGCTTCTGGCCGAGAAAGAGAAGCTGGAACAAGAGAATGAAACCCTAAAGGTGGAATTAAAAGAAATCAGGGAGAAATTTAACAGGGAAGTAAGCACTGACGCCGATAAGGAGGCTGATATAATGAATCGCAGACGAGGTTGGCGCATGCAAAGAGAAGAGAGCAAACATAGGATCATACGAGAGATTCTAAAGACTGAATCTAGCCAGGTTTATGGTCGCCCGTATGCTAGCTGTACTAACTTGACGCTGGAAGACGAAAGAGAAGAGTTACTGAAAGACGTTGCCAACGCA
>CBDALO010000013.1:0-29591 GCA_965196985.1 Gammaproteobacteria bacterium | reverse complement strand
CTGCAGCCTTCAAACGCCCTTAACCCAAGTTTGGCCATTTCACCCTGAAAATCAAAAATTTCATCACTATTTTTAACTCAACCCATTGATTTTACTTGCCTAGAAACGTGAATTCTCGAATGTAGTGACACATAATGGCAATAAGGGGTTGCATGGGCTGGTGAAGTGATGAGAGTATTGAGTTATGTATATTCGGACTGATTTTAAATCTTGGTGCGAATTTTTCAGTTGTAACGTCCCACAATAATTTAGAGAAACCATCTCAACCTATTTTGCGTGAGATGGTGTCAAATAGTTAACCTTTTAGCTCATGAATTGCCTGATTAATGACATCATCCGGTATATGGTTTAAATTCATATTAGCGGCGATTAGCAACGCATGTCGCATGAGCCTATCAACATAACGAAGCCTACCTTTTGTGGCCATGTGTACTGCACGAATACCTGTTTCAGTGAATAAGCTGCTGCTCATTCCTGCCTTCTCAAAAGCAGCGTGAATAATGCTCTCAAAATCCCTGCTATCCTCAATTGCATGCCACCTAATAAAGCACTGAATTCTAGAGTTGATAGGTTCATAGGCTGGTCTCTGCAATGTTGCTAGAAGTGATGGGAGTCCACATAAGATAATCGTCATGACGTCTTTGCTGTCAAAACTGAAATTAAGGAAGTCAGGTAATCGTAGAATGAAATCATTACTAAGCTGATGCGCCTCGTCTAGGATCCAAATAGGCTGAACGTTTTTATCATGGTAGAGCGCGATCAAGCTCTGCTTCAAGTCTCTCCAAAGTTTAGAGAATCGGTAATAGTTTTCTAAACCTAGATTTTCGGCAAGCTGAGAGTACACATCAAATGACCGAAAGTGAGTGTCTGATTGATAAATGACTTGATGGGTCAGCGGGTTGAGTTTATTGCTCCAGTATCTTAGCGCCGTGGTCTTTCCTGTCCCTGAGTCGCCAGTAATCACTGCTAAGCCGCGTGTTTCTAGCAAACCATTAAGTTGCTGTTCTAGTCGCTTTGACTGCGCCAATTCAATAATGTTTGATTTACCCAATGGATCAAATTTCAAGCCAAAATGTTGAAGATACATCTTACTCATCCTTGTATCTTAAATAACTGTAGAGATATGACAATATTGCTACAATCCCAAGGATGCTTGGGTAGGCGGAAGGTGAAGCCGTGTTCGTCCTTAGGATTTAATCCTGTTGAGGAGATTTAGCTCCCTTCCACCCTCATAAGTTCATGAGATCGAACGGTATCTTAGGCCATTGTGAGCCTGTATTTGCAAGGTTGATCCGAACTATGATTTCCCAAGTTTGTTAGTGTAATAAAATTTAAGAGGCTCTAGCAAATGAAAAAAAATTGTGTTGGTATTGATATTGCAAAATCTGATTTTGTTGCTGCTATCACCACTAGCGGAAAAGATCACGTTAAACATTTTAATAGGGTGCTGCCTCTATATAATGTAGGCTATATTACTGCTGGCACGCCAAAATCATTAACCTTCTCCCAAAACTGATCCCATCTTCCTTTAGTCTTTACTAGTGTTCTCAAGCATAAAACAATTTTCATTCCCTTGTCTTTCCAGCGCATTCCTGATCCGCCTAATCTTTGTTTAACAATTGTTTTACATGCTGCTTCAGTGACGCCAGAGCCAATTGGTGCATTCTGCTTAATCAAATTATGATACGACATTCGCTTTTCTTTAATATTATTTTCAAAATACGTAATTGTTCCTTCTAGCTTTTCTCTAAGCGATTTATTCAGTTTTTTATTTACATGCTCTTTAAGCTCAGCAAGTATTCTACCTGCCGCACCTTTCTTGTGCTTTAAATCATGACATCGCTCTTCGAGCCAAACATCACGCTCATCTCTTTCAGATTTTTTGGTAAATATTGCCCTTGATGCTTCGCCGAGATATTCAGTTGCATGCCAAAAATCTAAAATTTGCGTATCAGTATGTTTTTTTAGAAATGGCCAATTATTTTTTGCTCCATCAGCAACGCCAATTGTTTTAGCATCAGGGTAATATTTTTTTTTCAGCTTTATTTCCTTTTCAAGCCTATTAAAGAATTCATCTTTTCCATATTCTGGTGATGCTGCAACGTAGGTTGTGTGCAGGCGTTCACCATGCTTATCATACATGGAAATAGTTCCAACCATGCTCTCTCTATAACCATCATCAACGGTGAGGACATATGCACCATCTAAGCTAATGCTTAGCATCTCAACGCCTGCATCAAGCTTTGGCTCTTCATATTCCCACTCAGCCTCTTTGGCTTGTGCAATACCGCCAACAAAATCAGTTGCCCGTTGCAAGTATGAATGTGAGATTTTACGGTTATGATTGACCTTGAGATCATCAATAACACTAGGAGCAGGTAAGTTTGAGTATTTATGTGAGATTATTTTTGCAAATCGCGGTGTTGATCCTTGGATAATTCTAGCCTTATCTTCTAAAGGACAAAAGATCTTACCGCCTTTAGAGGTTTGATAAACATAACGCTTAACTCGAGCAACTCCATAAGGCGTTTGGTAATTTGCTTCATCTCTACTTCGTGCTGTTAGCTTTATTTTTCCAACATGGATAGGAGAGCCATCTGCATCAAACTTACTTAAAGCTTTTTCAGTGGCTAATGTTCCAACCTCATTAAGCCCATCAAGAATTGCGTCCTCACATTCAAGCATGGATCCTTTTAGTGGAAGCTTGAGTTCAATAGTTAATTCATTATTTTCATCAGAGATAATTCTAGCTGACATCCAAACACCATCCTTCATCATGTTAAAGTGTATATTATGCTATATATTCTACATTATATAAAGGCAGCACCCTTTTAATAATAATCCTGAGGGCTTTTCTGAGTTATTAGAATGGACGCAATCTTTATCTGATCAGTCACTTCATTTTTGCATGGAATCAACAGGTAAATACGGTAATGCATTGGCTCTTTATTTACATAGTGAGAAGTGTGATGTCAGTATAATTAATCCTGCACGAATAAAGTTTTTTATGAAAGGACAGCTAATACGAAACAAGACCGACAAGGCCGATGCGGTCAGTATTAAGGACTATTCAAATCATTTTACTCCAACGCTATGGCAGCCTTTGCCAGCTAATATAGAGGCTCTAAGAGCTTTGATACAGAGATCTGAAGTATTAACCTCCCAAGTCAGCAATGAACAAAACAGGCTGGAGCTAGCGGAAGAAACAATTATTAGCTCTATACAAAATCATATCGATTATATGGAAAAAGAAATTTTACGACTGCAGGAAGAAATTAGTAAGCTGATCGCGAGTGATGATGATCTGAAGAATAACACAGAGCTGCTTAAAAGCATCCCAGGCATTGGTGATAAAACCGCTCAAACACTAACTGCTTTTTTTAATAATATTGAAAGATTTTCTGGCGCAAAACAATTGGCTGCTCATATTGGTTTAAATCCCAGCCAGTCACAATCAGGCACTTCATTGAATTCATCACGGCTCTCAAAGGTTGGTAGTGCTTGGTTGCGAAAGGCGCTTTACATGCCGGCATTAGTGGCTATAAGGCATAATCCTATTTTGAAGAAATTTTATGAAAAGCTGCTCAAAAAAGGCAAGCCAAAGAAGCTAGCCATTTGTGCTGTTATGAGAAAAATGGTGCATATGATTTATGGCATCCTAAAAACACAGCAGCCATTTTCAGCGGATGCCTAGTAAAAATTTTACAATTTATTGTTGACGTTTAAGACGGTATCTCCTCAGTGATATCCAAATCCTCTTTAACTTGGTTATAAACAATCTCAACTAGCGAGGTTTTTCTTGCTGGTTGTTCCGGCATCTGAGGTCTAGCTCGGGTTCTAGAAAGGTTGTTATGTTTGTCCAGCTCTCCCACTGCACCAAGGTATTGATATTCCAATGATTCGACGTGACGGGCGGAGTCACTATGCGGATCAACCACTAAATAAACCTCTTGTTGAGCCAGTTCAAACGGAACTTCAAAGAGTCGATTATTCCAGCTTACCGTGCCATCCTTCCTGACTCGGCGCTTAATGCGATGCAGGAAGTAATCATCTAGCTTATCGGCCAAACAACCTAACGGCTGAATTTTAGTGAGGTCTTGCTGATAGCGTTGTAACGGGGTCATCTTGTCAGGCAGGGCGCTTTGCGAGGCTTGATGATAAACACGCTCAACCCAAGCCCAAAATCGATCATTCAGCGCATTGAAACTATGAATGGAATCCAGGTTGCATTCAGCTAGGAATTGCTCGCGTACTGTTCTATGCCAACGCTCTAGTTTGCCTTTGCTTTGCGGTTCATAGGGCCTGCCGTAAATCAATTGAATTTTCAAACGAGCACAAATGGTTTGCAACGTTTTAGCACGGTAGGCAGGGCCGTTGTCAATGATGAGCTTAACAGGAAGCCCACGTTTGAGTAATGCCTCTTTCAACACATGCTCAATAGTAATGGCACTCTCATCAGTACAAAATTTACTGTGACAGACCAACCTTGAGGCATCATCAAAAATACTCACCAAATAGCTTTTAACTCTTCTTTGGCCATCGTAAATCGTTGGACCATGCATGACATCGCCATACCAAATATCACAAGCTGTGAGCGCCTCAAATGAGCGGCGCTCAATTTGGTTAGAAGGTGTGACTGTTCTTTTAGACAGGCCGTGTTTTACTAATAAGCGGTGAACTGTTGCGTGAGATAATTCACCTCGTGCTACCTTCCCTTGAGTTTCTAAGAGTTTAATCACGGTCGGAATTGATCTTGAAGGGCTTTCCTGTTTAGTGGAAATAATTAACTCTTGTAGCTCTGGATTGATGTGACACTGGCCTTTGTCTCGTCGAGTTTTAGGAACTAATCCATCAATACCCTGCTTTAACCAGGCGTAATACCAATTCTCAATTGTTTTAGCACTGAGGTGAACACGCTTACTACCTGGAATGTTGTAGGTTTGCTGGGACAACCTTTTAATAATGCTCTTGAGCTCACCATGCTCAAAACTATTTCGGCTACATAGCTCACCTAAAACACTTAGGCGAAACAGTGCTGTTGGGTGAATGGGCTTGGTCATTTTGCAATTCCTGTGTGATTTAACTACTTGCAATGAGTTAATCACAACTTGAGTTGAGAATGCTACGCTCAAACTGTGTGGGGTCGTGAGGTTTACAGAAAATATCCATCTCAACTTTTTTTCACGTTAATTAATTATGGGATGCTCACTCCTGTGTTGTTAAGAAAAAGCATGATGCTCGATAAATCATGCTCACCAAGGCAGGCCAACCAAAACGCTTGTGGATCACTATGTCGCCCAAGCTGTAACCACAACGGATGTGCTTTGATATGGAAGGAGTAATCAACGAAGTGGTCAACCAACCAGTGAAACCACCTAGCAACGGTGTGTCGACTAACACCTTGCTCCTGACCTGATGAGCTAATACTTTTCCCAGGAGCACGCTCATTAACACTGCCTGCTGAACTGACCAGCAATACCAACGCTTTGGAGAAAGTATCTCAGGTAGGGTTGAACAAGTACGTTTACATTGATGACAATAAAATCTCAAAACAGGGGTGGGATTTAAAGAGCGTCCTTTACCTGGGTTCCTATCTGGTTTTCGATCATATGATCCATGTGACCATAGTCCACCTGCACCGCAATGGCTGCACTGCTCTGGCCTTAGTAGCTCTGGATTTTTTTTCAGCAGGATCAGGTAATCACTCAGGCTTTTAATCGCTTTTATGATTCTGCGCATGACTAATTTCACTATAGTTTTTATATCAAGTTATTTTACCTTGATAGGTTACTAAAAACCTTGTTTATTATGAGATAAAACTAGCTCAATTCCCCTAAATAAAGATAGACGTAACATTCAGTAAAGAAGGACAGTTGGAAATTGCTTGCTGACCGTATTGAGGAAATTTTAACGGGTCAAGGCACGTTAATTTCAATACCAGCACATCTCGAAAAACAGGCGCAAATGTATGTAAAACGCATTCGCTCTAGGTTTGCTGATGACAATGAGACAAGTATCGCTGTTAATTCAGTAAGCGCGGTAGAACCTGACTTTAAAACAGTGGATGTTAACTCCATTGAGAGCGCGGACATACGACACGTTGGAGCTGAGGCGTTGGGCTTACATGCTGCCAGGCAATTACAACTTGAGGAATTGTTCAGGGCTTTGGGCTTTAATCAACTGAGAACTACCCAAAATTGTTATCTCCCTACCTGAACTGAATTCGATAATTCTTTTTGTTCTTCTTGAGAAACACTATTTTCTTTAAAAAATTGCTCTACTAAGTGATACGTTAGAAGTTTTCTAATACCCTTCGCAATAAAGTGTCGTGTCACCTTGCCCTTACCATCTCCTAATTTAGCTAGCATAATTGCGTAATCGTCATAAGCTTTTTCCTTACCTATCTCATACAAATATGAGGCCACATAAAAACATACAGCCAGTAGATTTTGTATCCCTTTAAAATTTTTTATCTGCATATTTTCCCAGCCTAGTCCTTCCTTGAGAAATTTAAAAACATATTCAATTTTCGCACGAGATAGATAGGCTATGTATACCTCATACGCCTCATCAAAAGTCGTTACTTTTTTATTAGTTAATAGCAGCATGTCATTCTTAAAAATTCTCCTACCATCTCTGCCTGTAATTTGGATTTTAATTGCATTGATGTTCTCAAACTCTCCAAAATAAATAGTTATTTTTCCGTCTTGTACGCAATTCTTTCCAACTGTTAACTTTTGGAATTGCTTTTCGCCTTGAGCATCAAAATCAGCGTTAATCAGCTTAAGCTTTTTACCATCATCACCTCTACCTTCTATTGTTCTTGTTATTTTTGAGCGAATAATAAAGTCTTGATCTAGGTTTGTATCAATTAGTGAGAGATAGTCATTATCATCAAACTCTCTATCTAGAATATGGGTAATGGTTGCATCTTCATTCTTTGATTTTAGGCAGATTCCTATTTTTTCTATTTCACGAATAGACAGCAGCTTTTTATTAAAGTAATCACCAGATTCATAAAGACTCTTGGCCTCTTTATCTCCCTCAAATGGCTTTCCAGCCTCTATTTTCTTAATATGCTCAGCTTTTAAAAACTTAGGGTCTTTATTGCTGTAGCTTACATGCGATAGTAGATGCACAGCCTTATCACCAGGTACTAATGCAACTGCGTTATGCGTGCTGTAACCATTGATAATATCCCCGTCCAGACTCCTTACTTTACCTAGATTTTCAGTTTGCTTGCTATGTGGCTTTCTAATATCAGAAGGATCATGAAGAACATCAATTTTACTGGCGTGTGAAAGTTTTTCACAGCTCTGTTCTAGCAATACATCATTTGTTTTTATTGGATCTAAATCGGTGCTTTTATTTTCACCGGTAAGTGTACGAATCATCTTTTTATACTCATTGTTATCTTTTGATGAACTGAACAACTTACAACTACCTTCAGTTAATAGCTTTCCTACAATCGTCGATAGATTTTTTTAAAACAACTTTCCCAGTTAATTTTGAAAAAAGAGGGGCAGCGTAATCGGCGAAGTTTAACATTTATACTCATCTCGTTAGTCTTGTTAAAAAGACAAAGCATAGTCATTTTTACACAATATTTCAGCATTATTTTGCTGATTTAAATTTTGGGTAGTTTTCAGTAATCAAAAACAATGTCACCTGATGCTTGCTACCATCATTGGGCGGCTAGTTGCCCCAGGAAGTGATTTAAGTACGCACTATTATTTAAGCAATCAAAGTGCGTTAGATGAATTACTGGGTACTGATTTCTCAGAACTATCACTCAAGAAATTCTATAAGACTGCTGATGAGTTACTCAAACATAAGCAAATGATTGAAGATCAATTATTCGAACGTGAGAAAAATCTCTTTAGTTTAAATCAGGTGATCACTCTCTACGATATAACCAATACCTACTTTGAGGGTAGAGCATTACAGAATGATCACGCACAGCATGGTCGATCAAAGGAGAAGCGGTCTGATTGTCCGCTTGTTTCTCTAGGACTCGTGCTGGATGGCTCAGGGTTCCCGCAACGCAGTGAATTTTTCAAAGGGAATGTTAGCGAGCCTAAAACATTATCCGAAATGCTAACTGAGCTTCATGCACAGCCAGAGGCAACAATTATCTTAGATGCTGGTTTTGCAACTGAAGAAAATATTTCATGGCTTACTGAAAAAGGTTTCCATTATATTGTAGTGAGCCGTAGAGCATTGCCTGTTGTCGATGAAAACATTGATAAAGTGCTAGTAAAAGAATCAGTAAATAATACGGTTACAGCGCAATTAATTAAAGATACTGAAGCAAATGAAGTCTTACTGTACTGCCATTCTCAGGCTAAGGAAGAAAAAAGCTTAAATATGATTAGTAAGGCTGAGACTCGTTTCGAAGAGGAATTAATTAAGTTAGCTAATGGACTCACTAAAAAAACCGGAATGAAAGCAATTGAGAAAGTAACCTTGCGTTTAGGTCGAATAAAGGAGCGCCATAAACGTGTTTCAGGTCGATACACTATCACGCTTGATTCAGAGGCTGATAAGGTTACGAAAATCAGTTGGAGTAAAGTTAACTCTGAGAATCTGGGCGCATATTGTTTGCGTAGTAACAGAATGGATTTAGATGAAAAAACAATTTGGAGAATCTATACAACTCTAACTGATGTTGAATCGGCATTCAGATCATTAAAATCAGAGTTAGGCCTGCGTCCTATCTACCATCAAAAGCAAGAGCGAGTTGATGCCCATCTGTTTATTAGTATTCTTGCTTATCACTTACTACACACTATTCGCCATCAACTTAAATTGCAGAACATTGATAGTAGCTGGCAAACTATACGGCAGATTTTTAGCACTCAGGTTCGTATCACGACTACGATGCGGCTTGAAAATAATAAACTACTTTCTGTTAGAAGAACCTCAAAGGCAACTCCAGAGCAAGTTGTGATCTATAAATCGTTAGGCATGAATTCACAACCTGGGCACACTGAAAAAACAATTTGTTAAGTTGTAGTGACCCTAAACGTTTTTTTAAAATGTAAGTCATTGATTTGGATAGGTTTAATTTTAGAAAGGGCAAAGTTGGGTTAAACCCAGACTCGTGACGCTATTGGGCAGCGTAATGGATTTCAAACTGCTGCAGCCTTCAAACGCCCTTAAACCCAGACTCGTGACGCTATTGGGCAGCGTAATGGATTTCAAACTGCTGCAGCCTTCAAACGCCCTTAAACCCAGACTCGTGACGCTATTGGGCAGCGAAATGGATTGCAAACTGCTGCAGCCTTCAAACGCCCAATCACCCAGGCTCGTGATCTCATCTATGATTTCAATTTTCTTTATATGTTCTTTTTTTGTAATACTATTCCAATTGCATTGTTCGACACGCTCTGGTTGTTTTTTTTGATCGGACAGGTAAGTAACTCTAACTTGCATATTTATCATTCTCATTTAATCCAAATAATGCGTTTAGAATAACTTATAGAAATTATCTGTTTATTTAGAGTAACAGAAAGGGTATGGGGATTATTTCTTAGGTAGAAAACACTGTAGGTAATATAGCACACCATAACCAGCGTTATCGGGGGTTGGGCAGAATCTATTCAGAAAAGGCCATTATTACCCCTCATAATGAACCTTATAGGGCAATGTGTAGAAATAGTGCAGCTAATTAAGTTATGCTTAAAAAATGCCTGTTCATTGACGACTGTTCTGGTTCAACCACGTTCTTTTTCAATCTATTACCTTGGGCAAATAAAGCGCTATTATTATTGGAGATAGAGCCTGGTTGTTCTATCTGCACTTGTTCTTGAAGCGAATCTATAAGCTCAACGACTATTTCTGCACTAGTGGTATGCTCATATCTGCTCTTACGACAGGATAGATCTGGTCTTCGCTGATCCAATAAAGCATCCAATAAAATTGGATTTTTATAGGTTGATTTGTTAACAGCTGTTCGCAAATAATCTAAGCCGCTAGAACTCTGAAAAAGCGTTTTTAGATAAGCGCTTTTTCTGGGTTCATCATCCTCAATTAATGCTATTGCTTCCATGATAATTGAGTCAACTATCTTCGTCGGCATTGCCTCAAATAAATCCTTATTTAATCTGCCATCTCGTATCGCGGAAAGCTGACCTATATTCAGATATTTACATAGGCTGTAAAGTGATGATGTTTCAGCTTGATCCTTCATTAAATAGGTTTTTGCAAATTGGTGGATTTCTTCAGATCTACTCTGAGCTACTTCAGTAAATACGTTTTGCTGATAGTGAGCCTCCTTTAAAATAAAAGCTCTATAGCAGAATACCTTATCCTCAAAGTTCATTGAATCGACTAGTGACTTATTTCGTAGCTTTTTGTTTGGATCATCTAAACCATGAGAAACATTAAGTGAGGTTAATAAATAATCATCAAGTTTTTTGTGATTATTCTGTGAGATTACTAAAGAAGATCCATCAGTCTGGTGAATCTGATTTTCAAGATCTGAAATAAGCGCGTCTGGAGCAACTATGAGCGCCAATGCACTGCAGCCTTCAAACGCCCAAGAACCCAGACTCGTGACGCTATTGGGCAGCGTAATGGATTGTAAACTGCTGCAGCCAGAAAACGCCCTTAAACCCAGGCTCGTGACGCTATTGGGCAGCGTAATGGATTGTAAACTGCTGCAGCCATAAAACGCCCTTAAACCCAGACTCGTGACGCTATTGGGCAGCGTAATGGATTGCAAACTGCTGCAGCCATAAAACGCCCAAGAACCCAGACTCGTGACGCTATTGGGCAGCGTAATGGATTGCAAACTGCTGCAGCCAGAAAACGCCCAATCACCCAGGCTCGTGACGCTATTGGGCAGCGTAATGGATTTCAAACTGCTGCAGCCAGAAAACGCCCTTAAACCCTGACTCGTGACGCTATTGGGCAGCGTAATGGATTGCAAACTGCTGCAGCCAGAAAACGCCCTTAAACCCAGACTCGTGACGCTATTGGGCAGCGTAATGAATTGCAAACTGCTGCAGCCAGAAAACGCCCAATCACCCAGGCTCGTGACGCTATTGGGCAGCGTAATGGATTGCAAACTGCTGCAGCCATAAAACGCCCAAGAACCCAGACTCGTGACGCTATTGGGCAGCGTAATGGATTGCAAACTGCTGCAGCCAGAAAACGCCCAATCACCCAGGCTCGTGACGCTATTGGGCAGCGTAATGGATTTCAAACTGCTGCAGCCAGAAAACGCCCTTAAACCCAGACTCGTGACGCTATTGGGCAGCGTAATGGATTTCAAACTGCTGCAGCCATAAAACGCCCCATCACCCAGACTCGTGACGCTATTGGGCAGCGTAATGGATTTCAAACTGCTGCAGCCAGAAAACGCCCTTAAACCCAGGCTCGTGACGCTATTGGGCAGCGTAATGGATTGCAAACTGCTGCAGCCAGAAAACGCCCAATCACCCAGGCTCGTGATCTCATCTATGATTTCAATTTTCTTTATATGTTCTTTTTTTGCAATACTATTCCAATTGCATTGTTCGACACGCTCTGGTTGTTTTTTTTGATCGGACAGGTAAGTAACTCTAACTTGCATATTTATCATTCTCATTTAATCCAAATAATGCGTTTAGAATAACTTATAGAAATTATCTGTTTATTTAGAGTAACAGAAAGGGTATGGGGATTATTTCTTAGGTAGAAAACACTGTAGGTAATATAGCACACCATAACCAGCGTTATCGGGGGTTGGGCAGAATCTATTCAGAAAAGGCCATTATTACCCCTCATAATGAACCTTATGGGGCAATGTGTAGAAATAGTGCAGCTAATTAAGTTATGCTTACAGAAATGAACAAGGCCAAAAATGGTATCCGTCTTATTTCAGCATGATGCTCATGCTGCGCTCTCTTTAGTTTACTGCGCCTGTGATGAGCGGATGGTAATTAATTCCGCTAGCGAAGGCATAGAATAGTTTTTTGTAATTCTGTCATATATATAATCGAAGACATTAACTGCTAGCTTTTTACATGTCTCAGTAATTGTAACCATTGTATCCTTAGCTTTCGTTCCTTCTTCACTCATAGTATGAAGGTGTACATCGCGCATTCTAGCCTGCTTCCGAGCCATCAACTCTGCTGGATTGTTATGTAGAGGAAGCTCTGGCTTTTCCAGCACTAACAATAGCTGCCTTTTCTTTTTTAAGGTGAGCTCAATTTGTTTATCTAGTTTCTCGTAGCCAGTGATTGTTGAGAATAACTCAGTAAACTCATTGGATAGCTTATCTATCTCATCTTGCCCTGGGTTCTTTTTATATTCAATGAGCTTATGATAATAATCCCAAAACCTATCCAAGAAGCTGTCAACAGAGTCTTGGTGCTTCTTAAAAATTGGCGTCAGCTTTTTATAATGCCTACCCTCATGAACCCAGCACAAGGCGAGTGATTCAGTAATGAGCTTAAACTGTGGCGCATCATCGGTAATGAGTGTTTCTATCGCATAAGGACTCTTTCTATATGTTGAGATAGCTGCCGCATCAGTAATCAGCTTTCTATATTTTGGAAATTTTTTATCACCTAATACCTTATCAAGAATAACTTCCAGCTCCTTACTGTTTAAGATAGTCGATGAGTGAAATACCTTTAAGCTTTCGATTACCTTGTGGGGTAAGTTCATAGTAGCCAGTAAATTAAAAGCGGCCTCATTTAATGTGAACCCAAAGTGGTCTTTGCTTAACATTTCAATGACGCTTAATCGACTTTTACTGGTCAGCGTAAAGTAAGCTGAATAATACTCATTACCCAATACATTAACATAACGGTTTTTCCCATCCTCTCTAGCGTTGGTGTCATCTAGGTGCTGGTAGTTCGTGGATTGTAAACCTGCCTTCACAACTTCTACCTTCTCGGGCTCAAGTATCGTAGGTGTTTTAATTGTGAAGCTATGGATGGTTGATTTACTAATATCTATGTTGGCGGTTTTATAAAATGTCTCAAGGCTTTCTAGCGTCATACCACCTTGAGTATTTAGGAAGCTTGTCCAGCTTTTAATAGTAGGGCCGAACTGGCCCTCATAACCAGTTGGCAGAGGTGCTGTATAGTGTTTGTTTTCAGAAGGGGAGTAATATTGTTGGCGCAAAAAAAGAGTGTTATTAGCAGCAATTTTTATATCCTGGATAAGTGTTTTCTTAGAGCCATTTGGCACAGCATCGCTGGGCAACGAATCTGGATTAATTGTTAGTGTCACTGTATTAGAGACTTCGAGATTTTTTTTACTAGATTTTGGCTTTCTAGTTTTATTGGTTTTATTTCCTTTTCTATCCTTCTCGGAGGAATGATCCTTGTCCTTGTTAGCGCGCGTTTGCTTTCTAACATTAGGCTTTCCTTGCTCACCTTTATATTTATTTAATGCGTTATTTAACGATTGCACCTTGTCTTCTAGCTTTATGATTTTCTCAGCCTGACTTTCACATACATTGCTAAAATCTGTTTCTAGTGCTGTTGGTGTAACAGTATTATTAAATCTCTCAATGAGATCGGCTAAAACTGATTTGTCAGGTTGTTTTTTCATAGGAAGAGTATACCACGGGTTTGAAAAGGTAAATTTTCCCCACACAGATGGCCGTACTGCTGAAATTATTTTTAAGCCATGAACCTGATCGATGAAAAAATAATCCGAGCATACAGCGTTGTTATAGAGCGCACATCATGCTTTTATGACACACGATGATTCCAATATAAAATTTCCAAATTTGCACGAAAAAGCTGTCAAGAACTTTTTGAATTATTTTCAAATCATGCTGATATTGAACGGATACTAGTATTCATTATTCGAATACCAGCCGTACATTTTTCGAATCATACCTGTACTTACTTATCGTTCCATCTTTTATTTTTTCGACAACCTCATCAATGATAAACAATGGAACTAAAAACCATTCTCTGGGTATCACTGGTTTTCCGAAACGATCTTTGATTTGAATGTCTAGTTTTGCAGGCTCAAAAAATCGGTGGAGGATGTTTTCTAGTTTAGTACGGCTTATATTGTATAGCTCGTAGGTTGCTACAATTTCAACCTCTGCCATCAAGTAGGTCGGGTCTTGCTTGGCGTTTGCTATGCGTGTCTTGATGCTGCCACCAGTCACGCCGATTTTATGGATTAAATTGCGATTTTCGACGATGGTTGGGTGTTCTGATTTACTTCGCAGAACATAGATTGTTCCGCTGGCCGTATCTTCGTCTGCTGCAATGCTATCAAATAGTGGTCCAGCAGAAAGTGAAACAATCCTTCTACTAGCATCATCTACATAAAGAGCTTTTTGCATGGATCGAAGAAGCAAGTCACTCTCTGTCCGATTATCAAAGATAACTCGAAGTCTATAATCATTTTTATCAAAACCGTGAATGCGCTCTTTACTAATTTCAGCGATATAGGCTTTTTGCCCATTTACGATAAACCAATCGCCCTTATTGATTTCTGCCATTATGGATTGGCCTTTTTGATTTTTGAGTATCTTGGCTTCGAGTAAACCACTCTTTAAATGGTTTTGAACTTGGTTGAACAATGGTTTGAATTTATCAAAGTCGGCGCAAGGCGTGCGCATAGCGATTTCTTCGGCGGCTTTGACTTCTGATCGCGGCTTAACGTGTTTCAGGAAAGTTACGTCGCTTTCTTGAGGCGTTTGTACACCCAACTCCGCCAGCAGTTCTTTATCGCTTTTATATTCCTTTGCCGGTTCCGAAACGCAAAGCTCGGTTGTAAGCAAGCCTTGATAATCTAATTCCCTTACCAAATTTCTACATTCTTCCAACGAACGAATACGATCGAGGCGTGTCGCGTATATGCGCTCAAAGATGTCTTTGTCTTCGCCGTGTTGTGGCTGGTATCCATGTTCTTCAACAAAACGCTGGATTTCTTCAAAGCCGGCGATGATGCGCTCTTCTTTTGGCGAATGGACTGCTTTTTTGGTAGGTGCTATTTCTATCCCCAACTCGTCAAGCAGTTCCTTGTTGGATTTATTTTTTTTCGCGCCAACCATTACTTTCCTCCTCTACTTTCTTCCGCTACTTTGCGTGCCAAAAACGCGATGCCTTCCGCCATGCGTTTTTCCCACGGATCGGGAGAAGTGAGTTCAGGCAATCGCCCGCGATCCTTTTTAAATTTAATGGCGCGATCAACTAAAGCTCTTGCCTCTTCTTCAGTTAAACTCACTTTCTTTGCGGCAATAACAGAAGCGACCTGCTTTAAACTTTCCTCGCTCATGGATTTAGCCAATATTGCATAAGCTTCACTAAAAGGGTTGATACGGTCGATCAGATCAATATCCAGATCACGCACATCCATTGCAAACTTTCTGACACCATCGACAAAGGCAGTGCTCCCACCACGCTCAGCATCATTCCCTTGGTTCACAACTTCCTTTGCCTTTTGCGTAAGATTCAGGGCAGCAATCGCGTGTTGGCGAATAGCTTCTTGGTCTTCATCATCCAATTCGGGGTATTTGTCCTTAACAATTTTTCCCATACGTACCTGTGTTAATTCTTCGGGAATCATTTCTTCATCAAACAGGCCGCGCTCTAAAGCGGTTTTATCCTGTACAAAAGCGGTAATAACCTCATTTAAATCTTCCTGACAAATACGTTGCGCATCTTTGCTCTTGGGTTCGGCGAGTCCTTTAATCTCTATTTGAAATTGCCCTGTCAATTCATTGAAACCAACATTGTTGCCGTTTGTGTCATACCCATTCTCGCCGTAGTCAAAGCCTTCGACTGGGCCGTTTTGGTTATTCTTAGGTGTGAAGTTGAATTTGGGGGCAAGTACCTGTTCCATGAGTAGACTAGCGGCAATGGCCTTTAAGGTATCGTTTACGGCATCGGTGACAGCTTCTTCTGACGCATCTGGCTCAGCAATCAGGTTGGTAAAGCGCGCATGTGTTTTGCCCTCAGCGTCACGGGTGGCCCGGCCAATGATCTGAATAATTTCAGTGAGGCTGGAACGGTAGCCGACAGTCAACGCATGCTCGCACCATACCCAGTCAAAACCTTCCTTAGCCATACCAAGCGCGATAATAATGTCGACATGGTCACGACTATATTTAGCTTCTGGTAGTTTAAGTGCAGCGGATACTTTATCGCGTTTTCTGGCATCATCATCCACCAAATCGGCAATTTTGATCACCTTCCCATTAGCCGCTTTTACTAAATGAAACCCTGTATTTGCGTCTGTGCCATGCCACTCACCCAGTTCTTCAATAATATGTTCGACTTCCTTGATTTTATCCTTGGTGCTTTCACGGGAATTAACATTGGGAATATGGATAATGGTTTTTTCATTCGGGTCTAATACATTCAGAATGTCATCTGCGTATGAGCCTGAATAGAAGTAATAGCCTATATCCAATCTTTTGAGGTAGTTATAACCGTTAAGCTGCTCGTAATAAGTATAAGTGACAGTATCAAAATTAGCCTCATCTTCTGGTGACAAGACTGCTACTGCATCGCCCCTGAAATACGAACCTGTCATGGCAAGGATGTGCACTTTGTTTCGGGCAATAAACTGCCCCAGATGTGCGCCCAGTTTGTTATCGGGGTTGGCACTGACGTGATGAAACTCATCAACAGCAATCAAGCAATCATCAAAGGCGGGGATACCGAATTTATCGACCGCGAATCTGAATGTTGCATGGGTACATACCAAAACGCGATCATCACTATCCATAAAGGCTTTAACGGAATTTACTTTGCCGCCATCCTCTCCAGGGGCGTTGCATAAATTCCATTTAGGGGATACTTCCCAATCCCAATAAAAACCGTCTTGACTTAACGGTTCGTTATTGAAGCTCGCACCAATGGATTTCTCAGGTACAACGATAATGGCTTTTTTGATGTTTTGATTGTGCAGCTTATTCAGCGTAATAAACATTAATGCACGGCTTTTGCCAGAGGCAGGCGGTGATTTAATTAACAGATATTGCTCACCGCGCTTTTCGTAAGCTCGCTCCTGCATGACACGCATACCCAGCTCATTGGACTTTGTCGAGCTACCGTTACAGGCATATGTCACCGAAACCGAGGGGATGGATTTATGTTTCGTCATCATTGAGACTCCTTCTTGTTCCGGCTGCTTCGACGTTTCCGTATATCAGAAACCCATGTTTCTAGCGCTTCAATATCAGCATTAAGGATCTTTGGACCCGGTATATCCGCTCTTGCAGCCGCTGCCTGATCATGGCCTGGCAACCATTTTGAGCACTTAGTCATAGCAGTATTTAACGTGTTACAGTCGTCGTCAGTGATGTCCGCAATCTGTATAACCTGCTGCGTCTGAACCCCAGGTCGGTATCTTTCTACTACACCGCCTAAAAGGACTTCTTCGAGTGCTCTTTCCCAAGCTTCTCGAAGCAGGCCGTAAATATAACTGGCTTCCTTCTCGTAAGCTGGCTGATGGCCATCACGATACAATTTCTCAGTGGCCTGATATTTTTTTTTCAGGAAGCCGATCTTTTTCTTAATCGGTAACGCTACCCACGGCAACTCTTCAGCGCAAACACCCGCACCTATAGAAAGCTGCCTTACATGCTGATCCAATTGAGTAACATTTAGCTCTTCAGAGAACTGTTTTAGGAGAAGTAAAAACACGACATCATGCGTGAAGACGATAACTTGTCTTTTCTGTGCCTCCTGAACAAGGCGTCTAGCAACGCCTTCGCGCCACTTATAATCAAGTGATGAAACAGGATCATCAAACACGATACCTGATGGATCATCGGCCGTGCTAAGTTCTGCAAAAAATGCTGCTATGGATAAGCACCTCTGCTCACCTTCGCTGACGACACGCGGCAATGCCACACCCGGCGCCCGCGTCAAAATAAGGTTATCATAAAGGACACCTTCCGCGCCGCCTGCTTCATTTAATTCCACTTCAACGTGGCAAAATGACAGTTTTTCCAATTCATCGCTAAAACTTTTCTTAAGCTTACTGGTAACGGCTGTTTTTGTAACGGACGTGCTTTTCTGTGTGATAGATTGCGTCTTGGTATCATTGAGGCATAGCTCATACGCAGCCACTTTCTTTTTCCGCTCAATCTCATTGAGAACAAGTTCCTCATACTCTGCCAGTATTTTTCGGGCGCGTAACTCCTGTAACTCCAATATCATTCGCTTCCGCTCTTCCTCTTTGGCACTGTTGCTCAAAGTCTCTAGCCGCCCCTCAAGCTGCGCAGCCAACGCCTCAACCTTGGCTGAAACAGAGATCAACTTAGGGCAATCTGAAGAAAGGTCCTGATTTTCAGATAAAGCATTAATGACTTTTTGGCGGCGGCTTTCATTTTTGTCCAGGAAAATAGAAACAGCATCCGCGATAACTTCATCTTCGATACGGATTTCCTTGATCGTCTCCTCAATCGTCTCATTTCTTGTCTGAAACCCATCAAACTCTTTCTTTAATCTGCTATATTTCTCGCGTAACTCCCGAAGTTCACGCTCAGTCGTAGATGAAACAAACTTCTGGAACTGGTTTAATCGATCGGCCGCTGCATGATCTATATCTTGTTGACACAAAACACACTGCGCGCAATCTTTTACAAATGGGAATTCCTCCCCCTGATAGGCAGACTTCTCAGAGAATTGCTGCGCCGACTCCCATAATTGCGCCCAGACTTCTGAGCCTGTACCTTCGAGCACGCTATCAGGAAATGTCACCTTCCGAAGCCGTTTGGCCTCTTCACTCTTGAGGCGATCTTCGTTCCTCGCATTAAATACGGCAAAGACAGCATCATCTGATAAGGTAGTCTCTATAGATTGAAGGTGCTTAACAAGAGTTCGAATGCGCCTTGCACGGAGCGTCATTTGGCGAGCCAGTTTTTCTGGATCATTAGCCTGCAAATCCAGTATGGATTTTTCCATTAAAGTAAGACGTGATTCTTCTTCCGGTGATAGCCGTGAAAGTGACTGCACCGACTCCGGCTTTGTTAGCGAAGAAATGCCTGCCAATAATTTCGCAACAGCCGTTCCTTCCGGTACTTGGTTTTGTAGTGTATAGAGATCACTTGTGCTAAGTGCACGTTGTTCTTTTTCCAAGTTTGAACGAACAACCTTACATGCTTTTACCAGCTTGTCGAAGAGATCAAGACCGAAAGGCCGGAATGCAACATCGGTTTTTTCTGTCAGATAGACAGCGGCAGACTGGGTATCAAATACACTCACACGAGAAATGAAATCATCTTCTCCTTCCCCAGTCCATTCGCGCAGTTCGGTTTCATCTCCAACCTTATATTTGATTGAAACGGTTGGAGTGTAAGGTGTACCAGCAGATACAACGTTTCCCAGTATTTTTTCTTGACCTCTAGCCCGACAGGCGCTCTTCAGAATTCTGATATATCCGGTTTTACCTGCTGCATTATCACCGTAGACAACCGTAAGATAGGGAGAAAATTTTAAAGCTTGATTTTCTGCCAGAGCATTAACCCCACAATGATGAAAAATTGAGTCGAGAGTAATCTGGGCTGATACTGTATCAGCTGTGGGAATATGATCCTTGGTAAGCGGTAGAATTTCCTGCTGTTCACTGAGGCCGTGTAAGCTTTTGCAAACTTTCCCCAGTTCATCGAGGTCGTTTTCGGAAAGTTCATCATTGAGAACCAGGCGACGTAAAGCATCTCGCTGCCAAATCGGGCGATCTTGTGACCACTCTAGTATTTCATTCAGAACAGACATTATTTTATCACCTTGTAATTCAAACTTGCTTCAGTTCTACTTACCGTCATTTTGGTATAAAGCTCAAACAGTTTTTCCACGCGTTCGGTGTCGTTTTTGAAACGACGACCAATATAGATTCGCTCCAGCACTTCATCATTGCGTTCGTGGGCGTGACGGAGGTTTTCTGGCATTGTTTCAGGGTTGTATAAATCGGCTATGGTGGCAGGGAAGTGTGCCTCGCGAGCGAGAAGAATATCTTCCGCGCAGCGAGTTAAGTCTTCCCTGTTCTTATCGGTGAGTTTGGGAACAGGAAATGTATTCCAGCCCATTGTGTTGGAATAACGAAAATCCGTTTTCATTTTTCCGCAGACAGTGGCAATCCAAACCAAATGAAGACGCGATGCTATTAAAGCCATATTCCAAAGCGGTGCATCAAATATCGCGAAAGCTGAATCTGAAACTATAGAGCCTTTAGGTAACAGCCCTACAGGTAGCCAAGGACGATTTTCTGAGCTGACTTTTGGAATGATAATCGGAGCGCCATCCCCACCTGACCCAACAAACTCGAATCTATGTGGAAATTTTGATAGCTCATCTCTAGTCTGCGCTTTAGTGCTAAGACAACGGTTTTTCTGCGTTGCATCAAGTCTATCCCTAATAAAAGGTATTCTTTTAGCCTCTTCAACCTGCTCATCCTTGATCCAAAGACAATATCTAGATATGCCGCGAATGTATTCTGCGGAACCTTGGAAAAAGTGAATAAATCTTAATGCGCTATCGTTTTTTGCACGAAGCTCTCTATAAACTTCAGGCTGCACAGTTAAATTAGTTCCGTCCGTTGCCTTAGCGCCACTCTCCATCTCCGCCAACCCAAAATTAGATTTGCTTGATTTCGTAATTGAAATATTTTTTGCGGCTAGTATGTAAGCATTAATGTTTTCCACTTTTTTTTCTATCAAAGTCCCATCTTCTGCTATCGAAAATAAACGCCTCGCGTTTCCAGCATTGCTTGAGATACCAACTATTGCAACAGCTACGCCTGCGTTATGGCTGGCCAGATTTGCCCATTTAAATGATGTGTGAGCAAAGGCTATTTCATTGTCTGTCGCAAATATCAGCGGCCAGAGAATAGGCACTTGTTGCCCTTGGCAAATAGAGTTCGTGCTAACGAAAGCACTTACTGAATTTGTATGTTTGCCGTATTCGGCTGCTTTCATAAACCAACCCGCTACATAATCGAGTGATTTCCAGCTTTTGGTTTTATTTTTAAAAATTCTTTCTAAATCTGCTTTCTGCTCTTTGGACTGCCATGTACTACCTAGATAAGGCGGATTACCACAAATATAGGTTTCACCACCTTCATTTTTAAAATCCACTTCTGTCTGATTTGCGGGCGCACTAAACAGGTCATCACCACGCATTTTTACTGCTGTTCCCGTGGGAGGGCACACGGATAGCCAATCCAGGCTCAAGGCATTGCCTTGCGTTATCCAGTTTTGTGCGTCTAGCGGCAGAAATTCCGCGAGCGCCAACTTCTGACCGCAATAGAGCACATCGCACTGATATTCCGCAATGATCAACGCCAGCCGTGCAATTTCCGCTGGAAAATCTCGCAGTTCTATACCGCGAAAGTTTGTGAGCGGAATACCCGTCAGTCGATATTTTTCACCGCGCCGATTGTTGATCTCCGCTTCGATTTCGCGCATCTGCTTGTAAGCAATAACAAGAAAATTGCCGGAACCGCAGGCGGGGTCAAACACGCGAATGCTGGAGATACGCTTGCGCAGGTTTAACAGCTTTCTGGAGTTATCACCTGCTTGTTCCAGTTGCTCACGCAGATCACCCAAAAACAGCGGGTTCAACACTTTTAGAATATTAGGAATACTGGTGTAGTGCATTCCCAATGCGCCGCGCTCTTCATCATCGGCCACCGCCTGAATCATCGAGCCAAAAATATCGGGGTTAATCTGTTTCCAATCCAACCTGCCAACGTGAAGCAAATATGAACGGGCAATCTTGGTGAAGCACGGTACTTCGGTATAGCCAGAAAATAAACCACCGTTTACATAAGGGAAGCCATCTGCCCATGAGCGGATATTTTCGTTTTTGCGGTTTTCAGTTTTGGTGTTCATCGAGCGGAAGATTTCACTGATCACCTCATGGGTATTGGAAGAGTCTTTCGCACTCATTTGTTCGATAGTGGCTGTAAACAGATCATTACCATTGAATATGTCGGTGTCTTCCGCAAAAAAGCAGAAAATCAGCCGTGCCATAAAGTGGTTCATGTCATGGCGACGCTCTGATGTACCCCAGTCGGGGTTATTTTTTAGCAGTTCTACATACAGGCGATTTAAACGGCTAGTTGCCCGTATATCAAAGGTATTATCACGGATTTGTTTAACAGTAGTGATACCTGCCAATGGCAGAAAAAAACCAAAGTGGTTGGGGAAGTTTTTATAATCGCAGGCGACCGTTTCACCTGTGGTGATATCTTCTGCTTCAAGGGTAATACCATCGGTGGCCAAAATGAATTTGGCTTTGGCTTTGGTGGTGGCCGGACTGGCTTTGAGTGCGATTAAGGTGGCGGCGACCTCGCCCTTCGCACAAACGGAGATATGGATATTATTACGCTGTAATACCCCACCTTCAATGTCAGAGGCATTGGTAGAACCACTTTTAAGACGTTTAATGGTGGTGTCCTTATTGCCAAACGCCTCCAGAAACGCATAGGGGAAGCTCGCCGCGTCAAATGCTTGCTCGGCTAACTGGCTAATGGCTTCTTCTATCTCTACTGCGTTCAACGATCATCACCTTTTTTAGTTATTTCCCTGAAATCTAATCTTTGAAAAAGAATTTAAGCTCTGTATTTTTTACCGGTTTTTTTCATCTTCGCTTCCCTTATCACCAAGCATTTCTGCTGATTGCGTATTAATCCAATGCTCGATTTCACTTTTTTTAAAGCGCCAGATACCACCAACTTTAAACCCAGGCAGCTTTTTGCTCCCAGCTAAACGATAGATAGTCTTTTCCGCTACTTTTAAATAGGCGGCCACCTCTTTTATGGTCAATATTTCATCGCTCACTTTAACTGCAACCTTATAATAACAAAATAATAACAAATTAAGCGGTATTAAAGGCAAAATAAGGCAAAGCAGTCCATTGGTCAAGTAAAGAAATGCTTCTTAGACTCATCGGTCAGATTATTGCTACATTCTGCTACAACCTGTAGATTACCACTTATGGCCGTAATTTAAGCCTACAAGAGAATCCTAATACAATGACAGTTATAGACACACCAGAAAAGTTGGCTTCACAAACCAGCCGAACCAATGATGAATGGCAAGCACCAACACCCATCATCCCAAACACTGAGCATGCCCTTCCCTACCCTATTGAAGCGCTTCCGTCGACCATTCGAGACGCCATCCTCTCCTACCAGCAATATGGTCAACAGCCGTTGCCACTGGTTGCCTGTAGCGCACTTGCTAACGTTTCTTTAGCCTGCCAAACACTGGCAAATGTTGCTCGTGATCATCTGCTGGTAAGCCCCGTATCATTATTTTTCTTAGTGGTTGCAGGATCTGGTGAACGAAAAAGCGCTGCTGATTACGCGTTCAGTAAAGCAACTCGCCAATGGCAGTTAGATGCGAGAGAACAACTGGCCCCTGAGGTCAAAATGGCCCAGACACTGCAACAAGCCTGGTATGTCGAAAAAGAAGGAATACTCAGTCAAATACGCAAGCATTCACAACAAGGTAAAAGCACAGAAGCGTTGAGACAACGACTCGTTGACGTGGTCGCAAATGAGCCATCTTTTCCACTCTTGCCCGTTTTGTTTTTTGAGGACGCCACTCAGGAAGCCCTCGCCTCTCATATTGCGCATGGTTGGCCAAGTTCGTCATTATGGAGCGATGAAGGTGGCATAGTGATGGGCGGCCATGGCATGCAAACTAACTCAACTAAGTTCATCGCCCTGTTAAATCGATTATGGGATGGGAAGGCCTTTATTGCCCACCGAAAAACCAGCAAAAGCTTTACGGTTGCCAATCGTCGATTAACGGTTAGCCTAATGATGCAGCCCTTAATCCTTGAACAGATGCTGGCGAAAAATGGCGGTATTAGTCGCCAAAGTGGTTTTTTAGCTCGTAGCCTTATCGCCTACCCTAAAAGCGCTATGGGAGGCCGATACTATCAAGAGCCGCCGGAAACATTGAGCGCCCTACCTGAACTTGATAAAACGGGTTGTCATACAATTCCAACATTAATGCTATCGCCCCAAGCAAAAGCAACTTGGGTGTCATTTTTTAACAAAGTTGAATCCGGCTTACAGCACTCTAACCAATGGCAAACCATCAAAGATTTCGCAAGCAAGGCTGCTGAAAACGTTGCGCGTTTGGCTGCCCTCTTCCACCTATTCGAAGGGTGTGAAGGCGATATTTCTGTTGAGCAGATTGAGCAAGCTTCCGAGGTGATTTATTGGCATCTACACGAGACAAAGATGATTCTCGGCCATCAGCCACAAACCCCAGCACAGGAGGACAGTACTCGATTATTGCAGTGGATGGTTGACAAAGGATTAACAGAAACCACACCCCGCTATCTACAGCAATTTAGCCCCATCCGCGATAAGCAAAGGATGTGTAATGTAGTAGGTTTTAACAGCTATCTATGATATTGTGCTGCAGTCGATTGAGAAAACTACTGGAGCGTCAAAATGAACAAAGGATACCGCATAATCTTCGAATCTATTGATCTCGATAATCCCAGCACAGTTGTTCGCCAATCTACGTTAATAGAAGAGTCGGTCAAGGTAGCAACAAACTGTTTAGATTTCTCATTAGAGCATGAGAAACAAATTAAACTATTGCAGGCTGCGCTTGATAATATTCTGATAGAAAAAACTGAACTAATCAATAATGATTTACATTTGTGCCCAAAATGTCCAGGTGAATTAATTAAGCAAGGCAAGCGTAAGTCGACATTTCACGACGTATTTACTGACCATGAAGTAAAAATGCAACGAGCAAAATGTAATCAGTGTGGCTTTGAACCGGCCTCAACAGTTAGGACTTTTCTTGGTGGCACAACGATATCAGGAGACCTTGCAAAACTTCAATCTGAATTAGGGGCCGAACAGACCTTTAGAGATGCCGAGGATATTTTTAATAAATTTTCAACTGCACAACGCAAAGTTAACAATCATAATCGAATCAAATTAACAACAGAGCGTGTTGGCAGCTCATTAAAGTTAGTCAATAAAGAAGAAAAAAACATGTTAAAAGCAGATGAGGCAGAAGAATTAATTTTAAATGTTGATGGTGGTCATGTAAATTCAAAAGAGCCTAATTATAGAAGTTTTGAAGCGATGACGGCTGTTTTTTACAAGCCAGATGCTGTCGAAAGCAGTGCGAAAGGCACTAGAAATTTTCTATCCAGTAAATCATGCGCTGCATCAACTGCGAACGATAGTGGGAAAGAGATGATTGAAAACACTGTTATAGCTGCTATTAGAGAAGGGATGACACAAAATACTCATATTACTGCTCTATGTGATGGTGCTGCAAATTGCTGGAGTATAGTGGATGCATTAAAACCATTATGCAAAACAATCACCTCAATATTAGATTGGTTTCATATCTCCATGAAAATGCAAAATATCTCATTACCAGATGACATAAAGCCTAAATTCTTACGTATCAAATGGCATTTGTGGCGGGGAAATGTGTCTGCTGCAATAACTAGGCTTGAGCAATTAAAGGAGCATGCATTTTCTTCAAAATTGTCAGATAAGATTAAAAAATTCATAACATATATTCAAAATAATAAAGACAAGATTGTTAATTACCGAGAAAGGAAAAAAAATCATCTAGTCTTCACAAGTAATCTTGCGGAGTCCACAGTGGAAAGCCTGATTAACCAAAGGTGCAAGGGTCAGCAGCACATGAAGTGGACTAGGGAAGGGTTAGACCCGATCCTTCAGCTGCGTGCTCAGATTAACAGTAAAGCATGGTGCTCTAAATGGAAAACTGCTGTGCTGGGAGCAATATAAAACCTACTACATTACACTTCCTTTGGCGGCAAGGACAGCTCTCAATTTAATGCTTTTTTAGAACAAATAAATAATCATGGCTTTACTCCATTAAATGCTGCAGCAAATTCAGCTAAGCAAAGAAGAAATACTACTACTTTGTTTTCTAGTATTTGCACCATTCTTTTATCGAAAGGCGCAGATCCAGATAAAAAAAATAAACGTGGTTTTTCTGCACGACAAAACTGGCGAGCCTTTTCATGGCCTGATCAATCTAGGCAACCATTGATAAACAATCAATACACCAATCCTAATAACAGAGTGTTAAAATTAAATAGTGGCGCCCACCAATCAAACAACAGCTCAACTTTTTTCAAGCGTGGTCATACAAACACTAACTATGGAAATAGATGCTCAACAGGTAGGCAAAACTATGTGCGATACACAAAAAATAGTTAAGACCCTATAAGGTTCCTTATGGGGGCTTTCACTTTTCGATCAATTTTTCCTAACAGTGAGCAGATTTAGCTCAATTTAAATTTTGGTTGTGTGTTAGGCTGCCTAGTAATGGATTGGTCAACAGGTTGTGGCTTAAACATGCCGCTTTTACTTGGTTTTGGCTGTACAATGGTGTTGTGTAAATGAGTGTCACTTAGTTTAGATGAGTGTGTTAAGCCGGTTATTGCTTGGCTTGTTGCTCTAATTAATAGAGCCTCTTCAATTGATTTCTTCTCTTGAGAGGTTGATTTTATCTCTTCTTCTGTGAGCTTGCGGCAAGCATGTGTGCATTAGGTCAGCTAGTTACTTTATCCTAAAGGACCGATAGTAAAACTATTTAGAAAGGTCCTATTATGTTTGGCAAAACATTTGATAAAAAAGTCGTTACACCCAAGTCAGCAACACCTTCAACACTAGATAATATTGCTCAATCGCTCAAGTCATGGCGTTCATCATCAAAAGAGCCATGGGAGATTCCAGAAGACCTTTGGGTGAAAATTATTGCGCTCTATCCTGCTTATACAAAAAAGGACATTACTGAACGATTATCAATCAGCTCTAAACGGCTCAACAAAAAAATTAATGAAAAAAATTATTAGCCAGCAGTACATCAGTTGCCAATTCTGATGATGACCAAGCCGATGAATGATAGAGCGTTATTTTGTCTGTAAAAACCAACTTCAGTACTTAGAAAAACCTTTAAAATTCTAAATGGCACTCTATTGTACCTGTCTCATCGCATAATATCTTAAATTAATTATGCTAATCAATCTAAAAAATTATTTATACCTCAAATTTTTCTCCTCTCAAAATAAATTATTAACTTTTAGGTAATAGCAATTATATCTCGTTAATAAGAACAAGAATGATCTATCCTAAAACCCTATGAAGCCTTATTATTCACTTCAACTTAAGTATCTAGGTGATCCGCTCCACTGGTCATCAATTTCCACTAAAACAGCTGATACGAGCCTTAGGCACGATTCAGTATTAGGGAAAATTCCAACTGTATGCGTCCTTCTTTTTACCTCTCTGTTTACGCGCTCAGCTATGTTACTGGTTCTTAACCCAACTTTGCCCTTTCTAAAATTAAACCTATCCAAATCAATGACTTACATTTTAAAAAAACGTTTAGGGTCACTACAACTTAACAAATTGTTTTTTCAGTGTGCCCAGGTTGTGAATTCATGCCTAACGATTTATAGATCACAACTTGCTCTGGAGTTGCCTTTGAGGTTCTTCTAACAGAAAGTAGTTTATTATTTTCAAGCCGCATCGTAGTCGTGATACGAACCTGAGTGCTAAAAATCTGCCGTATAGTTTGCCAGCTACTATCAATGTTCTGCAATTTAAGTTGATGGCGAATAGTGTGTAGTAAGTGATAAGCAAGAATACTAATAAACAGATGGGCATCAACTCGCTCTTGCTTTTGATGGTAGATAGGACGCAGGCCTAACTCTGATTTTAATGATCTGAATGCCGATTCAACATCAGTTAGAGTTGTATAGATTCTCCAAATTGTTTTTTCATCTAAATCCATTCTGTTACTACGCAAACAATATGCGCCCAGATTCTCAGAGTTAACTTTACTCCAACTGATTTTCGTAACCTTATCAGCCTCTGAATCAAGCGTGATAGTGTATCGACCTGAAACACGTTTATGGCGCTCCTTTATTCGACCTAAACGCAAGGTTACTTTCTCAATTGCTTTCATTCCGGTTTTTTTAGTGAGTCCATTAGCTAACTTAATTAATTCCTCTTCGAAACGAGTCTCAGCCTTACTAATCAGATTTAAGCTTTTTTCTTCCTTAGCCTGAGAATGGCAGTACAGTAAGACTTCATTTGCTTCAGTATCTTTAATTAATTGCGATGTAACCGTATTATTTACTGATTCTTTTACTAGCACTTTATCAATGTTTTCATCGACAACAGGCAATGCTCTACGGCTCACTACAATATAATGGAAACCTTTTTCAGTAAGCCATGAAATATTTTCTTCAGTTGCAAAACCAGCATCTAAGACAATTGTTGCCTCTGGCTGTGCATGAAGCTCAGTTAGCATTTCGGATAATGTTTTAGGCTCGCTAACATTCCCTTTGAAAAATTCACTGCGTTGCGGGAACCCTGAGCCATTCAGCACGAGTCCTAGAGAAACAAGCGGACAATCAGACCGCTTCTCCTTTGATCGACCATGCTGTGCGTGATCATTCTGTAATGCTCTACCCTCAAAGTAGGTATTGGTTATATCGTAGAGAGTGATCACCTGATTTAAACTAAAGAGATTTTTCTCACGTTCGAATAATTGATCTTCAATCATTTGCTTATGTTTGAGTAACTCATCAGCAGTCTTATAGAATTTCTTGAGTGATAGTTCTGAGAAATCAGTACCCAGTAATTCATCTAACGCACTTTGATTGCTTAAATAATAGTGCGTACTTAAATCACTTCCTGGGGCAACTAGCCGCCCAATGATGGTAGCAAGCATCAGGTGACATTGTTTTTGATTAAAGCCCAAAGCCCTGAACAATTCCTCAAGTTGTAATTGCCTGGCAGCATGTAAGCCCAACGCCTCAGCTCCAACGTGTCGTATGTCCGCGCTCTCAATGGAGTTAACATCCACTGTTTTAAAGTCAGGTTCTACCGCGCTTACTGAATTAACAGCGATACTTGTCTCATTGTCATCAGCAAACCTAGAGCGAATGCGTTTTACATACATTTGCGCCTGTTTTTCTAGATGTGCTGGTATTGAAATTAACGTGCCTTGACCCGTTAAAATTTCCTCAATACGGTCAGCTAAGCAATTTCCAACTGTCCTTCTTTACTGAAAAATTCGCACCAAGATTTAAAATCAGTCTTTGACGTACTTTGCCGTCAGCAGTGCGATGAGTATCAACAAGTCGGTAGGTTGCGTAAGACTTACCTGTCCGAGGACTCTTTTGTGTAGAGGTTCGAATATACATAACTCAATACTCTCATCACTTCACCAGCCCATGCAACCCCTTATTGCCATTATGTGTCACTACATTCGAGAATTCACGTTTCTAGGCAAGTAAAATCAATGGGTTGAGTTAAAAATAGTGATGAAATTTTTGATTTTCAGGGTGAAATGGCCAAACTTGGGTTAATCTTTTTTGATGCGGCCTGTCAAAGTTCATCACTACTAAGCCCTCCGGTATATTCACTTCCAACCAAGAAGAAAGCTCTGGTGCTGTTTGCTGATATTTATCTACCGCCATAGCCAATAGTCTTTCCGACTCATGAATGTTTGAGGCATTAAATATAGCTGTAATCTCCTCAGCTACTGGTTCCTTCATTGAGCGCTTTGGTATGTGAGCCTGAGCATTTTGCTGCAAATGAAATTGGCAGCGTTGCCAAGGAACACTGGGGAA
>CBDALO010000012.1:0-2576 GCA_965196985.1 Gammaproteobacteria bacterium | reverse complement strand
TTTCCAAAACCCCAGTTCGGAGTTATGGCAGCCTTGGATTTAGTGAAAAACTTATATAACCTTTTGAAATTATTACTAATAATGGATGGGTGCTGCCTTTATATAATGTAGAAAATATAGCATAATATACACTTTAACTTGATTACGGATGGTGTTTGGATGTTAGCTAGAATTCTCTCTGATGAAAATAATGAATTAACTATTGAGCTCAAGCTTCCACTAAAAGGATCCATGCTTGAATGTGAGGATGCAATTCTTGACGGCCTTAATGAGGTTGGAACATTAGCCACTGAAAAAGCTTTAAGTAAGTTTGATGCAGATGGCTCTCCTATCCATGTTGGAAAAATAAAGCTAACAGCACGAAGTAGAGATGAAGCAAATTACCAAACGCCTTATGGAGTTGCTCGAGTTAAGCGTTATGTTTATCAAACCTCTAAAGGCGGGAAGATCTTTTGTCCTTTAGAAGATAAGGCTAGAATTATCCAAGGATCAACACCGCGATTTGCAAAAATAATCTCACATAAATACTCAAACTTACCTGCTCCTAGTGTTATTGATGATCTCAAGGTCAATCATAACCGTAAAATCTCACATTCATACTTGCAACGGGCAACTGATTTTGTTGGCGGTATTGCACAAGCCAAAGAGGCTGAGTGGGAATATGAAGAGCCAAAGCTTGATGCAGGCATTGAGATGCTAAGTATTAGCTTAGATGGTGCATATGTTCTCACCGTTGATGATGGTTATAGAGAGAGCATGGTTGGAACTATTTCCATGTATGATAAGCATGGTGCACGCCTGCACACAACCTACGTTGCAGCATCACCAGAATATGGAAAAGATGAATTCTTTAATAGGCTTGAAAAGGAAATAAAGCTGAAAAAGAAATATTACCCTGATGCTAAAACAATTGGCGTTGCTGATGGAGCAAAAAATAATTGGCCATTTCTAAAAAAACATACTGATACGCAAATTTTAGATTTTTGGCATGCAACTGAATATCTCGGCGAAGCATCAAAGGCACTATTTACCAAAAAATCTGAAAGAGATGAGCGTGATGTTTGGCTCGAAGAGAGATGTCATGACTTAAAGCACAAGAAAGGTGCGGCAGGTAGAATACTTGCTGAGCTTAAAGAGCATCTAAATAAAAACCTGAATAAATCGCTTAGAGAAAAGCTAGAAGGAACAATTACGTATTTTGAAAATAATATTAAAGAAAAGCGAATGTCGTATCATAATTTGATTAAGCAGAATGCACCAATTGGCTCTGGCGTCACTGAAGCAGCATGTAAAACAATTGTTAAACAAAGATTAGGCGGATCAGGAATGCGCTGGAAAGACAAGGGAATGAAAATCGTTTTATGCTTGAGAACACTAGTAAAGACTAAAGGCAGATGGGATCAGTTTTGGGAGAAGGTCAATGATTTTGGCGTGCCAGCAGCAATATAGCCTACATTATATAGAGGCAGCACCCTAATGGATGTGGTTATGATACATGAGCGCGAGGTTATAGAGTTATTTTGTCGCATAGATGATTTTGCTGAGGAATTTGCAGCACTTGAGCGCAAAGATCTACTCCCTTCATCTGCAGAAAAAAAGTTAGGTCCACCTTGTTGTTTAGCTTATAGCGAGATTATGACAATCATGATTTTGTTCCAAATGATCGGCTATAGAAACTTTAAATATTTTTATACTGGCTTTCTAAAAACATACTGGGGACATTACTTCCCTAATTTACCCAGTTACTCACGTTTTATTGAATTGATGCCTAGAGCGCTAATGCCACTGACAATTTTTATTACTCTTAACGGTGGCAGGCGTAGTGGCATTTACTACATTGACTCAAGTTGCCTACCAAACTGTCACATTAAACGCACTAAACGCCACCGCACATTTAAAGCGGTTGCAAAACTTGGAAAAACATCTGTTGGTTGGTTTTTTGGTCTGAAACTTCATTTAGTAATCAATGACATAGGTGAGTTAATCGCCTTTAAAGTCACGCCCGGCAATCATCATGATTTAGCTGCAGGTGTCTCATTGTTTGAAGGGCTGGAGGGTTTGGCTTTCGGAGATAAAGGCTATATTGGGAAGGCTGTTTTTGAAAAACTACTTGATAGCGGTTTGAAGTTAATTACACGCAAAAGAAAAAATATGAAAAATGCGCAGCCACTTAGCGATCACGAGCAACAGTTATTAAATCAGCGAGGGATCATTGAGACTGTTTTTGGCTGCTTGAAACATAAGTTTCATATTTGGCACACCAGACATCGCTCGGTTGCAAATGCTATTACACATCTTGTTGCTGGGTTGGCTGCTTATATTATTGAGCCATTAACAATTACTGCAGTGAAAAGGTTGCCAAGCAATTAGAATTTAATTACTTGATCACTATTAACTCCGAACTGGGGTTTCCAAAGGGACACCCGCCTTTGTAGTGTTCGCAGAATTGATTCATTATAGAGCGGGTTTCCAGAGCTATCCTGATACTGGCGTTGCAAATAGATAAAAAGTGTTTGAGGTTGTAGATCTGGGTTGTTTCTCAGCATCGGCTCTAAATCATCCTCCCAAACAGCGTC
>CBDALO010000011.1:0-11626 GCA_965196985.1 Gammaproteobacteria bacterium | reverse complement strand
ACAATCACAACCCGATTGTTGCCGGTGTGCAAATTGACCCCACGCTGTTTCAAGCCTATCACGTGACGGTTGTGCCGACGTTAGTGGTGACTGATCGCGTGTTAGCCTGTGAACAGCAACGCAATTGTCCTCCCGCTGCTTATAGTTCAGTGGCAGGCAATGTGCCGTTAGCCAGTTTACTCAATGAAGTCGCACGTCGGGCGCAGACTCTGCGTTTGCGCCAAGTCGCCCAACAAGTGTTAGCGCGAGGGGAGGTTCAATGAAACGTGTGTTAGTGTTGAGTGTCGTCGTGCTGAGTGTAATGCAAGGGGTGCAAGCGGAGAACCGTGCCGACTTTAGTGCAGGGGTAGCTGCTGCCGCACGCGCGCAAGCGGCAATGCCGAACCAGCTTGCTCAGTTTACGCCGAGTCAATTACCGCATTACACCGCGACGCCGAAGGCAACTCAATTCTATTCACAAGGCGATGCGTTAGTGGCGAAAGGGGCTGCTGAAATTGGTAATGATCAAGCGGGAAGCTCGATCAACAGCCACTTCGCCAATCATCCTGAAATCACAATTAACGCGAAAGATCCTGGTATGGCCAAATCGCTCGTGATTCAAGACGATGCGAAGCATATCGCACACGGCCTCTCTGATCAATACATCCACTGTGACCGCCAACCGCATTGCCACACCACAACCACCACCGTGCAGTGTGACAAGACTCGACACCAGCTGCTGCAATGCACCCGTGACTTGGTGGTTGAGGTGAACGCACCACCAGGTTTTGTGGGCACCTGTCAGCACGTGGTCTTTCAAGCAGACGGCCCGTTTAAAAAAACGCCCGTGTTAGCCTCGGGGCCTGCGAGTGATCAAAGCTGTGTCCTGAAATTCTTGCAAACCCCACGTTATGGCACCACCGCGTCCACTTCAGTAACGCTACCGCCCCAACAAACGCTCACGTTACACACGTATTTATGGCCAGTGGGTTCGCCGATTGATTTGCATCCGCAAGCAAGCTTAAGTCAACTGGTCACGCTTAACGGTCAATTGCGCGTTGTCTCCCAGCAACGCTTTCAAGTCCCTCATCCGTTGGTGAGTACCCTGACAGTGAAACGCTTAGGCATGGAAATGTTAGGGCCTGGCCAAATTGAAAACCCAGCTTATGCGTGGGTGACTCAATTACTGAAACCACCACCGATTATTACCACACACTGGGAAGTGCATTGTCCGAACTTACCACCCAATTATTGTCACGTGCAAACCCCTTGGCATTGCACCGCCGGTCAAGCGACTAAAACCATTGATGGCGTACCGGTGACTGAACTCTGCTGGGCACAGCAAGAAACCTATTTTTGTGGGTTACCACCCAGTGATTCGTGCCAAGGGTTTTTAAATCAAGGGTGCAGTGAGGTGGTTAATCAGTGTGTGACCAAAATGGCAGGGTTTTGTGTCAAAGCCACTGTCACGATGCAATGCACGCACCGGACTTGTGAGGATAGCCAAGCAACCCCTTGTGGGGGTCAGTATTTTTGTCTCGATGGACAATGCTATACCCCAAAACCCACGACAAGCACCGACTTTGCCAAAGCCGATGCGGAGATGGCAGCGGCAGCGGGTGCAGCTAAATCCGCAGCCGGTGATCAGCAAACCTTAAAAGCCTTTGCTGGGACGCCCATGAAATGCTCGTTAGCGGCTTTTGGTTATTTGAATTGTTGTAAGGATGACGGTTGGGGCAAAGACATTGGCTTGTCCAAATGCTCTGATGAAGAAAAGAAGCTCGGCTTTGCCAAACAAAAAGGCTATGCGATTGAAGTCGGCAGCTATTGTGCTCATAGAACCTTAGGCGTTTGCACCAGCCATAAAAAAAGCTATTGCGTCTTTGATGGGCTCATGGCGAAAGACGTGCAACAACAAGGGCGACTGAGTCAATTAGGCATTCCGTTCGGTGCACCGCATCATCCCAATTGTTCAGGCATCAGCGTGCAAGACTTACAGCGCATTGATTTTGACAAGATTGATTTCAGTAATTTGTACGCGGATCTGAAAAACCGTGTCAAGTTACCGAATGCCAATGACATCGCCAATCGCGTGAAAAAGCGCCTGCACCCTGGAACGGTGGGTGCAGGGACGAACGAGAACAAAAATGGAGTATCAGTCCTATGAAGCGCTTAGTTTGTTATTGTTCTTTTTTCGTCTTGACTCTTGTGCTTTCGACTCGCAGCTTCGCGGACAATGCCTATTATAGAACGAATCCACTGGGTTGGCACTGGAATGACGTGCCTTTGGTTGACCAACACCAGTCAGTCAAGCCAAAAAAAGTCCAGGCGACCTCCCAAGCAAGCAATCCACTCGCTGTACTCCACCGTGTGCAACGTCAACTCCAAGCCGCCAAAGCCTTAGCGGTGTTGCAACCGACTGTTGCTAACACTGCTCGCTTTTATGCCATGCAGCACTGGATCAGTGAGCGCGCCACTCAGTTTGCTCAAACCAGTCGGTTAGTGATGCTGTTGTATCCGTCACTCGATTACGGCTTACAACACCCGAGCAATGCCCAAGCCGATCAGCTCGCCCAATTGCAACACGCCGAGCGTGATCAACAGCGCTTACACCAGCTCGCACAAACTGACGTGCTGATCTTTTTTTATCGCGGGGGTCAAGCCTTGGATCAATTGCTCGCAAAAACCGTCGCGCAGTTTGCCGCACAAGCCAATCTGAGTTTATTAGGTGTGCCGATGGATCATCGTGCCTTAGCGGTGATGCCTAAAAACCTCACGGATTTTGGGCAAGCCGCAACACTGGGGGTTAAAGCTTTACCGGCATTGGTGTTAGTGAACCCCACCACCCGCGAGTCGCAAGTGGTGGTCTATGGGGCGTTTAGTCAAGCCGCGTTACCGCGTTTAATCAGTGAGCGAGTGACGCAATATCAAGAGGTGGCACAATGACAATATTTCGCAGGAAAAGGAAAGGGTGGTTAGGACTTATTGGTTTACTCACGGGCTGTGGGATAAGTGCTGCTTGTTTCGCTCAAAAGATGGATGGTCAATTGCGCGAACTCATTGCAGCAAGAACACAACAAGCCCTAACCGTAACAACACCCCAAACACGGGGTAGGGCGCAGTCTACACGAAGCACATTCAACACGCTAGCCCAATCGTCCCCCTGGGCCTTAGTGCTGGTGTATCGCGCCACCTGCCCGCACTGTCAACGCTTTGATCCGTTGGTGAAAGACGTCGCAGCGCGGTTGCAGTTACACACCTTTGCCTACACCACCGATGGGCAAAGCTTACCGAGCTTTCCGCATTCACTCTTGGCAACGCGAGACGTCATTAAAACCCTGTACGGCTCACTACCGCATCAAGTGCCTGCTTTGTTTGTGGTGAACGTCAACACGCTGGGTTTGACCCCCGTCACACTCGGGGAAGTCTCTGAACCCGCGCTATTGAATCGATTAACCACGGTACTCACTCAACTCAAGGATAAGACTCATGCTGACTAATCCATTGCGTGCGTTGCTCACGTTATGCTTGCTTGCACCACTGACACTGGCCAACGCGCAAGTGAGCAGTGATTTGGATAGCTTCTGGCAAGGCTTAGGCTATGCCTCAGACACCACCGGCCCGCATGTCTTTCAAAGCCAAGCAGCAGGGTATTACAGTGCGGGCTCCTTGTTCTTGCGCTCGAAATCGCGTGACTTACAAATTGCCCAAATTGATTTGCCGTCATTAAAAGCGGGCTGCGGGGGCATTAGTTTGTTTGGTGGTGGCGCCTCCTTTATTAACAGTGCTCAGCTCACCCAGTTTGCGAAAAACATTTTATCTGATTCCATTCCCTACGGCTTTCAGCTCGCCATGGAAACCTATGCGCCCCAAATCAGTAACGTGATGACCAAATTACAATACTGGGCACAGCAGATGAATCAAAACAACTTAACGAGCTGTGAAGCCGCACAAGATTTAGTGGGCGGACTGTGGCCCAAACACACCGCTGCGCAACGCCAAGCGTGTCAGGACTTAGGGGTCCAAAGTAATGCCTTTAGTGATTGGGCGTCTGCCCGACAAGGCTGTGGGTTTGATGGCAAGGGCGATTCCACCCTGGATGATCTGATTAAAAGCGATCAAGGCAAAAAGGTCATTACCCGTAACATCAATTTAGTGTGGCAAAGCTTAGAGAAAAACGGTTTCTTGCAGCAAGACACCGAATTGGCAGAATTTTTTCTCTCACTTTCGGGAACGATCATTTTTGACAAAAACGGCAAGCCCAGTATTTATCCAGCACTCATTACCAATGACAGTCTCCTCAAAGCCTTAATGAACGGTGGGGATGGCACCATCTATCAATGCAAAGACAGTGGTAAGAATCAATGTTTATTCTTGCAACAAGGGCATGTCCACATTGCCCCCACGCAAGCGCTGATCTATCGGGTCAATCAATTCCTCATTCAGCTCAGTGACGATTATCAAGCCGATAAACCCTTAACCACGGCACAAAAAGGCTTTTTAGCGAAAACGAGTTTGCCGGTGTTGCGGTTTATTGAAGTCTCACTGGAATCGGGCAATCAGATTGACACCTTAAGCTATGCGGAGCTGATTGCCGAAGATCTGTTAGCCAAATACCTCGAAGACAGCTTACAACTGATTCAAGCGAGTTTAGCCAACAGTCAGCACGGTGAGCTGTTAAAACCGATTGAAAACAATTTAGCCCGTTCCATGCAATTAACCCAACAGTTACGCACCAATGCCAATAAAAAGATTCAAGCCGAAGTGGCCTTAATCGCACAAAGTCTGCACTACCAACAAGCGATTGCAGGGCAATTAGCCGGGTGCTGCCTCTATATAATGTAGGCTATATTACTGCTGGCACGCCAAAATCATTAACCTTCTCCCAAAACTGATCCCATCTTCCTTTAGTCTTTACTAGTGTTCTCAAGCATAAAACAATTTTCATTCCCTTGTCTTTCCAGCGCATTCCTGATCCGCCTAATCTTTGTTTAACAATTGTTTTACATGCTGCTTCAGTGACGCCAGAGCCAATTGGTGCATTCTGCTTAATCAAATTATGATACGACATTCGCTTTTCTTTAATATTATTTTCAAAATACGTAATTGTTCCTTCTAGCTTTTCTCTAAGCGATTTATTCAGTTTTTTATTTACATGCTCTTTAAGCTCAGCAAGTATTCTACCTGCCGCACCTTTCTTGTGCTTTAAATCATGACATCGCTCTTCGAGCCAAACATCACGCTCATCTCTTTCAGATTTTTTGGTAAATATTGCCCTTGATGCTTCGCCGAGATATTCAGTTGCATGCCAAAAATCTAAAATTTGCGTATCAGTATGTTTTTTTAGAAATGGCCAATTATTTTTTGCTCCATCAGCAACGCCAATTGTTTTAGCATCAGGGTAATATTTTTTTTTCAGCTTTATTTCCTTTTCAAGCCTATTAAAGAATTCATCTTTTCCATATTCTGGTGATGCTGCAACGTAGGTTGTGTGCAGGCGTTCACCATGCTTATCATACATGGAAATAGTTCCAACCATGCTCTCTCTATAACCATCATCAACGGTGAGGACATATGCACCATCTAAGCTAATGCTTAGCATCTCAACGCCTGCATCAAGCTTTGGCTCTTCATATTCCCACTCAGCCTCTTTGGCTTGTGCAATACCGCCAACAAAATCAGTTGCCCGTTGCAAGTATGAATGTGAGATTTTACGGTTATGATTGACCTTGAGATCATCAATAACACTAGGAGCAGGTAAGTTTGAGTATTTATGTGAGATTATTTTTGCAAATCGCGGTGTTGATCCTTGGATAATTCTAGCCTTATCTTCTAAAGGACAAAAGATCTTACCGCCTTTAGAGGTTTGATAAACATAACGCTTAACTCGAGCAACTCCATAAGGCGTTTGGTAATTTGCTTCATCTCTACTTCGTGCTGTTAGCTTTATTTTTCCAACATGGATAGGAGAGCCATCTGCATCAAACTTACTTAAAGCTTTTTCAGTGGCTAATGTTCCAACCTCATTAAGCCCATCAAGAATTGCGTCCTCACATTCAAGCATGGATCCTTTTAGTGGAAGCTTGAGTTCAATAGTTAATTCATTATTTTCATCAGAGATAATTCTAGCTGACATCCAAACACCATCCTTCATCATGTTAAAGTGTATATTATGCTATATATTCTACATTATATAAAGGCAGCACCCAATTAGCCAGTCGGTTTCAGGTGAGTTTAGGAGGAGCGGATTAATGCTAGGCGTGTACGTGTTTTCAGACGGGGATGTGGCCACCGAGGTGTTTAAGGCGGTGGCGGCTTTTATCGGTGGGGAAGGCTTTGCCTCGGCCATGGGCATTGGCGTAGTCTTTTCGGTGTTGGGCGCCACCTGGCAATATCTCAAGAGTCATGATTTACTGGTGTTTGCCAAATGGTTAGGGATTTACGTGGCGGTGATGGGTGCGCTGATTGGGGTTCGCGTACCGATTCAAGTGATTGATGTCAGTAATCCCATGAGTGCGGCGGGGGCAGTGGATAACGTGCCTTACGGGATTGCGATGCCTGCGCATCTGATCTCCACGCTCAGTCTTGGACTCACACAAGGAATTGAAGACGTGTTTCACACACCAGATGATTTTGATTACACGCACACCGGCATGATCTATGGCGCGAAGCTCTTTTATGCCGCCAATCAAAACACGCATGTCCTTGATGCCAAGGTACGTCAAGTGGTTAATGCCTTTATTAGCCGCTGTATTGTGCCGGATATTTTGATTAACCATAAATACACGGTGAGTCAACTTGCGAATAGCTCAAATTTGTTGGGCTTTTTAAGTCAACAACCCATGTCGCCGGTACGCGGGCTGTATATTGATCAACAGTTTCAGACCTGCAAGCAAGCGCTCCCTTGGTTGAAAAAGCAATTAGACGCGCAGCTCGCCCAGCAAACCAATTGGCTCAGTGAAGTGTTGTTTGGCAAAAGCAACCCCACCACCCAATCCCATTTACTGACCAGTCTGGGCACCACGTATCAATACTTCATGGGCATGGCGAATGATGCCAAACAAGCGCTCATTCAAAACACGATGATCAACGCGATGCGCTCAGGCATCGGTACCCAATTAGCCACCAGCAATGCCCCTGCTGCGATGATTAATTACAACACCACCGCTGCCATGCAAAAGCAGATTTTGTCCGACTTTACCTTAGCCCATTTTGCGAGCTACATGATGCCATTGATGGGCACGACCTTGTTTTTGATTTTGGTCTGTTGTTTTCCGCTAGTGATGATGCTGGCCTTACAACCGGCGATGTCACTCACCATCTTAAAAAAATACGTTGCCTCGATGTGCTTTGTTTACACCTGGCCGATGATGTTTACGGTGGTGAACTTTTTAATGACGACGAAGCTCAGTGCGAACATGAGTGGGTTAGCGATTGCGCAAGGTGGGATTACCTTATCCAATCAAAATGCCTTAGTGCATGAAGCCACTCAATACGCTGCCTATTGCGGATATCTGATGCTGTTAACGCCACTCTTAGCCGTCGGGCTGTTTAAAGGCTTTGATGGGGTCTTTATGAATGCCGCACAATCACTCTTTGGTACCATTCAATCTTGGTCAACGCAAGGGTCTGGGCAATTAGCCGAAGGCAATTTAAGTCTCGGTAATGTTAGCATGGGCAATCACAGCTGGAATAACTGGAGTGCGAACAAACACGATACCAATTATTCCAATCTACACGGAATGCACACGGAACAGTTAGCGAATGGCGCCATGGTGACACAAACCGCCTCGGGGCAAGCCATTATTAACACCCAGAGTGCCATGTCGCAGTTAGCAACGTCATTGCATGGCACGGATCGCGTGGTCTCGGCCTTAAATCAAAGTGCGGCGCATTCGATGCAATCCGGTCAGCAACACCGAACCAATGAAGAGCACAGTGTGAGTGCAGCACTTAATCAGTTTGATCACCTTAATCAAGTGTGGTCGCATGATTTACGCAGTGGGTCGGGGCAGAGCAATACTTTAACCGACAGTCAAGCGCAAGATTTCCGGCACATGGAAGATCAACTGCAACAATACAATAAGCATAACTTCCATGGGCATACAATAAGTATGAGTGAAGCTGTGAGAATGAGTATTGATGGTAGTCTCAGAACGCCAGATAAAAGGCAGGAATCACTTGGCGCAGGGCTTGGAGTGGGAGTTAATGTAAACTCATCACATACTCAAAGCTACAACACCTCAATGCAAGACTTTATGAACTCCTCGGAAGGAAAAAGCTTTGTTAATTCGCTTAATCATGTGATTAGTAGCTCACAATCCTTGCACACTGATCACAGTGATAGTCATGGTGTGAATGAAACCCAACAGCTTGCGACTAATCTAGCGCACGCGCAAAGTGAAGCGCAGCAAGCCAGTGCGGATTTCATTCAAGCGCAATCGTATCAGCAAGCAGCCAGCTATGCAAAAGAGCATTCACAAAGCATTGATCAAAACTTTGCGCAAGCTTTCACGGATTGGGTGGGTGAACGATACGGTGCTAGCGGTCAAGAAACCTTAGCGCAAACTGATCAAGCAAGTCTGACCAAACAAGAAGGCATGGCGCAAAGCTATTGGCAAAGTCAGCGCGGACAAAACCAACTAGCGCAACAAGCCCAAGACGCCTTGCGAGCGGTGGGTGAACACCAATTAGCAGAAGACTATCAAGATCATTCGCACAGTTTACAACAAGGCAGTCCAAGCAGTGCCTACAATCAAAACCAACACTTTATTGAAACGCAGGCAGATCAACAAGGCATTACCGATTCATTAAAAAATAAACTTGATCATCAAGAGGATCAATTGAGCGGTAATGATTGGAAGACACAAGAAACAAAACCGTTTGGTTCGCTGAAGGGTAACGAAGAACAAATCATGAATAATAAAACCGCTGTTGAAGAGCGTAATGCGCACTTAAAAGAGCAAGTCGCGTTGCCGAAAGAACTCGATAATAAAAAAGTCAATTGGCACGCCTCAGCCATGGATTATTTTATTGGTAAAAATGAAGATACAGATAACTAACTCAAAGGAGAAATACTATGTTAATCGTAACCACTGACACCATTCCTGGTAAAAAAATTAAAAAGGTTTTTGGGGTTGTTTTAGGTGATAACACACTTAAAAGTAAAGGGTTAATGGACACATTAAAAGAGAGAGAGGTATCGATGGATAATAGAATGCTTGATGAAATTACTTTAAAAGCAAAAGCAATAGGTGCTAATGCTGTTGTAGGGTTTCATATTTCAGTTTGTACGGCAACTATTCAAGGGTGCGGCACCGCCGTCCTCATTGAAGACGAAGCTACGCCACTGCGAGAAGAAACTTTAGTGATGCAACCGGATGTTGATCCTAATGGCGATGACACGCGAGTCAATAAACCCGCTTAAGAAAAACTGAACTTAAAAAACCAGCGAGCATAAAAAAAATGAAACACACAACCAAGCAATTTATGCGGGGTGGGCAGATCTTTTTGTATCAAACGAAGATGTTCACCCAAGTCACTGCCCGAATCGGTCACTGGGCATTTTTGCTGTACTGTCTTTGTGTTGGGGTGATCTTGTTGATCGCCCTGCATGAATACCTGCCGTATTACTGGTACGGACTGTACTCGCAGGGCTTGGAGCTTATCGGGTTAGGCAATCATTTGATTATTAATAACAGCGAAACCCGTATTACCGCGCATCATTATTTAACGGATCCCATTATTAGCCAGGATTTGCGTGTTTTTCTAAGCGTAGGTAAAGCGTGGTTAGTGAAAGCTGCTTTATTTGCATTAGTGCCGATGGTGGTTTTAACCTGGTTGGCGAATCGGTACTTTATTAAGGTGGGTGATCGCTACAGCCATGACCAGCTCATCAGTGGCACGACCTTAATCACCAACCCTAAAAAACTCACTCGCCTCATTGAGCGCAGTGAGCGCGGGGCTTCGGATATTAAATTGCTGGGTCAAGTGCCCCTGCCTAAACGCGCTGAGTTTCAAGGCAACCTGTTTCATGGCTCAACAGGGACAGGGAAAACCCAAGCGATTCAAGCCTTGCTTGATGAAATTCAAGTAGCAGGGGATCCGGCCATTATTTACGATAAAGAAAACGTGCTCAAACCGCATTACTACCAGCGTGATAATCCAGGGCACATTGATCTCAATGTCTTTTCCCGTGATTACCCCAATTGGTTAATGTGGGAAGAATTTAACAACCCGTTGGAGTGGTCTAACTTTAGTATGTACTTGATGCCGAAATCCTTGCAAGGCGATCAACCGTTTTGGGTGGATTCAGCGCGAACGATTTTTACGGCACTGGCTTGGAAATTGCGTGATCATCCACAACGCAGTCCGATTTTTTTATTACAAGCGTTGTTAACGACTTCCCTCGAAGAGCTGCAACAATTACTCAAAGGCACGGAAGCCGAAACCTTGGTGAATAAAGAAATTGAAAAGACCGCCATCTCCATTAAATCGGTGCTCGCCACCTACACCAAATCCTTGCGGTTTTTAGCGGGACTGGAAACCAGTAACCAGCCGCACTTTTCTATCAATCACTGGGTCAAGACCGCCTTTGAGCATCAAGGTTGGCTGTTTATCAGCTCAACCTCAAAGTATCACCATGGCTTAAAGCCGTTACTGACTTCGTGGTTAGGGCTTGCCATGAGTGCCATACAGTCCTTACCGCCGAATACGGATCGGCGGCTTTGGTTAGTCATTGATGAATTAGCGAGTTTGCACCGCTTAGAAATGCTCTCAGACACGGCAGCGGACATTCGTAAATTTGGTGGCTGTATGGCGGTGGGGATTCAAAGCTTTTCGCAATTGCAATTTCTCTATGGCCAACATGAGGCCAATGCCATCGCGGATTTGCTCAACAGTAAACTTTATTCGCGCAGTAATGCCGCTGATGTGGCGAAGTGGGTGTCGGCTAACCTGGGCGAGCAAGTCATCGAAGAAGTGCGAGAGAGTCAAAGCTACGGGCCGAACCCTATTCGTGACGGTAATACCATTGGCACTCAACGGGTCACTCGTCCTACCGTGTACCCCAGTGACATTGAGAGCATGAAAGACTTGGAGTATTACGTGCGGTTGTTAGGGACACCGCAAATTCTACACACCCAGTTAGCGTATCAAGAACGTCCTGTGATTGCAGAACCCTTCAAAGAGCGTCCCATTGATTTTGATGCGCTCCAAAAAATTACGGCGGCTGCCTTACAAGCAGAAAATGATCCAAGACGAGATGAAGCGGTGAAACGGATTCAGGCGTTTGAAGAAGAAGCCAAGAAGCTTGAAAAAACAACTGAACCAACCAAAGAACCCAAAATTGCGTTAGAGCAATGGTAGAAAAGGATAGACTATGATAACCATTAAACCTCTCAAACAAAGCAGCTCACCAGGGACTTGGGAGTATTACCAGGAGAAGGATAATTATTACCTGAGTGACAAAGAATCGATGGGTCAAGTAGCACGCTGGTATGGCCAAGGAGCAAAAGCATTAGGTTTGTCAGAAACGATTGATTCAAGCGTTTATATTAATCTCTTGGACGGCAAATTACCGACTGGTGATGAGTTAGGTAAACATGAGAACGGGCGATTAGTGCATCGCCCAGGCTTTGATCTTCAA
>CBDALO010000010.1:0-49181 GCA_965196985.1 Gammaproteobacteria bacterium | reverse complement strand
CAGTATAAATAATTTTTTAGATTGATTAGCATAATTAATTTAAGATATTATGCGATGAGACAGGTACAATAGAGTGCCATTTAGAATTTTAAAGGTTTTTCTAAGTACTGAAGTTGGTTTTTACAGACAAAATAACGCTCTATCTCTTTTCTATCGTCTGCATTCATTAACTTAGCGGCACTGTTTGTTGTTGACATGATCAGCCTCACTCTTTTGCTTTCATTATTGACTTGGATGCGAGAGTATATGGCAAGATAAGCCATAATTACCAATCCGTGAAATACTATACTGTATGTATGCTCAATACCTGACCATCTAATCTGATACCCAGAAATGAACAAGGCCAGAAATACCACATAAACAACCATGATTTTATCATATTATATTAACGATGAGCGATTATCATGAAACATATTGTTGATTGTTTTGAGGCAACTTAGTTATGGGTGCTGGCTCTGATTTAAAAGATAAAATTAAACGTGATACAGGAATTACAGTATATAAAATTACTGATTATGAGGTTGAAGACGCTAACAAACTTTATGACTTATTAACAGATGAAACCAATCAAATAAAGAGTTGGTTGTTATCTATTTCTCAGAATGGTAGAGAAACTATACCGTTTGACATAGCGGTAAATTTAGCTAGCGACAAACAAGTACTAAATTACCTTACTTCAATGGTTCAATCCAAACATATTTCAATTTCAAATAATACAGATTTAAAATTGATTAGGGATATTATTGTATCTTCACGCCCAGATTATTTCACTTGCTTATTGTTAGTAGCAAGAAATAATGATCTTGACGCCTTATATAACATGGTAGTAATGGATATACAAGCTAGTGGCTATCGGGAAGACAGAGCTAGTCGATACTATGACAGCATTATTGCTGTAGCTAATGGTAATAACGGTATGATAAGTCATGACCAGCTGAGATGGTTATCAAACCAAAGTCAAAGTTTTCAAAGTATGATGAACTCTATAGCAGGAGCGCAAAGTAACAGCATCAATCAAGAGGGCCTTAAAAAATTACATGATGATCCTAGTAAAGACTCATTTTATAATGATGTAGATGTTTTATCTATATTTAATAAACGTGGCGTTGTGGGTCTTAGCCACGCTAATTCTTTATACGATACGGCAATAGCGCTTTACGAGAAAGAGATTAAGCTGGGTAATGCCACTGCGATGTGTAATCGCGCATATATGCATCAACACGGCCTGGGTGGCTCAAAAGATTACGCGGCGGCAATAGCGCTTTACGAGAAAGCGATTAAGCTGGGTAATGCCACTGCGATGCGTAATCGCGCATATATGCATCAACACGGCCTGGGTGGCTCAAAAGATTACGCGGCGGCAATAGCGCTTTACGAGCAAGCGATTGAGCTGGGTGGTGCCTGTGCGATGTGTAATCGCGCATATATGCATCAACACGGCCTGGGTGGCTCAAAAGATTACGCGACGGCAATAGCGCTTTACGAGAAAGCGATTAAGCTGGGTAATGCCACTGCGATGAGTGACCGCGCATATATGCATGAACAAGGCCTGGGTGGCTCAAAAGATTACGCGACGGCAATAGCGCTTTACGAGAAAGCGATTAAGCTGGGTGATGCCACTGCGATGTGTAATCGCGCATATATGCATGAACAAGGCCTGGGTGGCTCAAAAGATTACGCGGCGGCAATAGTGCTTTACGAGCTAGCGATTGAGCTGGGTGATGCCTGTGCGATGCGTAATCGCGCATATATGCATCAACACGGCCTGGGTGGCTCAAAAGATTACGCGGCGGCAATAGCGCTTTACGAGAAAGCGATTGAGCTGGGTGATGCCTGTGCGATGTGTAATCGCGCATATATGCATCAACACGGCCTGGGTGGCTCAAAAGATTACGCGGCGGCAATAGTGCTTTACGAGCAAGCGATTAAACTGGGTAATGCCTCTGCGATGCGTAATCGCGCATATATGCATCAACTCGGCCTGGGTGGCTCAAAAGATTACGCGGCGGCAATAGTGCTTTACGAGAAAGCGATTAAGCTGGGTGATGCCTGTGCGATGAATGACCGCGCATATATGCATGAACACGGCCTGGGTGGCTCAAAAGATTACGCGGCGGCAATAGTGCTTTACGAGCTAGCGATTAAACTGGGTAATGCCACTGCGATGAGTGGCCGCGCATATATGCATGAACACGGCCTGGGTGGCTCAAAAGATTACGCGGCGGCAATAGCGCTTTACGAGAAAGCGATTAAGCTGGGTGATGCCTATGCGATGAATAACCGCGCATATATGCATCAACACGGCCTGGGTGGCTCAAAAGATTGCGCGGCGGCAATAGCGCTTTACGAGAAAGCGATTGAGCTGGGTGATACCTGTGCGATGTGTAATCGCGCATATATGCATCAACACGGCCTGGGTGGCTCAAAAGATTCCGCGGCGGCAATAGTGCTTTACGAGCAAGCGATTAAGCTGGGTAATGCCACTGCGATGAATGACCGCGCATGTATGCATGAACACGGCCTGGGTGGCTCAAAAGATTACGCGGCGGCAATAGTGCTTTACGAGCAAGCGATTAAGCTGGGTGATGCCACTGCGATGCGTAATCGCGCATATATGCATGAACACGGCCTGGGTGGCTCAAAAGATTACGTGGCGGCAATAGTGCTTTACGATCGAGCGGCTGTATCGTTCAGCAACTTCCTAGATCGCGAAATAAGCGATCTTCTGAGCACTGGTAGTCAATTCTTTACGCCGAATAACTTAATAAATGCTCTTCTTCCACGATTGAAAACTGGAGAAACGGTTTCTACTTCTATTTATCAGTGGTTAATAAGGCATAAAAAAGAGTTACTGAAACAGATTTTAGTTGGCGAGGATGATGATACAGCAAAGTATAAAGTAATTCATTCTGCACTTACTGATCAGGACCATGTTTTATATAAAATATTTTACAAAAAGACTGGGTTTACACCTGTGAGCGTGGATAAGCCAAAATCAAATTTAGGACAGCTTAGAATAAAACATGATGAGCTTGCTACAAATCTTAACCTTCCTGTATATGACGCAGGTAAATTTATGTCTAACAGTTCAGCGTCTTTTTTTACGAATGCTTCTACTGCTAAAGTTGATACCTGTTGCGAACCAAGAGATGCTGTAGATGATTGTGAAGGATATGGGTCGGTTTTTAATAGTATTACAGATGCAGGATTGTAAGAGCCTACCTGGAAAAGAGAAGGCTCTCTTGGGTTTTATTATATAGTTCCGGTGAGTTGGTGTGACAGCCTTTTAACTTAAAACTACTCTAGTTGCTTCTAAAATCCAAGCAACTGGAGAGCCAACGCGCGAGGCAGGAAAGCCGAGCAAGCCCTACAACTCATTGCTAGTTTCTAAAAATGCATTATGAAGATTATTTCCTAGCTGAGAATATTTTTAATTTTAAAAATAGTTGCTGTAGATTTACTTTAGATGAGCGGGTATTTTTTTAGAATTATAAACTTTTGACAGTTTATGAGCACAGGGAAAATTATTTTGAATAATTTAGATTTGTCATAAACACTTGCCAACTGCTAGTTGCAAAAAAGGGTTCTGTCGCAAATTAATGGTTATTTGATATAATACCGACCAAATTTAGCATTGAATAATAATGGAGTTATTATGGCGATTAGTTTTAAAGGAAGACATTTCCCCAAAGAGATTATTTTAACAGCAGTACGCTGGAAGCTTGCGTACCCATTAAGTTACCGAAATATTGAAGAGCTCATGGAAGAACGTGGTGTTAGCGTTGATCACTTGTAACGTCCCACAATAATTTAGAGAAACCATCTCAACCTATTTTGCGTGAGATGGTGTCAAATAGTTAACCTTTTAGCTCATGAATTGCCTGATTAATGACATCATCCGGTATATGGTTTAAATTCATATTAGCGGCGATTAGCAACGCATGTCGCATGAGCCTATCAACATAACGAAGCCTACCTTTTGTGGCCATGTGTACTGCACGAATACCTGTTTCAGTGAATAAGCTGCTGCTCATTCCTGCCTTCTCAAAAGCAGCGTGAATAATGCTCTCAAAATCCCTGCTATCTTCAATTGCATGCCACCTAATAAAGCACTGAATTCTAGAGTTGATAGGTTCATAGGCTGGTCTCTGCAATGTTGCTAGAAGTGATGGGAGTCCACATAAGATAATCGTCATGACGTCTTTGCTGTCAAAACTGAAATTAAGGAAGTCAGGTAATCGTAGAATGAAATCATTACTAAGCTGATGCGCCTCGTCTAGGATCCAAATAGGCTGAACGTTTTTATCATGGTAGAGCGCGATCAAGCTCTGCTTCAAGTCTCTCCAAAGTTTAGAGAATCGGTAATAGTTTTCTAAACCTAGATTTTCGGCAAGCTGAGAGTACACATCAAATGACCGAAAGTGAGTGTCTGATTGATAAATGACTTGATGGGTCAGCGGGTTGAGTTTATTGCTCCAGTATCTTAGCGCCGTGGTCTTTCCTGTCCCTGAGTCGCCAGTAATCACTGCTAAGCCGCGTGTTTCTAGCAAACCATTAAGTTGCTGTTCTAGTCGCTTTGACTGCGCCAATTCAATAATGTTTGATTTACCCAATGGATCAAATTTCAAGCCAAAATGTTGAAGATACATCTTACTCATCCTTGTATCTTAAATAACTGTAGAGATATGACAATATTGCTACAATCCCAAGGATGCTTGGGTAGGCGGAAGGTGAAGCCGTGTTCGTCCTTAGGATTTAATCCTGTTGAGGAGATTTAGCTCCCTTCCACCCTCATAAGTTCATGAGATCGAACGGTATCTTAGGCCATTGTGAGCCTGTATTTGCAAGGTTGATCCGAACTATGATTTCCCAAGTTTGTTAGTGTAATAAAATTTAAGAGGCTCTAGCAAATGAAAAAAAATTGTGTTGGTATTGATATTGCAAAATCTGATTTTGTTGCTGCTATCACCACTAGCGGAAAAGATCACGTTAAACATTTTAATAATAATCCTGAGGGCTTTTCTGAGTTATTAGAATGGACGCAATCTTTATCTGATCAGTCACTTCATTTTTGCATGGAATCAACAGGTAAATACGGTAATGCATTGGCTCTTTATTTACATAGTGAGAAGTGTGATGTCAGTATAATTAATCCTGCACGAATAAAGTTTTTTATGAAAGGACAGCTAATACGAAACAAGACCGACAAGGCCGATGCGGTCAGTATTAAGGACTATTCAAATCATTTTACTCCAACGCTATGGCAGCCTTTGCCAGCTAATATAGAGGCTCTAAGAGCTTTGATACAGAGATCTGAAGTATTAACCTCCCAAGTCAGCAATGAACAAAACAGGCTGGAGCTAGCGGAAGAAACAATTATTAGCTCTATACAAAATCATATCGATTATATGGAAAAAGAAATTTTACGACTGCAGGAAGAAATTAGTAAGCTGATCGCGAGTGATGATGATCTGAAGAATAACACAGAGCTGCTTAAAAGCATCCCAGGCATTGGTGATAAAACCGCTCAAACACTAACTGCTTTTTTTAATAATATTGAAAGATTTTCTGGCGCAAAACAATTGGCTGCTCATATTGGTTTAAATCCCAGCCAGTCACAATCAGGCACTTCATTGAATTCATCACGGCTCTCAAAGGTTGGTAGTGCTTGGTTGCGAAAGGCGCTTTACATGCCGGCATTAGTGGCTATAAGGCATAATCCTATTTTGAAGAAATTTTATGAAAAGCTGCTCAAAAAAGGCAAGCCAAAGAAGCTAGCCATTTGTGCTGTTATGAGAAAAATGGTGCATATGATTTATGGCATCCTAAAAACACAGCAGCCATTTTCAGCGGATGCCTAGTAAAAATTTTACAATTTATTGTTGACGTTTAAGACGGTATCTCCTCAGTGATATCCAAATCCTCTTTAACTTGGTTATAAACAATCTCAACTAGCGAGGTTTTTCTTGCTGGTTGTTCCGGCATCTGAGGTCTAGCTCGGGTTCTAGAAAGGTTGTTATGTTTGTCCAGCTCTCCCACTGCACCAAGGTATTGATATTCCAATGATTCGACGTGACGGGCGGAGTCACTATGCGGATCAACCACTAAATAAACCTCTTGTTGAGCCAGTTCAAATGAAACTTCAAAGAGTCGATTATTCCAGCTTACCGTGCCATCCTTCCTGACTCGGCGCTTAATGCGATGCAGGAAGTAATCATCTAGCTTATCGGCCAAACAACCTAACGGCTGAATTTTAGTGAGGTCTTGCTGATAGCGTTGTAACGGGGTCATCTTGTCAGGCAGGGCGCTTTGCGAGGCTTGATGATAAACACGCTCAACCCAAGCCCAAAATCGATCATTCAGCGCATTGAAACTATGAATGGAATCCAGGTTGCATTCAGCTAGGAATTGCTCGCGTACTGTTCTATGCCAACGCTCTAGTTTGCCTTTGCTTTGCGGTTCATAGGGCCTGCCGTAAATCAATTGAATTTTCAAACGAGCACAAATGGTTTGCAACGTTTTAGCACGGTAGGCAGGGCCGTTGTCAATGATGAGCTTAACAGGAAGCCCACGTTTGAGTAATGCCTCTTTCAACACATGCTCAATAGTAATGGCACTCTCATCAGTACAAAATTTACTGTGACAGACCAACCTTGAGGCATCATCAAAAATACTCACCAAATAGCTTTTAACTCTTCTTTGGCCATCGTAAATCGTTGGACCATGCATGACATCGCCATACCAAATATCACAAGCTGTGAGCGCCTCAAATGAGCGGCGCTCAATTTGGTTAGAAGGTGTGACTGTTCTTTTAGACAGGCCGTGTTTTACTAATAAGCGGTGAACTGTTGCGTGAGATAATTCACCTCGTGCTACCTTCCCTTGAGTTTCTAAGAGTTTAATCACGGTCGGAATTGATCTTGAAGGGCTTTCCTGTTTAGTGGAAATAATTAACTCTTGTAGCTCTGGATTGATGTGACACTGGCCTTTGTCTCGTCGAGTTTTAGGAACTAATCCATCAATACCCTGCTTTAACCAGGCGTAATACCAATTCTCAATTGTTTTAGCACTGAGGTGAACACGCTTACTACCTGGAATGTTGTAGGTTTGCTGGGACAACCTTTTAATAATGCTCTTGAGCTCACCATGCTCAAAACTATTTCGGCTACATAGCTCACCTAAAACACTTAGGCGAAACAGTGCTGTTGGGTGAATGGGCTTGGTCATTTTGCAATTCCTGTGTGATTTAACTACTTGCAATGAGTTAATCACAACTTGAGTTGAGAATGCTACGCTCAAACTGTGTGGGGTCGTGAGGTTTACAGAAAATATCCATCTCAACTTTTTTTCACGTTAATTAATTATGGGATGCTCACTCCTGTGTTGTTAAGAAAAAGCATGATGCTCGATAAATCATGCTCACCAAGGCAGGCCAACCAAAACGCTTGTGGATCACTATGTCGCCCAAGCTGTAACCACAACGGATGTGCTTTGATATGGAAGGAGTAATCAACGAAGTGGTCAACCAACCAGTGAAACCACCTAGCAACGGTGTGTCGACTAACACCTTGCTCCTGACCTGATGAGCTAATACTTTTCCCAGGAGCACGCTCATTAACACTGCCTGCTGAACTGACCAGCAATACCAACGCTTTGGAGAAAGTATCTCAGGTAGGGTTGAACAAGTACGTTTACATTGATGACAATAAAATCTCAAAACAGGGGTGGGATTTAAAGAGCGTCCTTTACCTGGGTTCCTATCTGGTTTTCGATCATATGATCCATGTGACCATAGTCCACCTGCACCGCAATGGCTGCACTGCTCTGGCCTTAGTAGCTCTGGATTTTTTTTCAGCAGGATCAGGTAATCACTCAGGCTTTTAATCGCTTTTATGATTCTGCGCATGACTAATTTCACTATAGTTTTTATATCAAGTTATTTTACCTTGATAGGTTACTAAAAACCTTGTTTATTATGAGATAAAACTAGCTCAATTCCCCTAAATAAAGATAGACGTAACAATCACTCTACAGTACAAAAATGGGTGGTTCGCTATGCGCCCCAGCTTGAGCAAGAGTTTCGTAAAAGCAAGCGCAAACTTGCTGATAGTTGGAAGATGGATGAGACTTATATTAAGGTCAATGGCAAGCAAGTTTATCTTTATCGTGCAGTTGATAAGTACGGTAACACCGTTGATTTTATGCTGTCAGAGAAGCGTGATCGTAAGGCAGTTCTAGCTTTTTTTAATAAAGCGATTGGATCAAGCGGGTTACCCAAAAAGGTTAACATTGATAAAAGTGGTGCAAATACAGCAGCGTTGGAAAGACTCAACACCTTATGTTAGATGTCAACTAGCTTTGCGGTAAGCGCCAACTAGGATTGCAGATTTAGGGCAAAAAATTATTTTTTCTTATTCTTGTCATGTTCTTTAGTGCGATAGCTTTTTCCAGTAATATTAATTACTGTAGCATGATGTGCTAGTCTATCAATAGCAGCTACAGCCATACTATTCTCAGGAAAGATACTATCCCATTTACTAAAAGGTTGATTAGCTGTGATAATAAGGCTGCCAGTTTCATAGCGCTGACATATGAGCTCAAAAAGAACACTTGTTTCATGCTCATCTTTTTTAACGTAACCAATGTCATCTAAAATGAGTAGCGGTATTTTATCGAGTTTAGCGAGCAACTCTTTTAATCGATATTGCTGTTTAGCTTGCTGCAAGGTTTGGACTAGATGGGAGGTCTGCTGACACTTAACTCGACTACCTCGCTCAATTTGCCGGTAAGCAACAGCTGCTGCTAGGTGCGTTTTGCCAACACCACTTGGCCCAAAGATGATTAGGTTGTTCCCATCCTTGATCCAGGTATCACTTTCAGCCAAGGCGTTAATTTGTGCGGGGTTAATCGACTCATTAGCATCAAATTTAAAGGAGCTCAGTGTTTTACCTTTAGGCAAACCCGATTCACTAATTCTTCTGGCTAATCTTGTCGTTTGTCGTTTTTGTATTTCCATATCGCATAGCCTAGAGGAAGTGTAATGTAGTAGGTTTTATATTGCTCCCAGCACAGCAGTTTTCCATTTAGAGCACCATGCTTTACTGTTAATCTGAGCACGCAGCTGAAGGATCGGGTCTAACCCTTCCCTAGTCCACTTCATGTGCTGCTGACCCTTGCACCTTTGGTTAATCAGGCTTTCCACTGTGGACTCCGCAAGATTACTTGTGAAGACTAGATGATTTTTTTTCCTTTCTCGGTAATTAACAATCTTGTCTTTATTATTTTGAATATATGTTATGAATTTTTTAATCTTATCTGACAATTTTGAAGAAAATGCATGCTCCTTTAATTGCTCAAGCCTAGTTATTGCAGCAGACACATTTCCCCGCCACAAATGCCATTTGATACGTAAGAATTTAGGCTTTATGTCATCTGGTAATGAGATATTTTGCATTTTCATGGAGATATGAAACCAATCTAATATTGAGGTGATTGTTTTGCATAATGGTTTTAATGCATCCACTATACTCCAGCAATTTGCAGCACCATCACATAGAGCAGTAATATGAGTATTTTGTGTCATCCCTTCTCTAATAGCAGCTATAACAGTGTTTTCAATCATCTCTTTCCCACTATCGTTCGCAGTTGATGCAGCGCATGATTTACTGGATAGAAAATTTCTAGTGCCTTTCGCACTGCTTTCGACAGCATCTGGCTTGTAAAAAACAGCCGTCATCGCTTCAAAACTTCTATAATTAGGCTCTTTTGAATTTACATGACCACCATCAACATTTAAAATTAATTCTTCTGCCTCATCTGCTTTTAACATGTTTTTTTCTTCTTTATTGACTAACTTTAATGAGCTGCCAACACGCTCTGTTGTTAATTTGATTCGATTATGATTGTTAACTTTGCGTTGTGCAGTTGAAAATTTATTAAAAATATCCTCGGCATCTCTAAACCCAAGTTTGGCCATTTCACCCTGAAAATCAAAAATTTCAGCATTATTTTTAACTCAACCCATTGATTTTACTCGCCTAGTAACATGAATTCTCGGATGTAGTGACACATAATGTTAATAAGGGGTTGCATGGGCTGGTAAGGTGATGAGAGTATTGAGTTATGTATATTCGAACCTCTACACAAAAGAGTCCTCGGACAGGTGAGCCTTACGCAACCTACCGACTTGTTGATACTCATCGCACTGCTGACGGCAAAGTACGTCAAAGACTGATTTTAAATCTTGGTGCAAATTTTTCAGTAAAGAAGGACAGTTGGAAATAGCTAGCTGACCGTATTGAGGAAATTTTAACGGGCCAAGGCTCGTTAATTTCAATACCAGCGCATCTAGAAAAACAGGCTCAAATGTATGTAAAACGCATTCGTGCAAAGCGTGCAGAAGAGAATGAGACAAGCATTACTCTCAATTCAGTAAGCGCGGTAGAACCTGACTTTAAAACAATGGATGTTAACTCCATTGAGAGCGCGGACATACGCCACGTTGGAGCTGAGGCGTTGGGCTTACATGCTGCTAGGCAATTACAACTTGAAGAATTGTTCAGGGCTGTGGGCTTTAATCAAAAACAATGTTACCTGATGATTGCTACCATCATTGGGCGGCTAGTTGCTCCAGGAAGTGATTTGAGTACGCACTATTATTTAAGCAATCAAAGTGCGCTAGATGAATTACTGGGTACTGATTTCTCAGAACTATCACTCAAGAAATTCTATAAGACTGCTGATGAGTTACTTAAACATAAACAAGTGATTGAAGATCAATTATTTGAACGTGAGAAAAATCTGTTTAGTTTAAATCAGGTGATCACTCTCTACGATATAACCAATACCTACTTTGAAGGTCGCGCATTACAAAATGATCATGCACAGCATGGGCGATCAAAGGAGAAGCGGTCTGATTGTCCGCTTGTTTCTTTAGGTCTTGTGCTGGATGGATCAGGGTTCCCGCAACGGAGTGAATTCTTCAAAGGAAATGTTAGCGAGGGTGCTGCCTCTATATAATGTAGGCTATATTGCTGCTGGCACGCCAAAATCATTGACCTTCTCCCAAAACTGATCCCATCTGCCTTTAGTCTTTACTAGTGTTCTCAAGCATAAAACGATTTTCATTCCCTTGTCTTTCCAGCGCATTCCTGATCCCCTTAATCTTTGTTTAACAATTGTTATACATGCTGCTTCAGTGACGCCAGAGCCAATTGGTGCATTCTGCTTAATCAAATTATGATACGACATTCGCTTTTCTTTAATATTATTTTCAAAATACGTAATTGTTCCTTCTAGCTTTTCTCTAAGCGATTTATTCAGTTTTTTATTTAGATGCTCTTTAAGCTCAGCAAGTATTCTACCTGCCGCACCTTTCTTGTGCTTTAAGTCATGACATCTCTCTTCGAGCCAAACATCACGCTCATCTCTTTCAGATTTTTTGGTAAATACTGCCTTTGATGCTTCGCCGAGATATTCAGTTGCATGCCAAAAATCTAAAATTTGCGTATCAGTATGTTTTTTTAGAAATGGCCAATTATTTTTTGCTCCATCAGCAACGCCAATTGTTTTAGCATCAGGGTAATATTTCTTTTTCAGCTTTATTTCCTTTTCAAGCCTATTAAAGAATTCATCTTTTCCATATTCTGGTGATGCTGCAACGTAGGTTGTGTGCAGGCGTGCACCATGCTTATCATACATGGAAATAGTTCCAACCATGCTCTCTCTATAACCATCATCAACGGTGAGAACATATGCACCATCTAAGCTAATACTTAGCATCTCAATGCCTGCATCAAGCTTTGGCTCTTCATATTCCCACTCAGCCTCTTTGGCTTGTGCAATACCGCCAACAAAATCAGTTGCCCGTTGCAAGTATGAATGTGAGATTTTACGGTTATGATTGACCTTGAGATCATCAATAACACTAGGAGCAGGTAAGTTTGAGTATTTATGTGAGATTATTTTTGCAAATCGCGGTGTTGATCCTTGGATAATTCTAGCCTTATCTTCTAAAGGACAAAAGATCTTCCCGCCTTTAGAGGTTTGATAAACATAACGCTTAACTCGAGCAACTCCATAAGGCGTTTGGTAATTTGCTTCATCTCTACTTCGTGCTGTTAGCTTTATTTTTCCAACATGGATAGGAGAGCCATCTGCATCAAACTTACTTAAAGCTTTTTCAGTGGCTAATGTTCCAACCTCATTAAGGCCGTCAAGAATTGCATCCTCACATTCAAGCATGGATCCTTTTAGTGGAAGCTTGAGCTCAATAGTTAATTCATTATTTTCATCAGAGAGAATTCTAGCTAACATCCAAACACCATCCGTAATCAAGTTAAAGTGTATATTATGCTATATTTTCTACATTATATAAAGGCAGCACCCGTTAGCGAGCCTAAAACATTACCCGAAATACTAACTGAGCTTCGTGCACAGCCAGAGGCAATAATTGTCCTAGATGCTGGTTTTGCAACTGAAGAAAATATTTCATGGCTTACTGAAAAAGGTTTCCATTATATCGTAGTCAGCCGTAGAGCATTGCCTGATGTCGATGAAACCATTGATAAAGTGCTAGTAAAAGAATCAGTAAATAATACGGTTACAGCGCAATTAGTTAAAGATACTGAAGCAAATGAAGTCTTACTGTACTGCCATTCTCAGGCTAAGGAAGAAAAAAGCTTAAATATGATTAGTAAGGCCGAGGCTCGTTTCGAAGAGGAATTAATTAAGTTAGCTAATGGACTCACTAAAAAAAACCGGCATGAAAGCAATTGAGAAAGTAACATTGCGTTTAGGTCGAATAAAAGAGCGGCATAAACGTGTTTCAGCTCGCTACACTATCACGCTTGATTCAGAGGGTGATAAGGTTACGCAAATCAGTTGGAGTAAAGTTAACTCTGAGAATCTGGGTGCATATTGTTTGCGTAGTAACAGAATGGATTTAGATGAAAAAACAATTTGGAGAATTTATACAACTCTAACTGACGTTGAATCGGCATTCAGATCATTAAAATCAGAGTTAGGCCTGCGTCCTATCTACCATCAAAAGCAAGAGCGAGTTGATGCCCATCTGTTTATTAGTATTCTTGCTTATCACTTACTACACACTATTCGCCATCAACTTAAATTGCAGAACATTGATAGTAGCTGGCAAACTATACGGCAGATTTTTAGCACTCAGGTTCGTATCACTACTACAATGCAGCTTGAAAATAATAAATTGCTTTCTATTAGAAGAACCTCTAAGGCAACTCCAGAGCAAGTTGTGATCTATAAATCGTTAGGCATGAATTCAGAACCTGGGGACACTGAAAAAACAATTTGTTAAGTTGTAGTGACCCTAAACGTTTTTTTAAAACGTAAGTCATTGATTTGGATAGGTTTAATTGTAGAACGGACAAAGTTGGGTAAAGGTCTGTTCGGCCCCTAATTCAGATTGAAGTTTTGCAAGGTCTCCTGATATCGTTGTGCCACCAAGAAAAGTCCTAACTGTTGAGGCCGGTTCAAAGCCACACTGATTACATTTTGCTCGTTGCATTTTTACTTCATGGTCAGTAAATACGTCGTGAAATGTCGACTTACGCTTGCCTTGCTTAATTAATTCACCTGGACATTTTGGGCACAAATGTAAATCATTATTGATTAGTTCAGTTTTTTCTATCAGAATATTATCAAGCGCAGCCTGCAATAGTTTAATTTGTTTCTCATGCTCTAATGAGAAATCTAAACAGTTTGTTGCTACCTTGACCGACTCTTCTATTAACGTAGATTGGCGAACAACTGTGCTGGGATTATCGAGATCAATAGATTCGAAGATTATGCGGTATCCTTTGTTCATTTTGACGCTCCAGTAGTTTTCTCAATCGACTGCAGCACAATATCATAGATAGCTGTTAAAACCTACTACATTACACATCCCCTTCCATCTGCCTGAACTGCTTTGATGTGCGGCCACAATGTTTGCGACCACCTTGCTGCCAACAACGTAATTGATGACCAAACCAATAGGCTGGCATAATATGTTCCCACTCAATACGATGAGCTCGCTTGGGTTGCTTCCTGATCTGATAACCCACTTTAGTTAATTGTGGTACGCCTTTTTTCCCTTGCCAGACAATAGGTGCATGACAATAAAAGGTTGGTATCTCGGGATGCTGTTGGTAAAGCTTGGTTAGCTCTTTTTTAGCACGACGAAAGGTTTGTGCTGGTTGAGCTGAGGCCTCGCTTATCAATAGCGTTGTGATGAGTAAAAGCATGATCGCTGAAAAAGGGTGGCGTAACCGTATACTCACTTAATCTCTCCGTTGTTTAAATTGGGCAGCAAGCCGAGGGTATCCAACAAATACCGCTGCAAAACCTAAAAATCCACCGCCATAAAGTACACCTAACCAATAGGTGAAATTGGCTTGCATAACCCATCGATTAAAACTGACCCAAATAACCAGAAAAAGCAGGGCGTTAATCAAGCCTTCCGTGCCGCGCTGTTTTAACAGTGTTGGATAATCTAACCCTTCTTTAATAAGTTGTTCCTGGTTCATGTAGTGCACTCCTTCCTTAGCGAGTAATTCAAGCCCCATTTTTAATCTACCTCTGAGCTTACTCCACCTAAACTGGGAGTTGATCTTTGTAAATCTGGTAGTTCATATCGGGTCAGTGGGAGCTAAAGCTCCCGACTGCCCACAGAACCGTGCGTACGGGACCGTACACGGCTCCTCAAGTTAGATGTATCCATCGACTCATTTCAAACCAGTGCTGGTGCTGTTCCTGAGATTTAATGAGCAAGCCAACCTCTTGGAAGTACTTGTTGGGGAAGGCTAGCTCAACCGCTTTACTTCGTGATAGTGCCCACCTTTTCTTATTAGAAAAGGCGACCTTAGCAGCAGTCTTTGCTTTAATACCGCGTTTCTTTAATTTCTTAAATAGAAATCTTCTCCGTTTTGATTGAGAGACAATGCGTGCCCTAAAACGTCTTCGAGCGTAAGCCTCTATAGTAGCAAACTGAGCTGGATAGTAAGTTACTTCAAAGTAATTACTCCAACCTTTATACCACCTATTAAAGTCTTTTGCTGAATCCTCAAGGGTTTTGTGGGTTCCTCTAGGTATAAGTTCTTTAACTTTTGTTTTGGCATTACTAATAGCTGCTTTTGATATAGCAACAGTTCCCTTAACTATCGTAACGCCCAAGAACTTTACCTGACGAGATAGTGCTACCTTGCTTTTCTCCTCATTGACGACCAGTTTCATTTTCTTCTCAATATACTGAGAGATTGATTCCATCACGCGATTAGCCGCTTTACGCGACTTCACAAAGATGTTGCAATCATCTGCATAGCGGACAAACTCTAGGCCACGCTGTTCAAGCTTCTTGTCGAGACCATCTAGGATGAGGTTACTCAACAATGGGCTTAGCGGACTACCTTGCGTTGCGCCTGATGTTGTGGGTTCATAGCACTCGTAGGTCATTACACCGCTTCGAAGTGTCATGCCAATGAGGCGTAGAATACGCTTATCATCAACAAACCTTTTTAGTTTAGCAATGATCTTGTCGTGATTAATTCTGTCAAAGAAATTCGACAGATCAATATCCACTACAAACTCTTTTCCATCCTCAACTAATTGCCTTGCCGATTCAATGGCTTGCTTCTGGTTTCGACCAGGCCGAAAACCGAAACTGCTATTAGAGAAGGACGGATCAATCAGAGGCTCCAGTACAAGCTTTATTGCCGTTTGTACTACACGATCTCTGATAAAAGCTACGCCAAGTAGTCTTACACCTGAGTTTCCTGTTTTGGGGATTTCAACCCTTCTAACAGGTTGTGGTTTGTAGCGCCAGTTTACCAGTTCCTTGGTTAGTGTCGCTAACTCTTCTGTTTTGTTTGTCTCAAAATCTGCTAGGCTAACCCCGTCTACGCCATGAGAACCTTGGTTCTTTTTAACGAGATCGAAGGCTTTAGCTAGCGTCTGTTCGTGGCAAACAAGTTCAAAGAGATTTTCAGTGTCGATAGATAATGGCTGCTGTGTCATTTCTCTTTCTCTTGCATGTTAATGTTAATCAGACTTAAAAGTACTTCGCCACGTTTACGTTGTGGCCTTTCATTAAAAGCTCTATGACTAGCTGATCTAATCTCCATGGATGCAAATGATCAACTCGCCAACTCTACCTTGTTCCGTCCTTCGCCTCAGCATCCTTGCTGCTTACTCTAAGTTTTATCCTCTTTGACTGTCACCAGCCAAGTCATCGGCATCGAGTTTTAACGACTACTACGACTTCATCTGCAGACCCTAGGTACATTAGCTTGGCATTACTGCTTCGCGTAGGGCTTAAGGTGACGCAGTTTCACCGACCCATACCTACGGCCCTTCACAGGGTAAGGGCAATTTCTTACTTATGTTACGACCTACCTTGTATACTACTGTAAGTTACGGAGAGTATTAGGGCTTCGGTAGTCGTGGATACCTTACCCCTTACAGCAGCCTACCCAAGGTTCGCTGCGCACTTAAGTCGTAATTTTGACTTAGGCTTCCTTCAGATCCTTCATTGGCTTTGGCTAATGCTTTACCAAAGTTTCTTCCGGCACCCTTGCCATCGTCTACACGTTCCTAACTCTCACGGCCATGGCGGGAGTTTCACCCGCTAGAAATTGCCCATGCCTGTCACACCACTGCTCTTTGATAAGCTAACAGTATTAATTGTTTTAAAAAAACCTGCTGCACCAAGGAAAGGGAATATTGATAAACTAATATAGGCGCCCTAAACTGGACACTAAATCAGTATAAAATAGATACCCTCTAACCACCTGGGAGGGTATGAAATGACAAAAAAGAAAAGTAGTTATAGTGCAGACTTTAAAGCCAAGGTGTCTATGGCTGCTATTAAAGAAGAATTTACAATGGCTCAGTTGACTAGTAAATATGAAGTTCATACAACACAAATACGTAATTGGAAGACACAAGCTGTTGAGGCTGTTAAGAGTTGTTTTCGTAAAAAGAAGGAGGCTGAGTTAGCTGATCAGGAGAAGCTTGTCTCAGGTCTTTATGAGCAAATAGGCCGTTTGCAGACAGAGTTAAACTGGCTTAAAAAAAAAATGTGGGTTTGACAATGGATGAAAAACGCCAATTGATTCAGGATGATAATTCTGATTTGACGGTTAAGCAAAAGTGCGATCTGCTTGAGGTCAGTCGCTCCACAATTTACTATAAACCAAAACCAATTAATGATGAAAAGGAGCGGTTAATGAAGTTGCTTGATAAACACTACACAGACTATCCTTTTGAGGGCAAGATTAAAAGAGGGCGCTGGTTAAGCGAACAAGTTGGTTATAATGTTGGTGTTAAGAGGGTTCGTTCCTTGATGAATGAAATGGGTATAGCAACAATTTACCCAAAGCAAAATACAAGCGCTCCAAATAAGGAACATGCTGTTTACCCCTACTTATTAAGGGATTATGAGACCATAAAGCCTAATCAGGTATGGAGTAGTGATATCACGTATATTCCGTTACAGGGTGGGCATGTCTACCTGGTTGCTATCATTGATTGGTATAGCCGCTATGTCATTGAGTGGGGGCTGAGCATTACACTGGAGGCAGATTTTTGGTATCCGTCTTATTTCAGCATGATGCTCATGCTGCGCTCTCTTTAGTTTACTGCGCCTGTGATGAGCGGATGGTAATTAATTCCGCTAGCGAAGGCATAGAATAGTTTTTTGTAATTCTGTCATATATATAATCGAAGACATTAACTGCTAGCTTTTTACATGTCTCAGTAATTGTAACCATTGTATCCTTAGCTTTCGTTCCTTCTTCACTCATAGTATGAAGGTGTACATCGCGCATTCTAGCCTGCTTCCGAGCCATCAACTCTGCTGGATTGTTATGTAGAGGAAGCTCTGGCTTTTCCAGCACTAACAATAGCTGCCTTTTCTTTTTTAAGGTGAGCTCAATTTGTTTATCTAGTTTCTCGTAGCCAGTGATTGTTGAGAATAACTCAGTAAACTCATTGGATAGCTTATCTATCTCATCTTGCCCTGGGTTCTTTTTATATTCAATGAGCTTATGATAATAATCCCAAAACCTATCCAAGAAGCTGTCAACAGAGTCTTGGTGCTTCTTAAAAATTGGCGTCAGCTTTTTATAATGCCTACCCTCATGAACCCAGCACAAGGCGAGTGATTCAGTAATGAGCTTAAACTGTGGCGCATCATCGGTAATGAGTGTTTCTATCGCATAAGGACTCTTTCTATATGTTGAGATAGCTGCCGCATCAGTAATCAGCTTTCTATATTTTGGAAATTTTTTATCACCTAATACCTTATCAAGAATAACTTCCAGCTCCTTACTGTTTAAGATAGTCGATGAGTGAAATACCTTTAAGCTTTCGATTACCTTGTGGGGTAAGTTCATAGTAGCCAGTAAATTAAAAGCGGCCTCATTTAATGTGAACCCAAAGTGGTCTTTGCTTAACATTTCAATGACGCTTAATCGACTTTTACTGGTCAGCGTAAAGTAAGCTGAATAATACTCATTACCCAATACATTAACATAACGGTTTTTCCCATCCTCTCTAGCGTTGGTGTCATCTAGGTGCTGGTAGTTCGTGGATTGTAAACCTGCCTTCACAACTTCTACCTTCTCGGGCTCAAGTATCGTAGGTGTTTTAATTGTGAAGCTATGGATGGTTGATTTACTAATATCTATGTTGGCGGTTTTATAAAATGTCTCAAGGCTTTCTAGCGTCATACCACCTTGAGTATTTAGGAAGCTTGTCCAGCTTTTAATAGTAGGGCCGAACTGGCCCTCATAACCAGTTGGCAGAGGTGCTGTATAGTGTTTGTTTTCAGAAGGGGAGTAATATTGTTGGCGCAAAAAAAGAGTGTTATTAGCAGCAATTTTTATATCCTGGATAAGTGTTTTCTTAGAGCCATTTTGCACAGCATCGCTGGGCAACGAATCTGGATTAATTGTTAGTGTCACTGTATTAGAGACTTCGAGATTTTTTTTACTAGATTTTGGCTTTCTAGTTTTATTGGTTTTATTTCCTTTTCTATCCTTCTCGGAGGAATGATCCTTGTCCTTGTTAGCGCGCGTTTGCTTTCTAACATTAGGCTTTCCTTGCTCACCTTTATATTTATTTAATGCGTTATTTAACGATTGCACCTTGTCTTCTAGCTTTATGATTTTCTCAGCCTGACTTTCACATACATTGCTAAAATCTGTTTCTAGTGCTGTTGGTGTAACAGTATTATTAAATCTCTCAATGAGATCGGCTAAAACTGATTTGTCAGGTTGTTTTTTCATAGGAAGAGTATACCACGGGTTTGAAAAGGTAAATTTTCCCCACACAGATGGCCGTACTGCTGAAATTATTTTTAAGCCATGAACCTGATCGATGAAAAAATAATCCGAGCATACAGCGTTGTTATAGAGCGCACATCATGCTTTTATGACACACGATGATTCCAATATAAAATTTCCAAATTTGCACGAAAAAGCTGTCAAGAACTTTTTGAATTATTTTCAAATCATGCTGATATTGAACGGATACGATTTTTGCGTTGAGGTGCTCCAGTCAGCATTGGCTAAAGGTTGCTGTGATATTTTTAATACTGATCAAGGCTCGCAGTTTACCTCATCAGCATGGCTTAATACTCTCATAGACGCAGGAGTAAGTATTAGCATGGATGGACGTGGTCGTTACTTGGGGTTCTATTGATACAATGGCATTCGGTTAACGTGATTTTATGCTATTCTCTTGCTCCCTTGAATAACTAGCGGTGAATTTAACCGAAGGAGCGGAGCAGGTATGCAGGACTTTTGGATCCAGTTGCACGCAATATTAGCAGACTGTTGTGCAAAATTTGATGAAACCTGGCAGCAAAGAAAACGAGCAATAACGACTGAAATTCTAGTTGTTTTCATTTTAAAACTAGTACTGAGTAAAAATAATCAGGGTTATCAAATTTTATTAAACGAGCTTTGGGAGTCATCAGAATTGGCCTGTATTCAGGAAAAGCCGTTCGCTGCTTCATCCATATGTGAGGCTCGCCAAAAGATGCCGGAAGTGATATTTACCGACCTCAATCGTGCTGTTTTATTGGCGCGAGAAAAGCAGGAGCCATTACCTTTATGGCAAGGACATCGTGTTTTTGGCGTTGATGGCTCCAAAATAAATCTACCTCATGAATTACTCGCCGCTGGTTACATGGCACCTAATAAAGGCCAATACTACCCACAAGGAATTATGAGCGCATTATATCATTTAGGTAGTGGCTATATTTATGATATTACTCTCAATGCAGAACGAAGCGAACGGCATATTTTATTGGCGCACATGGAGACGATGCAACCTGGTGATGTCTTGGTTCTTGACCGAGGGTATTTCAGCTATTTGATTTTAGTAAAAGCGATGGAAAAAGGCATCCACCTTATTTGTAGAATGCAGAGTGGCACTGTAAATACAGCCGTAAAACGTTTTTGGGAAAGTGATAGTCAAGATGAAATCATTACTTATAAGCCGTCAGTAGCTGTAAAGTACGAAAGTCGAAAGCAGGGTTATGAACTCGATATAAAACCGGTGAGGTTGCGATTAATTAAATATACTATTGGTGATGAAACTTATGTTTGTAGCACCACGTTGTTGGACCAAAAAAAATACCCGCTGGATGAATTTCCTAGTGTATATCATGGTCGCTGGGGAATTGAGGAGCTTTATAAAATATCCAAGGTGTTTATTGATATTGAAGAATTTCACAGTAAGTCAGAGCTTGGTGTAAAGCAAGAATGCTATGCGCATGCGCTAATCATAAACTTCGCACGAATTTTTGAGTCTGAGGCTAATAATCAGCTTCCACCACCCTCACCGAAGGGAAAGAATAAACCTGAAAAGCAAGATGGCTATTGGCAAGATTTTGTTGGGGAAATAAAAAATATTAAAACTAATTTCAAAAACACATTACTGGTAATCGGTCGAAGTTTAGAAAAATTATTGTTGCCAGAAAATGATTCTGGTTTTCTTTGTATCCCGCTCATGCTTGGCAGCATTGCTCGCGTACGTCAAAAAATAAGAAGGGGTAGGCATTCACCACGGCAATCTAGAAAGCCGGTTACAAAATGGTTAAATATTAGTGGAGGATCTGCCAAATATGCTTAACCGAATGCCATTGTCTATTGATATCCCCCATAAATGTCGTCAGTTTTTATCCTTTATAATCAGTAGGTTAGATAAATCTCAGTTATTTTTCTTTTTCTCTTTTTGCAGCGTGTCCTCTAGGATCTTCTCCATTACTGTAACAACCTGTTCAATATCAAGCGAAGCCGGTTCCTCACTAAATTCATACAGCCCACTAATGTTGATATGTTGACAAGCAACAGGAGAAACCGAAGCAATGTAGTCAACAGCTTCCTGATTACCCTTTGCTTGGTAGGTTTCAAATAACTTTGATAATAAGCTCATATTATAATAGATAATTAAGAGTGCAATAAACCGCATACACTCATTCCAGATCTCCACCTCCAGATCACTTTGACCCCGTAAATCATTGTTGCCTACTTCGGCAATCTTGTTAAGTAGTTGGTGATAAGCTTCACCTCGGTTGAGCGATTTTCGAATTGCCTGTTGGTAACTTATTTCATCAACAAACTTGAGAATATGAATGCTCTTAACTAGGCGATTGATTTCCCAGATAGCCTCTTTAGTTTCACTCTTATAGTCATGAGAGCTGAGTTGACAGATAATATTTTCTTGCTTGCTCTCATGCGCAAGTAAGCTATAAAGTATTGGTAAAATTTCAGGCCATTTCCTTTTTATTAATGCCTCATTAACTTTTCTTTCAGGTTTAATTAAATAGTCTTTGTAATGTGACTCTGATTTAAAACCATAAATTTTATCAGCTTGCGTTGCTAGGGTACGATAATAAGGTGCATGAGTTTTACCGAGTAAATAGTAGAGTAAATCATTTACGTTATTAGCGCCTTCTGTATCAGTTGAGATAATATCAGGGTCAATAATATGGTTATTTTGAACGAGCATGGGAAAGGTGTAATGGCTTTCATGTTCATTCGCACCAATAATCCTAGTTGCCATAGGGATATGACCAACACCCATTGTCATTAATACAACACCAACATCGGTACCAAAATATTTACTTGATATTAAGGAATTTCAATGTGTCAATTGGTAAAAATACCACCAATTAAAATGAGTAATTTTAGCACAGGTATTTTTTATAAAATCGATTTAGTGGTGGGGCAGGGTTAGTTATGACAAACAATAGCCAAAACTAGCTGTTATTTGTTGTTTTGGACGGACTACCCCCTTAGGAAGTTATTAGATTTTTTTCAGTAAGGCGAGTTCACGATGCTTTGATAGCAATTTGTAATGGTTAGGTTGTCTATACCAGCAGTTAGCTAAAAACATTTGGCTACCGCATAGAACACATTCATAGGGGTCAATGTTAAAATTATTTTGCATTAAGGTGCGGTAATTGACCTGGGGTGTGTTTGGATCAGTTTCACCTAATAGGAGTCTGACTTTGGGTAGCATCTCACCTCGCACCCGGTTAGCAAGAAACCCATAATAACGCACCATACGAAAGCCAACATCAGGAATGTGTTGAATAAATCGAGCAATAAACTCTTCCGCGGTTAATTTAAATTGCTTGTAGGTTTTAGAGACGTGATCAAGATAATTAAAACTGAGGCTGCTCCCATCAAAGTTTTTAATTTTTGACTCAGCAATAGGAGGACGTTTGGTGTACCGACCTAAGTATTTAACGTTTTGTTTGTGATTCTTTGAGGGCTTTGCGCAATGTACTACCCATCGTTTTTGGTAAAGCTGATCAAGCAGTTGATTAAAGTTGCAAGTGTGGTTCAGTGTAGAGGCTAACTGATTTGGCAGAATAAGCCCTTTGTCCTGGTGGTGGTTTCTAAAAAGGTTAATGACCTCATAACGCCACATGGACATTAGTGTAGGTTGATGGAAGTAGAGGCTTTTCCATTGTGTTAACTCTTTGTTGATACCACCCAGAGTGATTGACGCATGAAGATGCACATTGCGCTTTAGATCTCTGCCAAAGGTGTGAAGCGCGATAAATACACCGGGTTTAACCCTCTTGTTTTTAGCAAGCTTGAGTAACACCTTTGCTGCTAATGGTGGGAGTAAATTAAGAAGCTCTCTGTTTGTCCAAAAGCAGTCCCAAAGAGTAGAGGGCATGGTGAATGTGATGTGTTGCCATGTAGTGTTGGGTAAGATTGCCATTTGTTGCTGTATCCATACTTCTGTGGCTTTTTTACCACACGATGAACAGCTTTTAGCTTTGCAGGTATGGCGGATGTATTTGACGTGTGAACAGTTTGGATTACTGCAATGATACTCTTTATGGCCACGCATAGGATGTTTGCAGCTAAGCAGCTTAACAATGCCAATGACAATAGCTTCTCTGATTTTATCTTTGTACTTGGTGTGAAAGTTCCACCAGTTCTGATTGGTTACCAAGATTTGTTTGATACTAAAGCGTTTCATTATTCTTAGAGTAAAATGAGAAGCGCGTATAGTAGGTGAGTTATTGCTCAGCTACCTGAAGCAATTTCTATAGCAGGTGTGTTATTTTTATTCGTTATTATTCCATGGGCAGGTTTGACTAGTTTGAGACTTAATAATACTCGTGGCTTTGTAAAGACTAAACTCTTAGAGGCTTAGAAAGTTGCCGGCGAAGCCGGCCTGACTTGAATACCTGGCACGCAATAATCGACGACGTGTTTTTTTCTTTTTACCATCATCGGGTCAGTGGGAGCTAAAGCTCCCGACTGCCCACAGAACCGTGCGTACGGGACCGTACACGGCTCCTCAAGTTAGATGTATCCATCGACTCATTTCAAACCAGTGCTGGTGCTGTTCCTGAGATTTAATGAGCAAGCCAACCTCTTGGAAGTACTTGTTGGGGAAGGCTAGCTCAACCGCTTTACTTCGTGATAGTGCCCACCTTTTCTTATTAGAAAAGGCGACCTTAGCAGCAGTCTTTGCTTTAATACCGCGTTTCTTTAATTTCTTAAATAGAAATCTTCTCCGTTTTGATTGAGAGACAATGCGTGCCCTAAAACGTCTTCGAGCGTAAGCCTCTATAGTAGCAAACTGAGCTGGATAGTAAGTTACTTCAAAGTAATTACTCCAACCTTTATACCACCTATTAAAGTCTTTTGCTGAATCCTCAAGGGTTTTGTGGGTTCCTCTAGGTATAAGTTCTTTAACTTTTGTTTTGGCATTACTAATAGCTGCTTTTGATATAGCAACAGTTCCCTTAACTATCGTAACGCCCAAGAACTTTACCTGACGAGATAGTGCTAACTTGCTTTTCTCCTCATTGACGACCAGTTTCATTTTCTTCTCAATATACTGAGAGATTGATTCCATCACGCGATTAGCCGCTTTACGCGACTTCACAAAGATGTTGCAATCATCTGCATAGCGGACAAACTCTAGGCCACGCTGTTCAAGCTTCTTGTCGAGACCATCTAGGATGAGGTTACTCAACAATGGGCTTAGCGGACTACCTTGCGTTGCGCCTGATGTTGTGGGTTCATAGCACTCGTAGGTCATTACACCGCTTCGAAGTGTCATGCCAATGAGGCGTAGAATACGCTTATCATCAACAAACCTTTTTAGTTTAGCAATGATCTTGTCGTGATTAATTCTGTCAAAGAAATTCGACAGATCAATATCCATTACAAACTCTTTTCCATCCTCAACTAATTGCCTTGCCGATTCAATGGCTTGCTTCTGGTTTCGACCAGGCCGAAAACCGAAACTGCTATTAGAGAAGGACGGATCAATCAGAGGCTCCAGTACAAGCTTTATTGCCGTTTGTACTACACGATCTCTGATAAAAGCTACGCCAAGTAGTCTTACACCTGAGTTTCCTGTTTTGGGGATTTCAACCCTTCTAACAGGTTGTGGTTTGTAGCGCCAGTTTACCAGTTCCTTGGTTAGTGTCGCTAACTCTTCTGTTTTGTTTGTCTCAAAATCTGCTAGGCTAACCCCGTCTACGCCATGAGAACCTTGGTTCTTTTTAACGAGATCGAAGGCTTTAGCTAGCGTCTGTTCGTGGCAAACAAGTTCAAAGAGATTTTCAGTGTCGATAGATAATGGCTGCTGTGTCATTTCTCTTTCTCTTGCATGTTAATGTTAATCAGACTTAAAAGTACTTCGCCACGTTTACGTTGTGGCCTTTCATTAAAAGCTCTATGACTAGCTGATCTAATCTCCATGGATGCAAATGATCAACTCGCCAACTCTACCTTGTTCCGTCCTTCGCCTCAGCATCCTTGCTGCTTACTCTAAGTTTTATCCTCTTTGACTGTCACCAGCCAAGTCATCGGCATCGAGTTTTAACGACTACTACGACTTCATCTGCAGACCCTAGGTACATTAGCTTGGCATTACTGCTTCGCGTAGGGCTTAAGGTGACGCAGTTTCACCGACCCATACCTACGGCCCTTCACAGGGTAAGGGCAATTTCTTACTTATGTTACGACCTACCTTGTATACTACTGTAAGTTACGGAGAGTATTAGGGCTTCGGTAGTCGTGGATACCTTACCCCTTACAGCAGCCTACCCAAGGTTCGCTGCGCACTTAAGTCGTAATTTTGACTTAGGCTTCCTTCAGATCCTTCATTGGCTTTGGCTAATGCTTTACCAAAGTTTCTTCCGGCACCCTTGCCATCGTCTACACGTTCCTAACTCTCACGGCCATGGCGGGATTTCACCCGCTAGAAATTGCCCATGCCTGTCACACCACACTTCCATGAAGCTTGTTGTCAATTAGATAACGATCATAAATTGGTAAAGCCAACATCTCATCAATAATAAGATCAGCCGCTGCCCGCAAGCTTTGCAAATGAACGTGATTATCTTCAGCTGTTTTCAATCGTTGATAAGTTAAATTTGAGCGCTTAGAAAAAAGATTAATGCCCTGCATGGTTCCATTAGCTAAAATCACTCCTTTAGTTGCTAAATAATCTTGTTTATAGCGACCATAACGTGACTTCGATTGAAGTAAAACAGCAGGAAAGCCACACGCTTTAGCCACATAGTCATAGATTTCTGAGATAGTTTTAACCTCTAGTTGTTTATAAAAATCATTATCAAATTCTGGATTGTTTTTCACATACGGAAGTGTCCAACTGACACTACCATCACGATGGCGGGTGATCTTTATTTGCTGATTTTCTTCGTTCAATGCGCGTTGATTGGTTCTTTCTAATAAGGGTTCTAAGATTGACTTCAGATCTGACAAGATGGTTTCAATTGGTTTGATTAACTCCTTATTATTTAGAGAAAGTAAGTGGGATTGAGCGTTTTCATTCCAATCAGCAGGGGTGTTCACCTTTTTGTCAAAGCTTTTGTAGTTTTCAGAAGAGTTAATGGCAATTTTTCTATTCTTAATATTTTCTCTAAGCGAACGATACAAATAAAACTCATATTGATGTTGATCAATGGTTGCTTTTTTCCTACCTTTAACCGTCTTCGTGACTTTAAACTGTTCGCGTAAGGCTTTAGGATGGATATGCTCAACAGGTATTCTTGAAAGTGGGTAACTGGTTAGACTTTTATTACTCTTGAGTAACTTCTTCCAGAATCGACAAGCTTTAAATAAAGGCTTTAATTCACTGACCTCATCAAAATCAATCGCTAAGAACAAAGGTCTCAGATTCAGTATTACGCGCTGTGAGTTTTCTGCGTGATAATCCCACATAAGTGGTGTGACAGGCATGGGCAATTTCTAGCGGGTGAAACTCCCGCCATGGCCGTGAGAGTTAGGAACGTGTAGACGATGGCAAGGGTGCCGGAAGAAACTTTGGTAAAGCATTAGCCAAAGCCAATGAAGGATCTGAAGGAAGCCTAAGTCAAAATTACGACTTAAGTGCGCAGCGAACCTTGGGTAGGCTGCTGTAAGGGGTAAGGTATCCACGACTACCGAAGCCCTAATACTCTCCGTAACTTACAGTAGTATACAAGGTAGGTCGTAACATAAGTAAGAAATTGCGGGTGCTGCCTCTATATAATGTAGGCTATATTGCTGCTGGCACGCCAAAATCATTGACCTTCTCCCAAAACTGATCCCATCTGCCTTTAGTCTTTACTAGTGTTCTCAAGCATAAAACGATTTTCATTCCCTTGTCTTTCCAGCGCATTCCTGATCCGCCTAATCTTTGTTTAACAATTGTTTTACATGCTGCTTCAGTGACGCCAGAGCCAATTGGTGCATTCTGCTTAATCAAATTATGATACGACATTCGCTTTTCTTTAATATTATTTTCAAAATACGTAATTGTTCCTTCTAGCTTTTCTCTAAGCGATTTATTCAGTTTTTTATTTAGATGCTCTTTAAGCTCAGCAAGTATTCTACCTGCCGCACCTTTCTTGTGCTTTAAGTCATGACATCTCTCTTCGAGCCAAACATCACGCTCATCTCTTTCAGATTTTTTGGTAAATACTGCCTTTGATGCTTCGCCGAGATATTCAGTTGCATGCCAAAAATCTAAAATTTGCGTATCAGTATGTTTTTTTAGAAATGGCCAATTATTTTTTGCTCCATCAGCAACGCCAATTGTTTTAGCATCAGGGTAATATTTCTTTTTCAGCTTTATTTCCTTTTCAAGCCTATTAAAGAATTCATCTTTTCCATATTCTGGTGATGCTGCAACGTAGGTTGTGTGCAGGCGTTCACCATGCTTATCATACATGGAAATAGTTCCAACCATGCTCTCTCTATAACCATCATCAACGGTGAGAACATATGCACCATCTAAGCTAATACTTAGCATCTCAATGCCTGCATCAAGCTTTGGTTCTTCATATTCCCACTCAGCCTCTTTGGCTTGTGCAATACCGCCAACAAAATCAGTTGCCCGTTGCAAGTATGAATGTGAGATTTTACGGTTATGATTGACCTTGAGATCATCAATAACACTAGGAGCAGGTAAGTTTGAGTATTTATGTGAGATTATTTTTGCAAATCGCGGTGTTGATCCTTGGATAATTCTAGCCTTATCTTCTAAAGGACAAAAGATCTTCCCGCCTTTAGAGGTTTGATAAACATAACGCTTAACTCGAGCAACTCCATAAGGCGTTTGGTAATTTGCTTCATCTCTACTTCGTGCTGTTAGCTTTATTTTTCCAACATGGATAGAAGAGCCATCTGCATCAAACTTACTTAAAGCTTTTTCAGTGGCTAATGTTCCAACCTCATTAAGGCCGTCAAGAATTGCATCCTCACATTCAAGCATGGATCCTTTTAGTGGAAGCTTGAGCTCAATAGTTAATTCATTATTTTCATCAGAGAGAATTCTAGCTGACATCCAAACACCATCCGTAATCAAGTTAAAGTGTATATTATGCTATATTTTCTACATTATATAAAGGCAGCACCCGTCCCAGCAAACCTACAACATTCCAGGTAGTAAGCGTGTTCACCTCAGTGCTAAAACAATTGAGAATTGGTATTACGCCTGGTTAAAGCAGGGTATTGATGGATTAGTTCCTAAAACTCGACGAGACAAAGGCCAGTGTCACATCAATCCAGAGCTACAAGAGTTAATTATTTCCACTAAACAGGAAAGCCCTTCAAGATCAATTCCGACCGTGATTAAACTCTTAGAAACTCAAGGGAAGGTAGCACGAGGTGAATTATCTCACGCAACAGTTCACCGCTTATTAGTAAAACACGGCCTGTCTAAAAGAACAGTCACACCTTCTAACCAAATTGAGCGCCGCTCATTTGAGGCGCTCACAGCTTGTGATATTTGGTATGGCGATGTCATGCATGGTCCAACGATTTACGATGGCCAAAGAAGAGTTAAAAGCTATTTGGTGAGTATTTTTGATGATGCCTCAAGGTTGGTCTGTCACAGTAAATTTTGTACTGATGAGAGTGCCATTACTATTGAGCATGTGTTGAAAGAGGCATTACTCAAACGTGGGCTTCCTGTTAAGCTCATCATTGACAACGGCCCTGCCTACCGTGCTAAAACGTTGCAAACCATTTGTGCTCGTTTGAAAATTCAATTGATTTACGGCAGGCCCTATGAACCGCAAAGCAAAGGCAAACTAGAGCGTTGGCATAGAACAGTACGCGAGCAATTCCTAGCTGAATGCAACCTGGATTCCATTCATAGTTTCAATGCGCTGAATGATCGATTTTGGGCTTGGGTTGAGCGTGTTTATCATCAAGCCTCGCAAAGCGCCCTGCCTGACAAGATGACCCCGTTACAACGCTATCAGCAAGACCTCACTAAAATTCAGCCGTTAGGTTGTTTGGCCGATAAGCTAGATGATTACTTCCTGCATCGCATTAAGCGCCGAGTCAGGAAGGATGGCACGGTAAGCTGGAATAATCGACTCTTTGAAGTTCCATTTGAACTGGCTCAACAAGAGGTTTATTTAGTGGTTGATCCGCATAGTGACTCCGCCCGTCACGTCGAATCATTGGAATATCAATACCTTGGTGCAGTGGGAGAGCTGGACAAACATAACAACCTTTCTAGAACCCGAGCTAGACCTCAGATGCCGGAACAACCAGCAAGAAAAACCTCGCTAGTTGAGATTGTTTATAACCAAGTTAAAGAGGATTTGGATATCACTGAGGAGATACCGTCTTAAACGTCAACAATAAATTGTAAAATTTTTACTAGGCATCCGCTGAAAATGGCTGCTGTGTTTTTAGGATGCCATAAATCATATGCACCATTTTTCTCATAACAGCACAAATGGCTAGCTTCTTTGGCTTGCCTTTTTTGAGCAGCTTTTCATAAAATTTCTTCAAAATAGGATTATGCCTTATAGCCACTAATGCCGGCATGTAAAGCGCCTTTCGCAACCAAGCACTACCAACCTTTGAGAGCCGTGATGAATTCAATGAAGTGCCTGATTGTGACTGGCTGGGATTTAAACCAATATGAGCAGCCAATTGTTTTGCGCCAGAAAATCTTTCAATATTATTAAAAAAAGCAGTTAGTGTTTGAGCGGTTTTATCACCAATGCCTGGGATGCTTTTAAGCAGCTCTGTGTTATTCTTCAGATCATCATCACTCGCGATCAGCTTACTAATTTCTTCCTGCAGTCGTAAAATTTCTTTTTCCATATAATCGATATGATTTTGTATAGAGCTAATAATTGTTTCTTCCGCTAGCTCCAGCCTGTTTTGTTCATTGCTGACTTGGGAGGTTAATACTTCAGATCTCTGTATCAAAGCTCTTAGAGCCTCTATATTAGCTGGCAAAGGCTGCCATAGCGTTGGAGTAAAATGATTTGAATAGTCCTTAATACTGACCGCATCGGCCTTGTCGGTCTTGTTTCGTATTAGCTGTCCTTTCATAAAAAACTTTATTCGTGCAGGATTAATTATACTGACATCACACTTCTCACTATGTAAATAAAGAGCCAATGCATTACCGTATTTACCTGTTGATTCCATGCAAAAATGAAGTGACTGATCAGATAAAGATTGCGTCCATTCTAATAACTCAGAAAAGCCCTCAGGATTATTATTAAAATGTTTAACGTGATCTTTTCCGCTAGTGGTGATAGCAGCAACAAAATCAGATTTTGCAATATCAATACCAACACAATTTTTTTTCATTTGCTAGAGCCTCTTAAATTTTATTACACTAACAAACTTGGGAAATCATAGTTCGGATCAACCTTGCAAATACAGGCTCACAATGGCCTAAGATACCGTTCGATCTCATGAACTTATGAGGGTGGAAGGGAGCTAAATCTCCTCAACAGGATTAAATCCTAAGGACGAACACGGCTTCACCTTCCGCCTACCCAAGCATCCTTGGGATTGTAGCAATATTGTCATATCTCTACAGTTATTTAAGATACAAGGATGAGTAAGATGTATCTTCAACATTTTGGCTTGAAATTTGATCCATTGGGTAAATCAAACATTATTGAATTGGCGCAGTCAAAGCGACTAGAGCAGCAACTTAATGGTTTGCTAGAAACACGCGGCTTAGCAGTGATTACTGGCGACTCAGGGACAGGAAAGACCACGGCGCTAAGATACTGGAGCAATAAACTCAACCCGCTGACCCATCAAGTCATTTATCAATCAGACACTCACTTTCGGTCATTTGATGTGTACTCTCAGCTTGCCGAAAATCTAGGTTTAGAAAACTATTACCGATTCTCTAAACTTTGGAGAGACTTGAAGCAGAGCTTGATCGCGCTCTACCATGATAAAAACGTTCAGCCTATTTGGATCCTAGACGAGGCGCATCAGCTTAGTAATGATTTCATTCTACGATTACCTGACTTCCTTAATTTCAGTTTTGACAGCAAAGACGTCATGACGATTATCTTATGTGGACTCCCATCACTTCTAGCAACATTGCAGAGACCAGCCTATGAACCTATCAACTCTAGAATTCAGTGCTTTATTAGGTGGCATGCAATTGAAGATAGCAGGGATTTTGAGAGCATTATTCACGCTGCTTTTGAGAAGGCAGGAATGAGCAGCAGCTTATTCACTGAAACAGGTATTCGTGCAGTACACATGGCCACAAAAGGTAGGCTTCGTTATGTTGATAGGCTCATGCGACATGCGTTGCTAATCGCCGCTAATATGAATTTAAACCATATACCGGATGATGTCATTAATCAGGCAATTCATGAGCTAAAAGGTTAACTATTTGACACCATCTCACGCAAAATAGGTTGAGATGGTTTCTCTAAATTATTGTGGGACGTTACAGGCTATTTCAGGCTCATCTTGCATTGGAAGAGACTTATTGCTGACATACCGTAAGCTCCTTGTTACTATTTGCGGGAGCATACAGTCACATGAATTTAACTAGTTGACTAGGGTGTACTTGCTGGATCGCTTACATTCTGGTTTGCGATGGTCGAGGTTAGGCGCATTAAATACCTCAATAATTTGGTCGAGCAAGACCATCGATCGATAAAGCGTATCACGAAATATACACTGGGTTTTAAAAAGTTCAATTCAGCTAAGGCAACAATAGCTGGTATTGAGTTATGCCATATGCTAAAAAAAGGGCAGATGCGAGGCAATAGCATGATGCCAGCCTGGCAGCAGTTCTACACGCTCGCAGACTAGTTGCGCCCAAAAATAGGCTACCTCATCTAGGTGTAAATTTTTCGACAGAACCTAGCCCGTGTCCCTGTGGCAGTGGATTACCCTACCAGCGGTGCTGCTTGAGTAGACTGTCAATCAGCATCTAAAATTGCCCCCTGATCAGCGTCGAATATTGACCCCCCAGACCATCAAATTTATTGTATATTAAATGCTCGCCGCCTCCTTTTAATTTCTATTTTTAAATCTAAAACTCTCATTGCCTGTTTCAATAATTGCACAATGATGTGTTAATCGATCCAGCATAGCCGTTGTCATTTTTGCATCCATAAAAACGGTTGGCCATTCTCCAAATGTTAAGTTTGTAGTAATGATTAACGAAACTTTTTCATAAAGCTGACTAATCAAATGAAATAGTAGTGCTCCACCTGTTTCAGAGAATGGTAAATAACCGAGTTCATCAAGAATAATTAGGTCAACCTTTTTAAGTCGGTTGGCTAATTTACCTGATAAATTATTCTGCTTCTCTTGCTCTAGCTGGTTTACTAAGTCAACCACATTATAGAATCGCGCTTTCATACCTTTGTAGATACAATTTGTTGCTATTGCAGTTGTTAAGTGTGTTTTACCAGTGCCAGTTCCACCAACAAAAATAATATTACGATTGGCGTTAATAAATTCTCCATCATACAAAACGTCAATGTCTTCTTTATTAACTTCACTTTGTTGGAATTTAAACTCATGCAATGTTTTGTTCACAGGAAACTTTGCGGCAGCCAGTTGATAGTTAATAGAGCGTGTTTCACGTTGTGTGAGCTCGCTTTGCAACAGCTTTATCAACCATGCTTCATTTGACAGCTTTTTATTTGCTTTACCTTTCTGCTCTATTAATTCAGAAGGGTGCTGCCTTTATATAATGTAGAATATATAGCATAATATACACTTTAACATGATGAAGGATGGTGTTTGGATGTCAGCTAGAATTATCTCTGATGAAAATAATGAATTAACTATTGAACTCAAGCTTCCACTAAAAGGATCTATGCTTGAATGTGAGGACGCAATTCTTGATGGGCTTAATGAGGTTGGAACATTAGCCACTGAAAAAGCATTAAGTAAGTTTGATGCAGATGGCTCTCCTATCCATGTTGGAAAAATAAAGCTAACAGCACGAAGTAGAGATGAAGCAAATTACCAAACGCCTTATGGAGTTGCTCGAGTTAAGCGTTATGTTTATCAAACCTCTAAAGGCGGGAAGATCTTTTGTCCTTTAGAAGATAAGGCTAGAATTATCCAAGGATCAACACCGCGATTTGCAAAAATAATCTCACATAAATACTCAAACTTACCTGCTCCTAGTGTTATTGATGATCTCAAGGTCAATCATAACCGTAAAATCTCACATTCATACTTGCAACGGGCAACTGATTTTGTTGGCGGTATTGCACAAGCCAAAGAGGCTGAGTGGGAATATGAAGAGCCAAAGCTTGATGCAGGCGTTGAGATGCTAAGCATTAGCTTAGATGGTGCATATGTCCTCACCGTTGATGATGGTTATAGAGAGAGCATGGTTGGAACTATTTCCATGTATGATAAGCATGGTGCACGCCTGCACACAACCTACGTTGCAGCATCACCAGAATATGGAAAAGATGAATTCTTTAATAGGCTTGAAAAGGAAATAAAGCTGAAAAAGAAATATTACCCTGATGCTAAAACAATTGGCGTTGCTGATGGAGCAAAAAATAATTGGCCATTTCTAAAAAAACATACTGATACGCAAATTTTAGATTTTTGGCATGCAACTGAATATCTCGGCGAAGCATCAAAGGCAGTATTTACCAAAAAATCTGAAAGAGATGAGCGTGATGTTTGGCTCGAAGAGAGATGTCATGACTTAAAGCACAAGAAAGGTGCGGCAGGTAGAATACTTGCTGAGCTTAAAGAGCATCTAAATAAAAAACTGAATAAATCGCTTAGAGAAAAGCTAGAAGGAACAATTACGTATTTTGAAAATAATATTAAAGAAAAGCGAATGTCGTATCATAATTTGATTAAGCAGAATGCACCAATTGGCTCTGGCGTCACTGAAGCAGCATGTAAAACAATTGTTAAACAAAGATTAGGCGGATCAGGAATGCGCTGGAAAGACAAGGGAATGAAAATCGTTTTATGCTTGAGAACACTAGTAAAGACTAAAGGCAGATGGGATCAGTTTTGGGAGAAGGTCAATGATTTTGGCGTGCCAGCAGCAATATAGCTTACATTATATAGAGGCAGCACCCATTCAGAAAGCATACCAAACAGCTTTAACTCTATAAGTAATTCTTCAACCTTATTAACTGACATGCTCTCTCTCCTTTAACAACATATTGTAATGCTCACAATTAGCAGTAGGCTCTTTTTTTAATGTGAGATTCACTGGCGTTGCTATTACCTCAGGACGTGGTTGCTCACGCAAGCGATTAATGATATTTAATATTACATCCTTGCTTACAGTTTTATCTGCTAAGGCTAGTTCACATGCAACCTCTACTGCTTCACTTCCATGCTCAAGCATTGCTGACAGAACAGCAACGCAATCACGGTCTCCGCCTTTACGTTTTAGTAATTGCTTCTTCACATTCAGTACTGATTGAGGTAACTTCCAATCCTTGAAGGGTGCACCATTTCGTAAAGCACCTGGCTTCCTTTCCAATAAAGGCACATAGTGCCACGGATTAAATTCAGTGTGATCACGTCCAAAGTAGCGTTTATGACGCCCTATCTCATGATTGTTAGCATAAACAACAACTTCATTGGCATACGCTCTAACAATAACAGTTTTGTTAGCATAAGCGCAGTCAACGCTGTAACGGTTTCTATCAAAATTAATTAGACAAGTGGAGGTAACACTAGCATTTACTTCTTTATAAGCTTCAAAGGGTTGCTTTAATTCCAGCAACTTTTTCTTCTTGTGCTCGAACACCTGTGCAATAGACTGTGATTTAAACTGTGGATGCTTACGCTTGCAAGCTAACTGCTCACAACGTTGTAATAGGTATTCGTTTAACTTCTCTAATGATTCAAATTTCAGTCTCGGTCTAAACAACCAGTCTCGCAGTGTATCAACTTGATTTTCAACCTGCCCCTTTTCCCAACCGGCAGCTGGTGAACAAGCAACAGGCTCAATTAAGTAATTATCCATAAGCGCTAGAAAACGTCGATTGAATGCTCGTTCTTTACCAACGAAAATTGATGTCACCGCCGTCTTCATATTATCGTAAATACCTCGTTTGCAAAGACCACCAAAAAAGGCAAAGGCTTTGTTATGCGCATCAAATAGCATCTCCTGACTTTCTCTATGATAGGCAACTACAAAAAATTTACGGCTATAACAAAGTCTAAAGTGAGCAACTTTAATATTGACAATAGTTCCACCTAATTCTACTTTTTCATCACTCCAATCAAACTGATAAGCTTCTGCTGGATCAAACGTTAATGGAATATAAGCAGACTTATTTTGCCTATGTTCTTGTTTCCATAATTTCACATAGCGTTGAACGCTGTCATAAGCACCCGTGTAGCCTTCTTTTTCAAGCAAGGAATAATAACGGGATGCTGTGCGACGTTCCTTACGAGGAAGTTTACTATCCTCAATAAGCCAGGCCTCTAAGGTTTCAGTATAAGCGTCTAATTTCGGTTTTACTTGTGTAGAGCGAACATATTCTTGGTCAGCAGTTTCTGCACGCAATATTTTTCTAATTGTATTTCTTGATAGGCCAGTTTTTTTTACAAGTTCTTTAATTGAGAGACCTTGCACAAAATGCAATCTTCTAATCTTTGTTTTAGTTTCCATTAATATCACCTTTTATTCACCCCAGATTATTAAACCTGAAGTGTATAGTTTTTAATCGGGGGGGGGTCAATATTCGACGCTGATTTCAACGCTAAAGGGGTCAGTTTTGCACGCTAATTAACATAGTACCAAGCATTGAGCAAAAAAGCTGGTTGAAAACGAGCTGACGCACTACACTGCGCAACCAATGATTGAGACCGAGAAGAGACAAGGAGCCTATGCAATGGGAAAACGACCCAAAAAAACCAACGGACTCACCCAAGCTTCTGGCGACGCGTTTGTCACAGACATAATCGATTTTCTGAGTGAAGAAGCCCCTGACCCCGCTGAGATTGCCCAGCTCGTTAACATGCTCACTGCTGCTACTAAAGCCCAAGATAAAACCACTTTAAAACTCATGGACATGATTTTAGCGGGCCGTGAGGAAAAGCCTACAGAGGAAAGTGTGCTGGCTTTGTATGATCGTTGCTTAACCCATGTTCAAACCGTCTCGCCGTTGCAAAGCTTAATGGTGATGCTACGCAAGGACATGGAATTTGGTGACGATGACGCATTGATGTAACGTGCTGCAATTGCAACAGAAGGAGTGAAGGATGAAAAATGGCCTGCTTCGAGGATTAGGCGTAGGAATGATAGTCACCTGTCTCACGCTCGCTGGGTGCAACACAGTACACGGCTTTGGTGAAGACTTGCAAGGTGGTGGTCGCGCCTTATCAGATGCAGCAAAGCCGAGTCAACAAAAGTCTGATCAAACGAGCAAGCAGTCCAAAAAAGAAACCCAGGCGACAGATCGTTAACAACTGGCTCATACACGTCACGTTATATCTAGTCTACTCCGCTGTGGTAGACTGGCTTGTATCGCCACACCGCTCTTTAACAGGTTGATCGAAGAGAACCCGGTTTAATTGGGTAGCACACGTTACCCATCTCAATGGTTGCTAGACAATAACGACCACTTGAGCCATTGATCAGAGTGCAACACCCTCTGAGACGACTGACAGTTTGAGTACTCTACCATCGGTAAAAGGATAAGAGTTAGGTCACTATCCCTCAATTAGATACCTTTATTAGCGATAAACTAGCATGATAGAAAAGCTAAGCCAGCCTCAATGAACAAGCATTAATTGCAAATCAATCACGCAACACTAACCCGCCCGATGACAAAATTTAAATCCAACAAGCCCTTTTGAATGAAGTAGGCTCTTTGTAAAAGGTTATTCTTTACCCATTATTAGCACCGTAGCCCACAAAAAGAAAGGTGACTCTGCCGGTTTTGCTGATCACTTTGAGTGACAGTTTTAACGAGTTGCTTCTATCGCCACGTGCTTTTGTGTGGGTCAATGGGAATCGTTTTAATGCCTTTCGGACTACAAGAAGTCAAAGTCATTTGATAATGAACGCCTTGAAATCCACCACAAATCTCAGTGATTTTCTGGAGACTACTCTCGAGTAATTGGTTGTACTTTTGCTCATTCAGTGGCTCCACAGCATTCGCATAGGTGGCTCTCGAATAGAGCATCAAGTGAGGCAAGGCAGCATGAATTTGCTCAACCATATGACATAAGTGGTCTTTGCCTTGGTAAACAGGCTCGCGCAAATCCAGTTGGTGCTGACAAAAATAATCAGCCATTTGTCGCAAAAAGTTACCGAGGGTTACTCCCTGTTCTTGAGCCAGCATGGTTAATCGATCATAGGTTTTTTCTGAAACCCGTGTGCCAATTGCCTTCATTCTTCCCCCTCTCTTTGTATTAAAAACTAGCTTTTACTGTTAACATATAATAACATCATGTTATCTTATGTCAACATTTGTTAACCTATGTTTTCAGCACGTCAAATCAATTGTAAGTTATTGATTCACAGTAAAACATAGGATAACAATGCAAACATATGTCAGCAATCTGCAAACATAGGATAACATTGTTATCATATGATTAATTCAGAAAACATACGTTAACAGTTAGGTAACTAACTGATTTTAAAGGTTATTTCTTCTAAAAGATGAAAACATATGTAAACGGCTTTTTTGATTATTCTGTGCGCATTTCTGAAAAAAAAGGACTGGTCATAAAAAAGTAAATGTCCTTGTAACCCACTGTTTTTATTACTTCTTTTTCTGAAAAAGTTGTCGGCTTTTAGCCGCGTAGTGTGTGGGTGAAAAAACGAGGGCATTTCTTCTTTAATTCAGGGTTGGCATTCTTTACTCGATTATTTATTGGGCTAATTATGCCCGTTTTAGAGGTAAAAACCAATGGGTTTTTGTAGGGTTTTTCAGTTTTGCTACTGCTTAATTTCCGGTATGCTAGCAAGCAATTGCTTGGCTTACCAGCTTTAATTTTAGGGAACCTTTCTGTGGCTCAGAAACATTCGATCAATCATCACGACCTCTTATTTAAGAGTTCACTGCAAGATATTGAGGTTGCCAAGGATTTCTTCAAAGCGCATCTGCCCAAAAAGATCCAGAAGATGATTGACTGGGAAACGTTGCAGCTAGAAAACGACAGCTTCATCGAGTATGATTTTAAAACGGCCTTTACCGATGTCTTGTATCGGGTTAAGCTCAAGAAGGAGTATGGCAAAGAGCAAGTTTATCTCTATGCGTTAAGTGAACACCAATCCACACCGGATCCACTCTTGGCATTTCGCCTGTGGTATTACAAGTGCAAGATCTGGGATCGGTTTTTAAAGCAGACACCAAAGCGTGATCACAATGACAAGCTCAAGCTTCCATTAATTTTGACGGTCACTTTTTATAATGGCCAAAAAACGCCCTATCCGTACACGATGGATTTTTTTGAGTTGTTTGAAGATTCTGCGCTCGCCAAAGAACTGTATAATGCGCCTTGCCCACTCATTGATCTAACCGTCATCCCTGATGAAGAGCTCTTGACCCATGGCTACGTTGCCACCATGGAGCTGTTGCACAAACACGCTTACCAACGAGATTTTCTGCCAGTTATCCAACGACTCATTCAGCAAGGGTTGCTTCAATTGCTAAAGTCATTAGATGGTGGTCAACATATCTCACGGCTGGTAAACTACACCTTAGAATATGAGGAAAAAAGCAGCGACAAAGAACTCGTTGATGCGTTGACTCAAGCACTACCCGATATGAAGGAGACCATTATGTCTGCAGCTGACCAATTACGACAAGAAGGCCATAACCAAGGCTTAAAGCAAGGGATGCTGGAGGGAATGCAACAAGGAATGCAACAAGGCGAGTATAACAAACAACGTGAGATTGCAATCAATATGTTAAAAGAAGGCTTTGGTGATCCTGTTGTGACCAAAACTACTGGCATTTCGCCAGAGGTTTTAGCAAAAATTAAAAAAGAACTCGACCTTTAGTCCTGCTTAAAATTAGATCGATTTAGACTTGTTTATTAGTCAGATAATACCCAACCCCCCGATAACGCTGGTTATGGGGACTAGAATTACACGGCTTATTTTTCAATGTGCATCAAACTTAATTGTAATTACCCTACCGTATATTAAAAGTTACTAAAATATTTAAAAGACTCACCCTGTATACTCAAACAATATTTTATAACAGCTATAACAGCATTATTAATGAAAATGAAAACTATAGAAGAACGACTAAATAAACTCGGTATAACTCAGCAGTTTTATCAGCATCATAAAAAAAGTTTAACTCAATTAGGTTTCACTGAGGTGCAAGCTAATAGAATTATTATAAGGAGAAGCTCTAACAACACTATTTTAAAAGTTGTTGAACACACACCGGAGTTAATTAAATACTTTACCGCCGAGCAAATCGTGCAAATTGCCTCTCATGACGGTGGCTCGAAAAACATTGAGGCCGTCAAATCGTCCTATCACGAACTCAAGGGACTTGACTTTACCGCCGAGCAAATCGTGCAAATTGCTGCACACTGTGGGGGCTCGAAAAACATTGAGGCCGTCAAATCGTCCTATCACGAACTCAAGGGACTTGACTTTACCGTCGAGCAAATCGTGCAAATTGCTTCAAATAATGGGGGCTCGAAAAACATTGAGGCCGTCAAATCGTCCTATCACGAACTCAAGGGACTTGACTTTACCGCCGAGCAAATCGTGCAAATTGCCTCTCATGACGGTGGCTCGAAAAACATTGAGGCCGTCAAATCGTCCTATCACGAACTCAAGGGACTTGACTTTACCGCCGAGCAAATCGTGCAAATTGCCTCTCATGACGGTGGCTCGAAAAACATTGAGGCCGTCAAATCGTCCTATCACGAACTCAAGGGACTTGACTTTACCGCCGAGCAAATCGTGCAAATTGCTTCAAATAATGGGGGCTCGAAAAACATTGAGGCCGTCAAATCGTCCTATCACGAACTCAAGGGACTTGACTTTACCGTCGAGCAAATCGTGCAAATTGCCTCTCATGACGGTGGCTCGAAAAACATTGAGGCCGTCAAATCGTCCTATCACGAACTCAAGGGACTTGACTTTACCGCCGAGCAAATCGTGCAAATTGCCTCTCATGACGGTGGCTCGAAAAACATTGAGGCCGTCAAATCGTCCTATCAAGCCAAAAGTCCTGCTCCAGAACCCGATAGCACATCAACTATTGCGCCTCATTATTCATCTAGCATGGTTCATAATAACGTCCAGTCAGGCACTGATCAGCACCTTGTGCCTCCTGTACAACCAACCCATGCTTTGCACTCTTCTCTTCATAATCCAGTAAGCGCGCAACAACAAGTGCATAACCCTACTCCAATTATTCATAAACCAATTCCTATTTATCCTACATTCAGTGCGGACCAGAGTAGAAGCGCAATACCTCAACCAGCTTTAGATGGTCAGCCTAACTGGATTCACTTGCTCCTTCTTGCTGCTCAGTCTTTAAATACGAATAACGCTTCGGCTACTTCATCAATAATACTGGGACAGGAGCAACACACAATGTCAGCATCAACATCTGGTAATAGCAATGTCGCTAGTAGTCATTCTCAAGCTGAGGTATGCCACACATGCGATGATGTTCCAAATATAGAACAATTAAGTAATACTATTGCACAGCAAACCCAACCACTTAAGCGCACGCATCAAGAAGCCTTTAGCCTCTCAGCAGAACATGTTCAGTCTAATTCAGAACAACAAGAGACCTATAATCATAAAAAATTTGATCATAAAAAATTTCGCAAAGACATTCAGCTTACTCAGACCAACTCAACTTTTTTCACTCCTAATACCTCTACTAGCCATGAGAATACTCATTCAGCAAAACAATTTTCAAATCCTCGGCGAATGTGAGCATATAATTTTCAGCTCTCTTTTTTGATGATTATATTTTGATACATTCCCATTAGGTCGCTTATGGGGGGCTATTTTTACTGGCGTTTTACGTAAGCGATCCACGGGCGTCCTTGCTTCCGTAGCTAACACGTGCTAGGTGCTATCCGGCGGCACATTCCATGGCAGCAGTGCCTCAATATCTTCTAATGTTTTGCAATGTGGTAGGCGCTCATAAAGATAGGTGAAGTATCGACAGACATTGTGATGATGCAGTTCAGCAGTTAGAGCTAGACTTGCATGCATTGCTAGTGCGTTAGCGCCTGGCATTGTGTCGCAAAATAGAAAGTTCTTCCTTGCAAGCACTAAGAGCTTAATGTCTCTCTCTGTGTGATTGTTATCAATCTCACATCTACCATCATCAAGAAACCGAGTCATGTTTTCCCAATGCTTGATGACATATTCCATTGCCCTGCCAAGATGAGATTGTGGTAGAACCTTTGGATAATACTCCTCTAGCCACTCCTTGTACTCATCCATAATCGGTTTTGATTCTTTCTGCCGAAGCGCAAGGCGTTGCTCAGGCGACATCTCTTCTTCTTTCGCCTTTCTTTTAATCCGGTAGAGTTTTTTATAGACCCGCATAGCATGAGCGGCTAACCCATTCTTTTTGGTCGCCTTGGTGATCTCTTCAAATTTCCTGCGGGCATGAAGGTTGCACGCAATGATCGTAACGCCGGTATTTTCTAATTGGTCGAATATAGGGCTTGCATCAGTATGAAGCTTGCCAGTCCACCCTTGAAACCATTCTACTAGAAACTCACTGTGGTCACTTGGCGTATAGGCAAACAGGATAACCTCACGACCAGGTGCACCACCTCGCATGCAATGAATCAGTGACTTAGTTTGTGGCCGTCGACCAGGCTCTTTTAAGACTTGTAATTTAGTCGCGTCACAACTTGCTATTTCATAATCCAGCAGCTCATCCTTCAATAGATTATAAATCGGCTGTAAAGGTTTAGTCAGCTCAATAAACCAACGTGACATAGTTTGCCTGGATAGATTGACGCCGTATTGTGAGCGTAGTTGTTTTTCTAAATTGTTACGTCTATCTTTATTTAGGGGAATTGAGCTAGTTTTATCTCATAATAAACAAGGTTTTTAGTAACCTATCAAGGTAAAATAACTTGATATAAAAACTATAGTGAAATTAGTCATGCGCAGAATCATAAAAGCGATTAAAAGCCTGAGTGATTACCTGATCCTGCTGAAAAAAAATCCAGAGCTACTAAGGCCAGAGCAGTGCAGCCATTGCGGTGCAGGTGGACTATGGTCACATGGATCATATGATCGAAAACCAGATAGGAACCCAGGTAAAGGACGCTCTTTAAATCCCACCCCTGTTTTGAGATTTTATTGTCATCAATGTAAACGTACTTGTTCAACCCTACCTGAGATACTTTCTCCAAAGCGTTGGTATTGCTGGTCAGTTCAGCAGGCAGTGTTAATGAGCGTGCTCCTGGGAAAAGTATTAGCTCATCAGGTCAGGAGCAAGGTGTTAGTCGACACACCGTTGCTAGGTGGTTTCACTGGTTGGTTGACCACTTCGTTGATTACTCCTTCCATATCAAAGCACATCCGTTGTGGTTACAGCTTGGGCGACATAGTGATCCACAAGCGTTTTGGTTGGCCTGCCTTGGTGAGCATGATTTATCGAGCATCATGCTTTTTCTTAACAACACAGGAGTGAGCATCCCATAATTAATTAACGTGAAAAAAAGTTGAGATGGATATTTTCTGTAAACCTCACGACCCCACACAGTTTGAGCGTAGCATTCTCAACTCAAGTTGTGATTAACTCATTGCAAGTAGTTAAATCACACAGGAATTGCAAAATGACCAAGCCCATTCACCCAACAGCACTGTTTCGCCTAAGTGTTTTAGGTGAGCTATGTAGCCGAAATAGTTTTGAGCATGGTGAGCTCAAGAGCATTATTAAAAGGTTGTCCCAGCAAACCTACAACATTCCAGGTAGTAAGCGTGTTCACCTCAGTGCTAAAACAATTGAGAATTGGTATTACGCCTGGTTAAAGCAGGGTATTGATGGATTAGTTCCTAAAACTCGACGAGACAAAGGCCAGTGTCACATCAATCCAGAGCTACAAGAGTTAATTATTTCCACTAAACAGGAAAGCCCTTCAAGATCAATTCCGACCGTGATTAAACTCTTAGAAACTCAAGGGAAGGTAGCACGAGGTGAATTATCTCACGCAACAGTTCACCGCTTATTAGTAAAACACGGCCTGTCTAAAAGAACAGTCACACCTTCTAACCAAATTGAGCGCCGCTCATTTGAGGCGCTCACAGCTTGTGATATTTGGTATGGCGATGTCATGCATGGTCCAACGATTTACGATGGCCAAAGAAGAGTTAAAAGCTATTTGGTGAGTATTTTTGATGATGCCTCAAGGTTGGTCTGTCACAGTAAATTTTGTACTGATGAGAGTGCCATTACTATTGAGCATGTGTTGAAAGAGGCATTACTCAAACGTGGGCTTCCTGTTAAGCTCATCATTGACAACGGCCCTGCCTACCGTGCTAAAACGTTGCAAACCATTTGTGCTCGTTTGAAAATTCAATTGATTTACGGCAGGCCCTATGAACCGCAAAGCAAAGGCAAACTAGAGCGTTGGCATAGAACAGTACGCGAGCAATTCCTAGCTGAATGCAACCTGGATTCCATTCATAGTTTCAATGCGCTGAATGATCGATTTTGGGCTTGGGTTGAGCGTGTTTATCATCAGGGTGCTGCCTCTATATAATGTAGGCTATATTGCTGCTGGCACGCCAAAATCATTGACCTTCTCCCAAAACTGATCCCATCTGCCTTTAGTCTTTACTAGTGTTCTCAAGCATAAAACGATTTTCATTCCCTTGTCTTTCCAGCGCATTCCTGATCCCCCTAATCTTTGTTTAACAATTGTTTTACATGCTGCTTCAGTGACGCCAGAGCCAATTGGTGCATTCTGCTTAATCAAATTATGATACGACATTCGCTTTTCTTTAATATTATTTTCAAAATACGTAATTGTTCCTTCTAGCTTTTCTCTAAGCGATTTATTCAGTTTTTTATTTAGATGCTCTTTAAGCTCAGCAAGTATTCTACCTGCCGCACCTTTCTTGTGCTTTAAGTCATGACATCTCTCTTCGAGCCAAACATCACGCTCATCTCTTTCAGATTTTTTGGTAAATACTGCCTTTGATGCTTCGCCGAGATATTCAGTTGCATGCCAAAAATCTAAAATTTGCGTATCAGTATGTTTTTTTAGAAATGGCCAATTATTTTTTGCTCCATCAGCAACGCCAATTGTTTTAGCATCAGGGTAATATTTCTTTTTCAGCTTTATTTCCTTTTCAAGCCTATTAAAGAATTCATCTTTTCCATATTCTGGTGATGCTGCAACGTAGGTTGTGTGCAGGCGTGCACCATGCTTATCATACATGGAAATAGTTCCAACCATGCTCTCTCTATAACCATCATCAACGGTGAGAACATATGCACCATCTAAGCTAATACTTAGCATCTCAATGCCTGCATCAAGCTTTGGCTCTTCATATTCCCACTCAGCCTCTTTGGCTTGTGCAATACCGCCAACAAAATCAGTTGCCCGTTGCAAGTATGAATGTGAGATTTTACGGTTATGATTGACCTTGAGATCATCAATAACACTAGGAGCAGGTAAGTTTGAGTATTTATGTGAGATTATTTTTGCAAATCGCGGTGTTGATCCTTGGATAATTCTAGCCTTATCTTCTAAAGGACAAAAGATCTTCCCGCCTTTAGAGGTTTGATAAACATAACGCTTAACTCGAGCAACTCCATAAGGCGTTTGGTAATTTGCTTCATCTCTACTTCGTGCTGTTAGCTTTATTTTTCCAACATGGATAGGAGAGCCATCTGCATCAAACTTACTTAAAGCTTTTTCAGTGGCTAATGTTCCAACCTCATTAAGGCCGTCAAGAATTGCATCCTCACATTCAAGCATGGATCCTTTTAGTGGAAGCTTGAGCTCAATAGTTAATTCATTATTTTCATCAGAGAGAATTCTAGCTAACATCCAAACACCATCCGTAATCAAGTTAAAGTGTATATTATGCTATATTTTCTACATTATATAAAGGCAGCACCCTTATCATCAAGCCTCGCAAAGCGCCCTGCCTGACAAGATGACCCCGTTACAACGCTATCAGCAAGACCTCACTAAAATTCAGCCGTTAGGTTGTTTGGCCGATAAGCTAGATGATTACTTCCTGCATCGCATTAAGCGCCGAGTCAGGAAGGATGGCACGGTAAGCTGGAATAATCGACTCTTTGAAGTTCCATTTGAACTGGCTCAACAAGAGGTTTATTTAGTGGTTGATCCGCATAGTGACTCCGCCCGTCACGTCGAATCATTGGAATATCAATACCTTGGTGCAGTGGGAGAGCTGGACAAACATAACAACCTTTCTAGAACCCGAGCTAGACCTCAGATGCCGGAACAACCAGCAAGAAAAACCTCGCTAGTTGAGATTGTTTATAACCAAGTTAAAGAGGATTTGGATATCACTGAGGAGATACCGTCATAAACGTCAACAATAAATTGTAAAATTTTTACTAGGCATCCGCTGAAAATGGCTGCTGTGTTTTTAGGATGCCATAAATCATATGCACCATTTTTCTCATAACAGCACAAATGGCTAGCTTCTTTGGCTTGCCTTTTTTGAGCAGCTTTTCATAAAATTTCTTCAAAATAGGATTATGCCTTATAGCCACTAATGCCGGCATGTAAAGCGCCTTTCGCAACCAAGCACTACCAACCTTTGAGAGCCGTGATGAATTCAATGAAGTGCCTGATTGTGACTGGCTGGGATTTAAACCAATATGAGCAGCCAATTGTTTTGCGCCAGAAAATCTTTCAATATTATTAAAAAAAGCAGTTAGTGTTTGAGCGGTTTTATCACCAATGCCTGGGATGCTTTTAAGCAGCTCTGTGTTATTCTTCAGATCATCATCACTCGCGATCAGCTTACTAATTTCTTCCTGCAGTCGTAAAATTTCTTTTTCCATATAATCGATATGATTTTGTATAGAGCTAATAATTGTTTCTTCCGCTAGCTCCAGCCTGTTTTGTTCATTGCTGACTTGGGAGGTTAATACTTCAGATCTCTGTATCAAAGCTCTTAGAGCCTCTATATTAGCTGGCAAAGGCTGCCATAGCGTTGGAGTAAAATGATTTGAATAGTCCTTAATACTGACCGCATCGGCCTTGTCGGTCTTGTTTCGTATTAGCTGTCCTTTCATAAAAAACTTTATTCGTGCAGGATTAATTATACTGACATCACACTTCTCACTATGTAAATAAAGAGCCAATGCATTACCGTATTTACCTGTTGATTCCATGCAAAAATGAAGTGACTGATCAGATAAAGATTGCGTCCATTCTAATAACTCAGAAAAGCCCTCAGGATTATTATTAAAATGTTTAACGTGATCTTTTCCGCTAGTGGTGATAGCAGCAACAAAATCAGATTTTGCAATATCAATACCAACACAATTTTTTTTCATTTGCTAGAGCCTCTTAAATTTTATTACACTAACAAACTTGGGAAATCATAGTTCGGATCAACCTTGCAAATACAGGCTCACAATGGCCTAAGATACCGTTCGATCTCATGAACTTATGAGGGTGGAAGGGAGCTAAATCTCCTCAACAGGATTAAATCCTAAGGACGAACACGGCTTCACCTTCCGCCTACCCAAGCATCCTTGGGATTGTAGCAATATTGTCATATCTCTACAGTTATTTAAGATACAAGGATGAGTAAGATGTATCTTCAACATTTTGGCTTGAAATTTGATCCATTGGGTAAATCAAACATTATTGAATTGGCGCAGTCAAAGCGACTAGAGCAGCAACTTAATGGTTTGCTAGAAACACGCGGCTTAGCAGTGATTACTGGCGACTCAGGGACAGGAAAGACCACGGCGCTAAGATACTGGAGCAATAAACTCAACCCGCTGACCCATCAAGTCATTTATCAATCAGACACTCACTTTCGGTCATTTGATGTGTACTCTCAGCTTGCCGAAAATCTAGGTTTAGAAAACTATTACCGATTCTCTAAACTTTGGAGAGACTTGAAGCAGAGCTTGATCGCGCTCTACCATGATAAAAACGTTCAGCCTATTTGGATCCTAGACGAGGCGCATCAGCTTAGTAATGATTTCATTCTACGATTACCTGACTTCCTTAATTTCAGTTTTGACAGCAAAGACGTCATGACGATTATCTTATGTGGACTCCCATCACTTCTAGCAACATTGCAGAGACCAGCCTATGAACCTATCAACTCTAGAATTCAGTGCTTTATTAGGTGGCATGCAATTGAAGATAGCAGGGATTTTGAGAGCATTATTCACGCTGCTTTTGAGAAGGCAGGAATGAGCAGCAGCTTATTCACTGAAACAGGTATTCGTGCAGTACACATGGCCACAAAAGGTAGGCTTCGTTATGTTGATAGGCTCATGCGACATGCGTTGCTAATCGCCGCTAATATGAATTTAAACCATATACCGGATGATGTCATTAATCAGGCAATTCATGAGCTAAAAGGTTAACTATTTGACACCATCTCACGCAAAATAGGTTGAGATGGTTTCTCTAAATTATTGTGGGACGTTACATAAATGATAAAAGGGTTGTCTATCCCTGATTTTACTAGACACTAAATGCGCTAGTAATGATTCAGACGCCTCGGCCTTAGGTAGGATATGTAAAGGCTTAGGTGCAACCGTAACACCACCTTGCTCGCAATCACAGCCTAGTTTTTCACGGCGCTCTTCAATCATTTCAAAGACAGCTGGTTTGTAGTTCAGTATTTTTTTAGTCTCAAAACCCATTGGGCATTTTTCTTTACCGCAAGGACAAATACGCTGGTCATCAGGTACTGGAATGATTCTCACCGTCACAGGTAATTCATTCTTGACCTTCTTCTTACGTTTGTGAGAAGAGACAACAACTGCTTCATCATCTTCTTGATCCTCCGGTGTTGAGAGATCACCGAAGAGTGGCAACTGATCTTCTATGTAGCGCTCAGATTTACTACCAAAATGCTGTCGTTGGAGCTTAGCAAATTGTATCTTCAAATGATCATAAGCCTCGGCATACTGTTCAACACGAGCATGTTCTATTTCAAGCTTATGACAAAGCTTTTCATTTATTCCGACTTGTTGATAGAAAAGCTCACTAGGGACTGTTTGCATTGCGTTTCTCATTCAAGTAACTACTGCAAAGTGTACCATGACATTTTAAGTGCAATATTTTCTTCCTCAGGCGCTTGGTTAGCGCATATTACTTTTTTGGGGTAGCTGGTCATTGTGATGTTTTCTTTTCAACTCCTAGCGGAGCTCACAAAGCCTGGGCTAAGGATATAAAACAAGCATTAAAATCACGTGTAAAATCAAAAAACACAGAAAAAACCTGTCAAGACTTTTTTTGCCATTTTAGTAAAAAAACTCGGGAGAGACTTTGGGTAATGACTTTTGCTTCATCCAGTTTAAACCTGACAATAACCAGCTTAACTGATCTTGGGTCAACTCGATAGTCTCATCTGCTTCGCTAGGGAACTTCAGCTTACCTTTTTCTAATCGTTTGTAGCAAAGCCAAAAACCATTTTGGTCGTACCAAAGTAATTTTATTTTATCGCGCTGCCTGTTACGAAAAAGAAATAGCTGGCCTGAGCTTGGGGTCATTGAGAGATGATCGGCAATCAGCATTACTAGGCCATCAATCTGTTTTCTAAAGTCCACAGGGGTACGATAAAACCAGATCGGTGTTTTCCAGTTCTGAAACATTAGCAAAGCCTCTAAATCAAAGACGCTAAGCTATCCTGGTCATAAAAGCTAATCTGTATGTGTGAGTTGACCTGCATGACAGCCACTGGTTGTGCTGGCTGCTCAGACACGC
>CBDALO010000009.1:0-23626 GCA_965196985.1 Gammaproteobacteria bacterium | reverse complement strand
TTTTTTCAGAGAAACTGACAGTAATTCAATGGAAAAAGTGCTTGGTTTTATTGTAATCCTGTACAATACGTCGTTTTAAAACCATTTCATGTGAATTTAATCGTCAGTTTTTGAGAAAATCAATTTTTTTTCAGTAAACACTAATTTAGGCCAGGTTAGTATGATTCCAAATGATATGTTTTTTCAGAAAAACTAGCAGTAAATCATGTTTTTCCAGTAAACACTAATTTAGGCCAAGTTAGTATGATTCCAAATGATATGTTTTTTCAAAAAAACTAGCAGTAAATAAATGGAAAAAGTGCTTGGTTTTATCGTATTTCTGTACAATACGTCGTTTTAAAACATTTTCATGTGAATTTAATCGTCAGTTTTTGAGAAAATCAATTTTTTTTTAGTAAACACTAATTAAAGCCAAGTTAGGATGATTCCAAATGATATGTTTTTTCAGAAAAACTAGCAGTAAATCAATGGAAATAGTGCTTGGTTTTATTGTATTTCTGTACATAACGTCGTTTTAGAACATTTTCATGTGAATTTAATCGACAGTTTTTGAGAATATCAATGTTTTTCAAGTAAACACACATTTAGGCCAAGTTAGTATGATTCCAAATGATATGTTTTTTCAGATAAACTAACAGTAAATCAATGGAAAAAGTGCTTGGTTTTATCGTATTTCTGTACAATACGTCGTTTTAGAACATTTTCATGTGAATTTAATCGACAGTTTTTGAGAAAATCAATGTTTTTCCAGGAAATACACTCTTAGGCCAAGTTAGGATGATTCCAAATGATATGTTTTTTCAGATAAACTAACTGTAAATCAATGGAAAAAGTGCTTGGTTTTATCGTATTTCTGTACAATACGTCGTTTTAAAACATTTTCATGTGAATTTAATCGTCAGTTTTTGAGAAAATCAATTTTTTTTTAGTAAACACTAATTAAAGCCAAGTTAGGATGATTCCAAATGATATGTTTTTTCAGAAAAACTAGCAGTAAATCAATGGAAAAAAGGCTTGGTTTTATTGTATTTCTGTACATAACGTCGTTTTAGAACATTTTTATGTGAATTTAATCGACAGTTTTTGAGAAAATCAATGTTTTTCAGGTAAACACACTTTTAGGCCAAGTTAGTATGATTCCAAATGATATGTTTTTTCGGAGAAAATCACAGTAAATCAATGGAAAAAGTGCTTGGTTTTATTGTAATTCTGTACAATACGTCGTTTTAAAACATTTTCATGTGAATTTAATCGACAGTTTTTGAGAAAATCAATGTTTTTCCAGTAAACACACTTTTAGGCCAAGTTAGTATGATAACAAATGATATGTTTTTTCAGAGAAACTAACAGTAATTCAATGGAAAAAGTGCTTGGTTTTATTGTAATTCTGTACAATACGTCGTTTTAAAACATTTTCATGTGAATTTAATCGTCAGTTTTTGAGAAAATCAATTTTTTTTTTAGTAAACACTAATTTAGGCCAAGTTAGTATGATTCCAAATAATATGTTTTTTCAGAAAAACTAGCAGTAAATCAATGGAAATAGTGCTTGGTTTTATTGTATTTCTGTACATAACGACGTTTTAGAACATTTTCATGTGAATTTAATCGACAGTTTTTGAGAAAATCAATTTTTTTTTAGTAAACACTAATTAAGGCCAAGTTAGGATCATTCCAAATGATATGTTTTTTCAAAGAAACTAACAGTAAATCAATGGAAAAAGTGCTTGGTTTTATTGTAATTCTGTACAATACGTCGTTTTAAAACATTTTTATGTGAATTTAATCGACAGTTTTTGAGAATATCAATGTTTTTCCAGTAAACACTAATTTAGGCCAAGTTAGTATGATTCCAAATGATATGTTTTTTCAAAAAAACTAGCAGTAAATCAATGGAAATAGTGCTTGGTTTTATTGTATTTCTGTACAATACGTCGTTTTAGAACATTTTCATGTGAATTTAATCGACAGTTTTTGAGAAAATCAATGTTTTTCCAGGAAATACACTCTTAGGCCAAGTTAGGATGATTCCAAATGATATGTTTTTTCAGATAAACTAACAGTAAATCAATGGAAAAAGTGCTTGGTTTTATCGTATTTCTGTACAATACGTCGTTTTAAAACATTTTCATGTGAATTTAATCGTCAGTTTTTGAGAAAATCAATTTTTTTTTAGTAAACACTAATTAAAGCCAAGTTAGGATGATTCCAAATGATATGTTTTTTCAGATAAACTAACAGTAAATCAATGGAAAAAGTGCTTGGTTTTATCGTATTTCTGTACAATACGTCGTTTTAAAACATTTTCATGTGAATTTAATCGTCAGTTTTTGAGAAAATCAATTTTTTTTTAGTAAACACTAATTAAAGCCAAGTTAGGATGATTCCAAATGATATGTTTTTTCAGAAAAACTAGCAGTAAATCAATGGAAAAAAGGCTTGGTTTTATTGTATTTCTGTACATAACGTCGTTTTAGAACATTTTCATGTGAATTTAATCGACAGTTTTTGAGAATATCAATGTTTTTCCAGTAAACACACTTTTAGGCCAAGTTAGTATGATTCCAAATGATATGTTTTTTCAGAAAAACTAGCAGTTAATCAATGGAAAAAGTGCTTGGTTTTATTGTATTTCTGTGAATAACGTCGTTTTAAAACATTTTCATGTGAATTTAATCGACAGTTTTTGAGAAAATCAATGTTTTTCCAGTAAACACACTTTTAGGCCAAGTTAGTATGATTACAAATGATATATTTTTTCAGAGAAACTAACAGTAAATCAATGGAAAAAGTGCTTGGTTTTATTGCAATTCTGTACAATACGTCGTTTCAAAACATTTTTATGTGAATTTAATTGACAGTTTTTGAGAAAATCAATGTTTTTCCAGTAAACACACTTTTAGGCCAAGTTAGAATGATTCCAAATGATATGTTTTTTCAGAAAAACTAGCAGTAAATCAATGGAAATAGTGCTTGGTTTTATTGTATTTCTGTACATAACGTCGTTTTAAAACATTTTCTTGGAATTTAATCGACAGTTTTTGAGAAAATCAATGTTTTTCCAGTAAACATACTTTTAGGCCAAGTTAGTGTGATTCCAAATGATATGTTTTTTCAGAGAAACTGACAGTAATTCAATGGAAAAAGTGCTTGGTTTTATTGTAATCCTGTACAATACGTCGTTTTAAAACCATTTCATGTGAATTTAATCGTCAGTTTTTGAGAAAATCAATTTTTTTTCAGTAAACACTAATTTAGGCCAGGTTAGTATGATTCCAAATGATATGTTTTTTCAGAAAAACTAGCAGTAAATCGATGGAAATAGTGCTTGGTTTTATTGTATTTCTGTACATAACGTCGTTTTAGAACATTTTCATCTGAATTTAATCGACAGTTTTTGAGAATATCAATGTTTTTCCAGTAAACACTAATTTAGGCCAAGTTAGTATGATTCCAAATGATATGTTTTTTCAAAAAAACTAGCAGTAAATAAATGGAAAAAGTGCTTGGTTTTATCGTATTTCTGTACAATACGTCGTTTTAAAACATTTTCATGTGAATTTAATCGTCAGTTTTTGAGAAAATCAATTTTTTTTTAGTAAACACTAATTAAAGCCAAGTTAGGATGATTCCAAATGATATGTTTTTTCAGAAAAACTAGCAGTAAATCAATGGAAATAGTGCTTGGTTTTATTGTATTTCTGTACATAACGTCGTTTTAGAACATTTTCATGTGAATTTAATCGACAGTTTTTGAGAATATCAATGTTTTTCAAGTAAACACACATTTAGGCCAAGTTAGTATGATTCCAAATGATATGTTTTTTCAGATAAACTAACAGTAAATCAATGGAAAAAGTGCTTGGTTTTATCGTATTTCTGTACAATACGTCGTTTTAGAACATTTTCATGTGAATTTAATCGACAGTTTTTGAGAAAATCAATGTTTTTCCAGGAAATACACTCTTAGGCCAAGTTAGGATGATTCCAAATGATATGTTTTTTCAGATAAACTAACTGTAAATCAATGGAAAAAGTGCTTGGTTTTATCGTATTTCTGTACAATACGTCGTTTTAAAACATTTTCATGTGAATTTAATCGTCAGTTTTTGAGAAAATCAATTTTTTTTTAGTAAACACTAATTAAAGCCAAGTTAGGATGATTTCAAATGATATGTTTTTTCAGAAAAACTAGCAGTAAATCAATGGAAAAAAGGCTTGGTTTTATTGTATTTCTGTACATAACGTCGTTTAAGAACATTTTTATGTGAATTTAATCGACAGTTTTTGAGAAAATCAATGTTTTTCAGGTAAACACACTTTTAGGCCAAGTTAGTATGATTCCAAATGATATGTTTTTTCGGAGAAAATCACAGTAAATCAATGGAAAAAGTGCTTGGTTTTATTGTAATTCTGTACAATACGTCGTTTTAGAACATTTTCATGTGAATTTAATCGACAGTTTTTGAGAATATCAATGTTTTTCCAGTAAACACACTTTTAGGCCAAGTTAGTATGATTCCAAATGATATGTTTTTTCAGAAAAACTAGCAGTTAATCAATGGAAAAAGTGCTTGGTTTTATTGTATTTCTGTGAATAACGTCGTTTTAAAACATTTTCATGTGAATTTAATCGACAGTTTTTGAGAAAATCAATGTTTTTCCAGTAAACACACTTTTAGGCCAAGTTAGTATGATTACAAATGATATATTTTTTCAGAGAAACTAACAGTAAATCAATGGAAAAAGTGCTTGGTTTTATTGCAATTCTGTACAATACGTCGTTTCAAAACATTTTTATGTGAATTTAATTGACAGTTTTTGAGAAAATCAATGTTTTTCCAGTAAACACACTTTTAGGCCAAGTTAGAATGATTCCAAATGATATGTTTTTTCAGAAAAACTAGCAGTAAATCAATGGAAATAGTGCTTGGTTTTATTGTATTTCTGTACATAACGTCGTTTTAAAACATTTTCTTGGAATTTAATCGACAGTTTTTGAGAAAATCAATGTTTTTCCAGTAAACATACTTTTAGGCCAAGTTAGTGTGATTCCAAATGATATGTTTTTTCAGAGAAACTGACAGTAATTCAATGGAAAAAGTGCTTGGTTTTATTGTAATCCTGTACAATACGTCGTTTTAAAACCATTTCATGTGAATTTAATCGTCAGTTTTTGAGAAAATCAATTTTTTTTCAGTAAACACTAATTTAGGCCAGGTTAGTATGATTCCAAATGATATGTTTTTTCAGAAAAACTAGCAGTAAATCGATGGAAATAGTGCTTGGTTTTATTGTATTTCTGTACATAACGTCGTTTTAGAACATTTTCATCTGAATTTAATCGACAGTTTTTGAGAATATCAATGTTTTTCCAGTAAACACTAATTTAGGCCAAGTTAGTATGATTCCAAATGATATGTTTTTTCAAAAAAACTAGCAGTAAATAAATGGAAAAAGTGCTTGGTTTTATCGTATTTCTGTACAATACGTCGTTTTAAAACATTTTCATGTGAATTTAATCGTCAGTTTTTGAGAAAATCAATTTTTTTTTAGTAAACACTAATTAAAGCCAAGTTAGGATGATTCCAAATGATATGTTTTTTCAGAAAAACTAGCAGTAAATCAATGGAAATAGTGCTTGGTTTTATTGTATTTCTGTACATAACGTCGTTTTAGAACATTTTCATGTGAATTTAATCGACAGTTTTTGAGAATATCAATGTTTTTCAAGTAAACACACATTTAGGCCAAGTTAGTATGATTCCAAATGATATGTTTTTTCAGATAAACTAACAGTAAATCAATGGAAAAAGTGCTTGGTTTTATCGTATTTCTGTACAATACGTCGTTTTAGAACATTTTCATGTGAATTTAATCGACAGTTTTTGAGAAAATCAATGTTTTTCCAGGAAATACACTCTTAGGCCAAGTTAGGATGATTCCAAATGATATGTTTTTTCAGATAAACTAACTGTAAATCAATGGAAAAAGTGCTTGGTTTTATCGTATTTCTGTACAATACGTCGTTTTAAAACATTTTCATGTGAATTTAATCGTCAGTTTTTGAGAAAATCAATTTTTTTTTAGTAAACACTAATTAAAGCCAAGTTAGGATGATTTCAAATGATATGTTTTTTCAGAAAAACTAGCAGTAAATCAATGGAAAAAAGGCTTGGTTTTATTGTATTTCTGTACATAACGTCGTTTAAGAACATTTTTATGTGAATTTAATCGACAGTTTTTGAGAAAATCAATGTTTTTCAGGTAAACACACTTTTAGGCCAAGTTAGTATGATTCCAAATGATATGTTTTTTCGGAGAAAATCACAGTAAATCAATGGAAAAAGTGCTTGGTTTTATTCTAATTCTGTACAATACGTCGTTTTAAAACATTTTCATGTGAATTTAATCGACAGTTTTTGAGAAAATCAATGTTTTTCCAGTAAACACACTTTTAGGCCAAGTTAGTATGATAACAAATGATATGTTTTTTCAGAGAAACTAACAGTAATTCAATGGAAAAAGTGCTTGGTTTTATTGTACTTCTGTACAATACGTCGTTTTAAAACATTTTCATGTGAATTTAATCGTCAGTTTTTGAGAAAATCAATTTTTTTTTTAGTAAACACTAATTTAGGCCAAGTTAGTATGATTCCAAATAATATGTTTTTTCAGAAAAACTAGCAGTAAATCAATGGAAATAGTGCTTGGTTTTATTGTATTTCTGTACATAACGACGTTTTAGAACATTTTCATGTGAATTTAATCGACAGTTTTTGTAGAACAATATCATAACGACGTTTTAGTAAACATTTTTATGTGAAAATCAATTTTTTTTTAGTAAACACTAATTAAGGCCAAGTTAGGATGATTCCAAATGATATGTTTTTTCAGAGAAACTAACAGTAAATCAATGGAAAAAGTGCTTGGTTTTATTGTAATTCTGTACAATACGTCGTTTTAAAACATTTTTATGTGAATTTAATCGACAGTTTTTGAGAATATCAATGTTTTTCCAGTAAACACTAATTTAGGCCAAGTTAGTATGATTCCAAATGATATGTTTTTTCAAAAAAACTAGCAGTAAATCAATGGAAATAGTGCTTGGTTTTATTGTATTTCTGTACAATACGTCGTTTTAGAACATTTTCATGTGAATTTAATCGACAGTTTTTGAGAAAATCAATGTTTTTCCAGGAAATACACTCTTAGGCCAAGTTAGGATGATTCCAAATGATATGTTTTTTCAGATAAACTAACAGTAAATCAATGGAAAAAGTGCTTGGTTTTATCGTATTTCTGTACAATACGTCGTTTTAAAACATTTTCATGTGAATTTAATCGTCAGTTTTTGAGAAAATCAATTTTTTTTTAGTAAACACTAATTAAAGCCAAGTTAGGATGATTCCAAATGATATGTTTTTCTTTTCAGAAAAACTAGCAGTAAATCAATGGAAAAAAGGCTTGGTTTTATTGTATTTCTGTACATAACGTCGTTTTAGAACATTTTCATGTGAATTTAATCGACAGTTTTTGAGAATATCAATGTTTTTCCAGTAAACACACTTTTAGGCCAAGTTAGTATGATTCCAAATGATATGTTTTTTCAGAAAAACTAGCAGTAAATCAATGGAAAAAGTGCTTGGTTTTATTGTATTTCTGTACATAACGTCGTTTTAAAACATTTTCATGTGAATTTAATCGACAGTTTTTGAGAAAATCAATGTTTTTCCAGTAAACACACTTTTAGGCCAAGTTAGTATGATTACAAATGATATATTTTTTCAGAGAAACTAACAGTAAATCAATGGAAAAAGTGCTTGGTTTTATTGCAATTCTGTACAATACGTCGTTTCAAAACATTTTTATGTGAATTTAATTGACAGTTTTTGAGAAAATCAATGTTTTTCCAGTAAACACACTTTTAGGCCAAGTTAGAATGATTCCAAATGATATGTTTTTTCAGAAAAACTAGCAGTAAATCAATGGAAATAGTGCTTGGTTTTATTGTATTTCTGTACATAACGTCGTTTTAAAACATTTTCTTGGAATTTAATCGACAGTTTTTGAGAAAATCAATGTTTTTCCAGTAAACATACTTTTAGGCCAAGTTAGTGTGATTCCAAATGATATGTTTTTTCAGAGAAACTGACAGTAATTCAATGGAAAAAGTGCTTGGTTTTATTGTAATCCTGTACAATACGTCGTTTTAAAACCATTTCATGTGAATTTAATCGTCAGTTTTTGAGAAAATCAATTTTTTTTCAGTAAACACTAATTTAGGCCAGGTTAGTATGATTCCAAATGATATGTTTTTTCAGAAAAACTAGCAGTAAATCGATGGAAATAGTGCTTGGTTTTATTGTATTTCTGTACATAACGTCGTTTTAGAACATTTTCATCTGAATTTAATCGACAGTTTTTGAGAATATCAATGTTTTTCCAGTAAACACACTTTTAGGCCAAGTTAGTATGATTCCAAATGATATGTTTTTTCAGAAAAACTAGCAGTAAATCAATAGAAACAGTGCTTGGTTTTATTGTAATTCTGTACGACAGTTTTTGAGAATATCAATGTTTTTCGTACAATACGTCGTTTTAAAACATTTTTATGTGTATTTAATCGACAGTTTTTGAGAAAATCAATGTTTTTCCAGTAAACACACTTTTAGGCCAAGTTAGTATGATTACAAATGATATGTTTTTTCAGAGAAACTAACAGTAAATTAATGGAAAAAGTGCTTGGTTTTATTGTAATTCTGTACAATACGTCGTTTTAAAACATTTTCATGTGAATTTAATCGACAGTTTTTGAGAATATCAATGTTTTTCCAGTAAACACACTTTTAGGCCAAGTTAGTATGATTCCAAATGATATGTTTTTTCAGAAAAACTAGCAGTAAATCAATGGAAAAAGTGCTTGGTTTTATTGTATTTCTGTACATAACGTCGTTTTAAAACATTTTCATGTGAATTTAATCGACAGTTTTTGAGAAAATCAATGTTTTTCCAGTAAACACACTTTTAGGCCAAGTTAGTATGATTACAAATGATATATTTTTTCAGAGAAACTAACAGTAAATCAATGGAAAAAGTGCTTGGTTTTATTGCAATTCTGTACAATACGTCGTTTCAAAACATTATTATGTGAATTTAATTGACAGTTTTTGAGAAAATCAATGTTTTTCCAGTAAACACACTTTTAGGCCAAGTTAGAATGATTCCAAATGATATGTTTTTTCAGAAAAACTAGCAGTAAATCAATGGAAATAGTGCTTGGTTTTATTGTATTTCTGTACATAACGTCGTTTTAAAACATTTTCTTGGAATTTAATCGACAGTTTTTGAGAAAATCAATGTTTTTCCAGTAAACATACTTTTAGGCCAAGTTAGTGTGATTCCAAATGATATGTTTTTTCAGAGAAACTGACAGTAATTCAATGGAAAAAGTGCTTGGTTTTATTGTAATCCTGTACAATACGTCGTTTTAAAACCATTTCATGTGAATTTAATCGTCAGTTTTTGAGAAAATCAATTTTTTTTCAGTAAACACTAATTTAGGCCAGGTTAGTATGATTCCAAATGATATGTTTTTTCAGAAAAACTAGCAGTAAATCGATGGAAATAGTGCTTGGTTTTATTGTATTTCTGTACATAACGTCGTTTTAGAACATTTTCATCTGAATTTAATCGACAGTTTTTGAGAATATCAATGTTTTTCCAGTAAACACACTTTTAGGCCAAGTTAGTATGATTCCAAATGATATGTTTTTTCAGAAAAACTAGCAGTAAATCAATAGAAACAGTGCTTGGTTTTATTGTATTTCTGTACATAACGTCGTTTTAGAAAATTTTCATGTGAATTTAATCGACAGTTTTTGAGAATATCAATGTTTTTCCAGTAAACACACTTTTAGGCCAAGTTAGTATGATTCCAAATGATATGTTTTTTCAGAAAAACTAGCAGTAAATTAATGGAAAAAGATCTTGGTTTTATTGTAATTCTGTACAATACGTCGTTTTAAAACATTTTTATGTGTATTTAATCGACAGTTTGTGAGAAAATCAATGTTTTTCCAGTAAACACACTTTTAGGCCAAGTTAGTATGATTACAAATGATATGTTTTTTCAGAGAAACTAACAGTAATTCAATGGAAAAAGTGCTTGGTTTTATTGTAATTCTGTACAATACGTCGTTTTAAAACAGTTTCATGTGAATTTAATCGTCAGTTTTTGAGAAAATCAATTTTTTTTTAGTAAACACTAATTTAGGCCAATTTAGGATGATTCCAAATGATATGTTTTTTCAGAAAAACTAGCAGTAAATCAATGGAAAAAAAGCTTGGTTTTATTGTATTTCTGTACATAACGTCGTTTTAAATCATTTTCATGTGAATTTAATCGAAAGTTTTTGAGAAAATCAATGTTTTTCCAGTAAACACACTTTTAGGCCAAGTTAGTATGATTCCAAATGATATGTTTTTTCAGAGAAACTAACAGTAAATCAATGGAAAAAGTGCTTGGTTTTATTGTAATTCTGTACAATACGTCGTTTTAAAACATTTTTATGTGAATTTAATCGACAGTTTTTGAGAAAATCAATGTTTTTCAGGTAAACACACAATTCTGTACAATACGTCGTTTCAAAACATTTTTATGTGAATTTAATTGACAGTTTTTGAGAAAATCAATGTTTTTCCAGTAAACACACTTTTAGGCCAAGTTAGAATGATTCCAAATGATATGTTTTTTCAGAAAAACTAGCAGTAAATCAATGGAAATAGTGCTTGGTTTTATTGTATTTCTGTACATAACGTCGTTTTAAAACATTTTCTTGGAATTTAATCGACAGTTTTTGAGAAAATCAATGTTTTTTCCAGTAAACATACTTTTAGGCCAAGTTAGTGTGATTCCAAATGATATGTTTTTTCAGAGAAACTGACAGTAATTCAATGGAAAAAGTGCTTGGTTTTATTGTAATCCTGTACAATACGTCGTTTTAAAAACCATTTCATGTGAATTTAATCGTCAGTTTTTGAGAAAATCAATTTTTTTTCAGTAAACACTAATTTAGGCCAGGTTAGTATGATTCCAAATGATATGTTTTTTCAGAAAAACTAGCAGTAAATCGATGGAAATAGTGCTTGGTTTTATTGTATTTCTGTACATAACGTCGTTTTAGAACATTTTCATCTGAATTTAATCGACAGTTTTTGAGAATATCAATGTTTTTCCAGTAAACACTAATTTAGGCCAAGTTAGTATGATTCCAAATGATATGTTTTTTCAAAAAAACTAGCAGTAAATAAATGGAAAAAGTGCTTGGTTTTATCGTATTTCTGTACAATACGTCGTTTTAAAACATTTTCATGTGAATTTAATCGTCAGTTTTTGAGAAAATCAATTTTTTTTTAGTAAACACTAATTAAAGCCAAGTTAGGATGATTCCAAATGATATGTTTTTTCAGAAAAACTAGCAGTAAATCAATGGAAATAGTGCTTGGTTTTATTGTATTTCTGTACATAACGTCGTTTTAGAACATTTTCATGTGAATTTAATCGACAGTTTTTGAGAATATCAATGTTTTTCAAGTAAACACACATTTAGGCCAAGTTAGTATGATTCCAAATGATATGTTTTTTCAGATAAACTAACAGTAAATCAATGGAAAAAGTGCTTGGTTTTATCGTATTTCTGTACAATACGTCGTTTTAGAACATTTTCATGTGAATTTAATCGACAGTTTTTGAGAAAATCAATGTTTTTTCCAGGAAATACACTCTTAGGCCAAGTTAGGATGATTCCAAATGATATGTTTTTTCAGATAAACTAACTGTAAATCAATGGAAAAAGTGCTTGGTTTTATCGTATTTCTGTACAATACGTCGTTTTAAAACATTTTCATGTGAATTTAATCGTCAGTTTTTGAGAAAATCAATTTTTTTTTAGTAAACACTAATTAAAGCCAAGTTAGGATGATTTCAAATGATATGTTTTTTCAGAAAAACTAGCAGTAAATCAATGGAAAAAAGGCTTGGTTTTATTGTATTTCTGTACATAACGTCGTTTAAGAACATTTTTATGTGAATTTAATCGACAGTTTTTGAGAAAAATCAATGTTTTTCAGGTAAACACACTTTTAGGCCAAGTTAGTATGATTCCAAATGATATGTTTTTTCGGAGAAAATCACAGTAAATCAATGGAAAAAGTGCTTGGTTTTATTGTAATTCTGTACAATACGTCGTTTTAGAACATTTTCATGTGAATTTAATCGACAGTTTTTGAGAATATCAATGTTTTTCCAGTAAACACACTTTTAGGCCAAGTTAGTATGATTCCAAATGATATGTTTTTTCAGAAAAACTAGCAGTTAATCAATGGAAAAAGTGCTTGGTTTTATTGTATTTCTGTGAATAACGTCGTTTTAAAACATTTTCATGTGAATTTAATCGACAGTTTTTGAGAAAATCAATGTTTTTCCAGTAAACACACTTTTAGGCCAAGTTAGTATGATTACAAATGATATATTTTTTCAGAGAAACTAACAGTAAATCAATGGAAAAAGTGCTTGGTTTTATTGCAATTCTGTACAATACGTCGTTTCAAAACATTTTTATGTGAATTTAATTGACAGTTTTTGAGAAAATCAATGTTTTTCCAGTAAACACACTTTTAGGCCAAGTTAGAATGATTCCAAATGATATGTTTTTTCAGAAAAACTAGCAGTAAATCAATGGAAATAGTGCTTGGTTTTATTGTATTTCTGTACATAACGTCGTTTTAAAACATTTTCTTGGAATTTAATCGACAGTTTTTGAGAAAATCAATGTTTTTTCCAGTAAACATACTTTTAGGCCAAGTTAGTGTGATTCCAAATGATATGTTTTTTCAGAGAAACTGACAGTAATTCAATGGAAAAAGTGCTTGGTTTTATTGTAATCCTGTACAATACGTCGTTTTAAAAACCATTTCATGTGAATTTAATCGTCAGTTTTTGAGAAAATCAATTTTTTTTCAGTAAACACTAATTTAGGCCAGGTTAGTATGATTCCAAATGATATGTTTTTTCAGAAAAACTAGCAGTAAATCGATGGAAATAGTGCTTGGTTTTATTGTATTTCTGTACATAACGTCGTTTTAGAACATTTTCATCTGAATTTAATCGACAGTTTTTGAGAATATCAATGTTTTTCCAGTAAACACTAATTTAGGCCAAGTTAGTATGATTCCAAATGATATGTTTTTTCAAAAAAACTAGCAGTAAATAAATGGAAAAAGTGCTTGGTTTTATCGTATTTCTGTACAATACGTCGTTTTAAAACATTTTCATGTGAATTTAATCGTCAGTTTTTGAGAAAATCAATTTTTTTTTAGTAAACACTAATTAAAGCCAAGTTAGGATGATTCCAAATGATATGTTTTTTCAGAAAAACTAGCAGTAAATCAATGGAAATAGTGCTTGGTTTTATTGTATTTCTGTACATAACGTCGTTTTAGAACATTTTCATGTGAATTTAATCGACAGTTTTTGAGAATATCAATGTTTTTCAAGTAAACACACATTTAGGCCAAGTTAGTATGATTCCAAATGATATGTTTTTTCAGATAAACTAACAGTAAATCAATGGAAAAAGTGCTTGGTTTTATCGTATTTCTGTACAATACGTCGTTTTAGAACATTTTCATGTGAATTTAATCGACAGTTTTTGAGAAAATCAATGTTTTTTCCAGGAAATACACTCTTAGGCCAAGTTAGGATGATTCCAAATGATATGTTTTTTCAGATAAACTAACTGTAAATCAATGGAAAAAGTGCTTGGTTTTATCGTATTTCTGTACAATACGTCGTTTTAAAACATTTTCATGTGAATTTAATCGTCAGTTTTTGAGAAAATCAATTTTTTTTTAGTAAACACTAATTAAAGCCAAGTTAGGATGATTTCAAATGATATGTTTTTTCAGAAAAACTAGCAGTAAATCAATGGAAAAAAGGCTTGGTTTTATTGTATTTCTGTACATAACGTCGTTTAAGAACATTTTTATGTGAATTTAATCGACAGTTTTTGAGAAAAATCAATGTTTTTCAGGTAAACACACTTTTAGGCCAAGTTAGTATGATTCCAAATGATATGTTTTTTCGGAGAAAATCACAGTAAATCAATGGAAAAAGTGCTTGGTTTTATTGTAATTCTGTACAATACGTCGTTTTAGAACATTTTCATGTGAATTTAATCGACAGTTTTTGAGAATATCAATGTTTTTCCAGTAAACACACTTTTAGGCCAAGTTAGTATGATTCCAAATGATATGTTTTTTCAGAAAAACTAGCAGTTAATCAATGGAAAAAGTGCTTGGTTTTATTGTATTTCTGTGAATAACGTCGTTTTAAAACATTTTCATGTGAATTTAATCGACAGTTTTTGAGAAAATCAATGTTTTTCCAGTAAACACACTTTTAGGCCAAGTTAGTATGATTACAAATGATATATTTTTTCAGAGAAACTAACAGTAAATCAATGGAAAAAGTGCTTGGTTTTATTGCAATTCTGTACAATACGTCGTTTCAAAACATTTTTATGTGAATTTAATTGACAGTTTTTGAGAAAATCAATGTTTTTCCAGTAAACACACTTTTAGGCCAAGTTAGAATGATTCCAAATGATATGTTTTTTCAGAAAAACTAGCAGTAAATCAATGGAAATAGTGCTTGGTTTTATTGTATTTCTGTACATAACGTCGTTTTAAAACATTTTCTTGGAATTTAATCGACAGTTTTTGAGAAAATCAATGTTTTTTCCAGTAAACATACTTTTAGGCCAAGTTAGTGTGATTCCAAATGATATGTTTTTTCAGAGAAACTGACAGTAATTCAATGGAAAAAGTGCTTGGTTTTATTGTAATCCTGTACAATACGTCGTTTTAAAAACCATTTCATGTGAATTTAATCGTCAGTTTTTGAGAAAATCAATTTTTTTTCAGTAAACACTAATTTAGGCCAGGTTAGTATGATTCCAAATGATATGTTTTTTCAGAAAAACTAGCAGTAAATCGATGGAAATAGTGCTTGGTTTTATTGTATTTCTGTACATAACGTCGTTTTAGAACATTTTCATCTGAATTTAATCGACAGTTTTTGAGAATATCAATGTTTTTCCAGTAAACACTAATTTAGGCCAAGTTAGTATGATTCCAAATGATATGTTTTTTCAAAAAAACTAGCAGTAAATAAATGGAAAAAGTGCTTGGTTTTATCGTATTTCTGTACAATACGTCGTTTTAAAACATTTTCATGTGAATTTAATCGTCAGTTTTTGAGAAAATCAATTTTTTTTTAGTAAACACTAATTAAAGCCAAGTTAGGATGATTCCAAATGATATGTTTTTTCAGAAAAACTAGCAGTAAATCAATGGAAATAGTGCTTGGTTTTATTGTATTTCTGTACATAACGTCGTTTTAGAACATTTTCATGTGAATTTAATCGACAGTTTTTGAGAATATCAATGTTTTTCAAGTAAACACACATTTAGGCCAAGTTAGTATGATTCCAAATGATATGTTTTTTCAGATAAACTAACAGTAAATCAATGGAAAAAGTGCTTGGTTTTATCGTATTTCTGTACAATACGTCGTTTTAGAACATTTTCATGTGAATTTAATCGACAGTTTTTGAGAAAATCAATGTTTTTTCCAGGAAATACACTCTTAGGCCAAGTTAGGATGATTCCAAATGATATGTTTTTTCAGATAAACTAACTGTAAATCAATGGAAAAAGTGCTTGGTTTTATCGTATTTCTGTACAATACGTCGTTTTAAAACATTTTCATGTGAATTTAATCGTCAGTTTTTGAGAAAATCAATTTTTTTTTAGTAAACACTAATTAAAGCCAAGTTAGGATGATTTCAAATGATATGTTTTTTCAGAAAAACTAGCAGTAAATCAATGGAAAAAAGGCTTGGTTTTATTGTATTTCTGTACATAACGTCGTTTAAGAACATTTTTATGTGAATTTAATCGACAGTTTTTGAGAAAAATCAATGTTTTTCAGGTAAACACACTTTTAGGCCAAGTTAGTATGATTCCAAATGATATGTTTTTTCGGAGAAAATCACAGTAAATCAATGGAAAAAGTGCTTGGTTTTATTGTAATTCTGTACAATACGTCGTTTTAGAACATTTTCATGTGAATTTAATCGACAGTTTTTGAGAATATCAATGTTTTTCCAGTAAACACACTTTTAGGCCAAGTTAGTATGATTCCAAATGATATGTTTTTTCAGAAAAACTAGCAGTTAATCAATGGAAAAAGTGCTTGGTTTTATTGTATTTCTGTGAATAACGTCGTTTTAAAACATTTTCATGTGAATTTAATCGACAGTTTTTGAGAAAATCAATGTTTTTCCAGTAAACACACTTTTAGGCCAAGTTAGTATGATTACAAATGATATATTTTTTCAGAGAAACTAACAGTAAATCAATGGAAAAAGTGCTTGGTTTTATTGCAATTCTGTACAATACGTCGTTTCAAAACATTTTTATGTGAATTTAATTGACAGTTTTTGAGAAAATCAATGTTTTTCCAGTAAACACACTTTTAGGCCAAGTTAGAATGATTCCAAATGATATGTTTTTTCAGAAAAACTAGCAGTAAATCAATGGAAATAGTGCTTGGTTTTATTGTATTTCTGTACATAACGTCGTTTTAAAACATTTTCTTGGAATTTAATCGACAGTTTTTGAGAAAATCAATGTTTTTTCCAGTAAACATACTTTTAGGCCAAGTTAGTGTGATTCCAAATGATATGTTTTTTCAGAGAAACTGACAGTAATTCAATGGAAAAAGTGCTTGGTTTTATTGTAATCCTGTACAATACGTCGTTTTAAAAACCATTTCATGTGAATTTAATCGTCAGTTTTTGAGAAAATCAATTTTTTTTCAGTAAACACTAATTTAGGCCAGGTTAGTATGATTCCAAATGATATGTTTTTTCAGAAAAACTAGCAGTAAATCGATGGAAATAGTGCTTGGTTTTATTGTATTTCTGTACATAACGTCGTTTTAGAACATTTTCATCTGAATTTAATCGACAGTTTTTGAGAATATCAATGTTTTTCCAGTAAACACTAATTTAGGCCAAGTTAGTATGATTCCAAATGATATGTTTTTTCAAAAAAACTAGCAGTAAATAAATGGAAAAAGTGCTTGGTTTTATCGTATTTCTGTACAATACGTCGTTTTAAAACATTTTCATGTGAATTTAATCGTCAGTTTTTGAGAAAATCAATTTTTTTTTAGTAAACACTAATTAAAGCCAAGTTAGGATGATTCCAAATGATATGTTTTTTCAGAAAAACTAGCAGTAAATCAATGGAAATAGTGCTTGGTTTTATTGTATTTCTGTACATAACGTCGTTTTAGAACATTTTCATGTGAATTTAATCGACAGTTTTTGAGAATATCAATGTTTTTCAAGTAAACACACATTTAGGCCAAGTTAGTATGATTCCAAATGATATGTTTTTTCAGATAAACTAACAGTAAATCAATGGAAAAAGTGCTTGGTTTTATCGTATTTCTGTACAATACGTCGTTTTAGAACATTTTCATGTGAATTTAATCGACAGTTTTTGAGAAAATCAATGTTTTTTCCAGGAAATACACTCTTAGGCCAAGTTAGGATGATTCCAAATGATATGTTTTTTCAGATAAACTAACTGTAAATCAATGGAAAAAGTGCTTGGTTTTATCGTATTTCTGTACAATACGTCGTTTTAAAACATTTTCATGTGAATTTAATCGTCAGTTTTTGAGAAAATCAATTTTTTTTTAGTAAACACTAATTAAAGCCAAGTTAGGATGATTTCAAATGATATGTTTTTTCAGAAAAACTAGCAGTAAATCAATGGAAAAAAGGCTTGGTTTTATTGTATTTCTGTACATAACGTCGTTTAAGAACATTTTTATGTGAATTTAATCGACAGTTTTTGAGAAAAATCAATGTTTTTCAGGTAAACACACTTTTAGGCCAAGTTAGTATGATTCCAAATGATATGTTTTTTCGGAGAAAATCACAGTAAATCAATGGAAAAAGTGCTTGGTTTTATTGTAATTCTGTACAATACGTCGTTTTAGAACATTTTCATGTGAATTTAATCGACAGTTTTTGAGAATATCAATGTTTTTCCAGTAAACACACTTTTAGGCCAAGTTAGTATGATTCCAAATGATATGTTTTTTCAGAAAAACTAGCAGTTAATCAATGGAAAAAGTGCTTGGTTTTATTGTATTTCTGTGAATAACGTCGTTTTAAAACATTTTCATGTGAATTTAATCGACAGTTTTTGAGAAAATCAATGTTTTTCCAGTAAACACACTTTTAGGCCAAGTTAGTATGATTACAAATGATATATTTTTTCAGAGAAACTAACAGTAAATCAATGGAAAAAGTGCTTGGTTTTATTGCAATTCTGTACAATACGTCGTTTCAAAACATTTTTATGTGAATTTAATTGACAGTTTTTGAGAAAATCAATGTTTTTCCAGTAAACACACTTTTAGGCCAAGTTAGAATGATTCCAAATGATATGTTTTTTCAGAAAAACTAGCAGTAAATCAATGGAAATAGTGCTTGGTTTTATTGTATTTCTGTACATAACGTCGTTTTAAAACATTTTCTTGGAATTTAATCGACAGTTTTTGAGAAAATCAATGTTTTTTCCAGTAAACATACTTTTAGGCCAAGTTAGTGTGATTCCAAATGATATGTTTTTTCAGAGAAACTGACAGTAATTCAATGGAAAAAGTGCTTGGTTTTATTGTAATCCTGTACAATACGTCGTTTTAAAAACCATTTCATGTGAATTTAATCGTCAGTTTTTGAGAAAATCAATTTTTTTTCAGTAAACACTAATTTAGGCCAGGTTAGTATGATTCCAAATGATATGTTTTTTCAGAAAAACTAGCAGTAAATCGATGGAAATAGTGCTTGGTTTTATTGTATTTCTGTACATAACGTCGTTTTAGAACATTTTCATCTGAATTTAATCGACAGTTTTTGAGAATATCAATGTTTTTCCAGTAAACACTAATTTAGGCCAAGTTAGTATGATTCCAAATGATATGTTTTTTCAAAAAAACTAGCAGTAAATAAATGGAAAAAGTGCTTGGTTTTATCGTATTTCTGTACAATACGTCGTTTTAAAACATTTTCATGTGAATTTAATCGTCAGTTTTTGAGAAAATCAATTTTTTTTTAGTAAACACTAATTAAAGCCAAGTTAGGATGATTCCAAATGATATGTTTTTTCAGAAAAACTAGCAGTAAATCAATGGAAATAGTGCTTGGTTTTATTGTATTTCTGTACATAACGTCGTTTTAGAACATTTTCATGTGAATTTAATCGACAGTTTTTGAGAATATCAATGTTTTTCAAGTAAACACACATTTAGGCCAAGTTAGTATGATTCCAAATGATATGTTTTTTCAGATAAACTAACAGTAAATCAATGGAAAAAGTGCTTGGTTTTATCGTATTTCTGTACAATACGTCGTTTTAGAACATTTTCATGTGAATTTAATCGACAGTTTTTGAGAAAATCAATGTTTTTTCCAGGAAATACACTCTTAGGCCAAGTTAGGATGATTCCAAATGATATGTTTTTTCAGATAAACTAACTGTAAATCAATGGAAAAAGTGCTTGGTTTTATCGTATTTCTGTACAATACGTCGTTTTAAAACATTTTCATGTGAATTTAATCGTCAGTTTTTGAGAAAATCAATTTTTTTTTAGTAAACACTAATTAAAGCCAAGTTAGGATGATTTCAAATGATATGTTTTTTCAGAAAAACTAGCAGTAAATCAATGGAAAAAAGGCTTGGTTTTATTGTATTTCTGTACATAACGTCGTTTAAGAACATTTTTATGTGAATTTAATCGACAGTTTTTGAGAAAAATCAATGTTTTTCAGGTAAACACACTTTTAGGCCAAGTTAGTATGATTCCAAATGATATGTTTTTTCGGAGAAAATCACAGTAAATCAATGGAAAAAGTGCTTGGTTTTATTGTAATTCTGTACAATACGTCGTTTTAGAACATTTTCATGTGAATTTAATCGACAGTTTTTGAGAATATCAATGTTTTTCCAGTAAACACACTTTTAGGCCAAGTTAGTATGATTCCAAATGATATGTTTTTTCAGAAAAACTAGCAGTTAATCAATGGAAAAAGTGCTTGGTTTTATTGTATTTCTGTGAATAACGTCGTTTTAAAACATTTTCATGTGAATTTAATCGACAGTTTTTGAGAAAATCAATGTTTTTCCAGTAAACACACTTTTAGGCCAAGTTAGTATGATTACAAATGATATATTTTTTCAGAGAAACTAACAGTAAATCAATGGAAAAAGTGCTTGGTTTTATTGCAATTCTGTACAATACGTCGTTTCAAAACATTTTTATGTGAATTTAATTGACAGTTTTTGAGAAAATCAATGTTTTTCCAGTAAACACACTTTTAGGCCAAGTTAGAATGATTCCAAATGATATGTTTTTTCAGAAAAACTAGCAGTAAATCAATGGAAATAGTGCTTGGTTTTATTGTATTTCTGTACATAACGTCGTTTTAAAACATTTTCTTGGAATTTAATCGACAGTTTTTGAGAAAATCAATGTTTTTTCCAGTAAACATACTTTTAGGCCAAGTTAGTGTGATTCCAAATGATATGTTTTTTCAGAGAAACTGACAGTAATTCAATGGAAAAAGTGCTTGGTTTTATTGTAATCCTGTACAATACGTCGTTTTAAAAACCATTTCATGTGAATTTAATCGTCAGTTTTTGAGAAAATCAATTTTTTTTCAGTAAACACTAATTTAGGCCAGGTTAGTATGATTCCAAATGATATGTTTTTTCAGAAAAACTAGCAGTAAATCGATGGAAATAGTGCTTGGTTTTATTGTATTTCTGTACATAACGTCGTTTTAGAACATTTTCATCTGAATTTAATCGACAGTTTTTGAGAATATCAATGTTTTTCCAGTAAACACTAATTTAGGCCAAGTTAGTATGATTCCAAATGATATGTTTTTTCAAAAAAACTAGCAGTAAATAAATGGAAAAAGTGCTTGGTTTTATCGTATTTCTGTACAATACGTCGTTTTAAAACATTTTCATGTGAATTTAATCGTCAGTTTTTGAGAAAATCAATTTTTTTTTAGTAAACACTAATTAAAGCCAAGTTAGGATGATTCCAAATGATATGTTTTTTCAGAAAAACTAGCAGTAAATCAATGGAAATAGTGCTTGGTTTTATTGTATTTCTGTACATAACGTCGTTTTAGAACATTTTCATGTGAATTTAATCGACAGTTTTTGAGAATATCAATGTTTTTCAAGTAAACACACATTTAGGCCAAGTTAGTATGATTCCAAATGATATGTTTTTTCAGATAAACTAACAGTAAATCAATGGAAAAAGTGCTTGGTTTTATCGTATTTCTGTACAATACGTCGTTTTAGAACATTTTCATGTGAATTTAATCGACAGTTTTTGAGAAAATCAATGTTTTTTCCAGGAAATACACTCTTAGGCCAAGTTAGGATGATTCCAAATGATATGTTTTTTCAGATAAACTAACTGTAAATCAATGGAAAAAGTGCTTGGTTTTATCGTATTTCTGTACAATACGTCGTTTTAAAACATTTTCATGTGAATTTAATCGTCAGTTTTTGAGAAAATCAATTTTTTTTTAGTAAACACTAATTAAAGCCAAGTTAGGATGATTTCAAATGATATGTTTTTTCAGAAAAACTAGCAGTAAATCAATGGAAAAAAGGCTTGGTTTTATTGTATTTCTGTACATAACGTCGTTTAAGAACATTTTTATGTGAATTTAATCGACAGTTTTTGAGAAAAATCAATGTTTTTCAGGTAAACACACTTTTAGGCCAAGTTAGTATGATTCCAAATGATATGTTTTTTCGGAGAAAATCACAGTAAATCAATGGAAAAAGTGCTTGGTTTTATTGTAATTCTGTACAATACGTCGTTTTAGAACATTTTCATGTGAATTTAATCGACAGTTTTTGAGAATATCAATGTTTTTCCAGTAAACACACTTTTAGGCCAAGTTAGTATGATTCCAAATGATATGTTTTTTCAGAAAAACTAGCAGTTAATCAATGGAAAAAGTGCTTGGTTTTATTGTATTTCTGTGAATAACGTCGTTTTAAAACATTTTCATGTGAATTTAATCGACAGTTTTTGAGAAAATCAATGTTTTTCCAGTAAACACACTTTTAGGCCAAGTTAGTATGATTACAAATGATATATTTTTTCAGAGAAACTAACAGTAAATCAATGGAAAAAGTGCTTGGTTTTATTGCAATTCTGTACAATACGTCGTTTCAAAACATTTTTATGTGAATTTAATTGACAGTTTTTGAGAAAATCAATGTTTTTCCAGTAAACACACTTTTAGGCCAAGTTAGAATGATTCCAAATGATATGTTTTTTCAGAAAAACTAGCAGTAAATCAATGGAAATAGTGCTTGGTTTTATTGTATTTCTGTACATAACGTCGTTTTAAAACATTTTCTTGGAATTTAATCGACAGTTTTTGAGAAAATCAATGTTTTTTCCAGTAAACATACTTTTAGGCCAAGTTAGTGTGATTCCAAATGATATGTTTTTTCAGAGAAACTGACAGTAATTCAATGGAAAAAGTGCTTGGTTTTATTGTAATCCTGTACAATACGTCGTTTTAAAAACCATTTCATGTGAATTTAATCGTCAGTTTTTGAGAAAATCAATTTTTTTTCAGTAAACACTAATTTAGGCCAGGTTAGTATGATTCCAAATGATATGTTTTTTCAGAAAAACTAGCAGTAAATCGATGGAAATAGTGCTTGGTTTTATTGTATTTCTGTACATAACGTCGTTTTAGAACATTTTCATCTGAATTTAATCGACAGTTTTTGAGAATATCAATGTTTTTCCAGTAAACACTAATTTAGGCCAAGTTAGTATGATTCCAAATGATATGTTTTTTCAAAAAAACTAGCAGTAAATAAATGGAAAAAGTGCTTGGTTTTATCGTATTTCTGTACAATACGTCGTTTTAAAACATTTTCATGTGAATTTAATCGTCAGTTTTTGAGAAAATCAATTTTTTTTTAGTAAACACTAATTAAAGCCAAGTTAGGATGATTCCAAATGATATGTTTTTTCAGAAAAACTAGCAGTAAATCAATGGAAATAGTGCTTGGTTTTATTGTATTTCTGTACATAACGTCGTTTTAGAACATTTTCATGTGAATTTAATCGACAGTTTTTGAGAATATCAATGTTTTTCAAGTAAACACACATTTAGGCCAAGTTAGTATGATTCCAAATGATATGTTTTTTCAGATAAACTAACAGTAAATCAATGGAAAAAGTGCTTGGTTTTATCGTATTTCTGTACAATACGTCGTTTTAGAACATTTTCATGTGAATTTAATCGACAGTTTTTGAGAAAATCAATGTTTTTTCCAGGAAATACACTCTTAGGCCAAGTTAGGATGATTCCAAATGATATGTTTTTTCAGATAAACTAACTGTAAATCAATGGAAAAAGTG
>CBDALO010000008.1:0-214258 GCA_965196985.1 Gammaproteobacteria bacterium | reverse complement strand
AGTAATGATGAGCTTGTTAAAATACTCAGCAATAACGGTGCAGCCCAAGCCTTAAAAACCCTCGCCGAGCAGCGCGACCAACTGGTGCAATGGGGCTTTACTAAAGACGACCTTGTTAAAATACTCAGCAATAACGGTGCAGCCCAAGCCCTAAAAACCCTCGCCGAGCAACGTCTCCAACTGCTGCAATGGGGCTTTACTAAAAATGACCTTGTTAAAATACTTAACAATATTGGTGCAGCCCAAGCCCTAAAAACCCTCGCTGAGCAGCGTGACCAACTGCTGCAATGGGGTTTTACTAATGACGACCTTGTTAAAATACTTAGTAATGACGGCGCATCCCAAGCCTTAAAAACCCTCGCTGAGCAGCGTGACCAACTGCTGCAATGGGCCTTTACGAAAGACGACCTTGTTAAAATACTCAACAATGGCGGTGCAGCTCAAGCCCTAAAAACCCTTGCCGAGCAGCGTGAGCAACTGCTGCAATGGGGCTTTACTAAAGACGACCTTGTTAAAATACTCAGCAATAAAGGTGCAGCCCAAGCCTTAAAAACCCTCGCCGAGCAGCGTGACCAACTGGTGCAATGGGGCTTTACTAAAAATGACCTTGTTAAAATACTCAGCAATGACGGTGCAGCTCAAGCCTTAAAAACCCTCACCGAGCAACGTGTCCAACTGCTGCAATGGGGCTTTTCGAATGACGACCTTGTTAAAATACTCAGCAATAACGGTGCAGCCCAAGCCTTAAAAACCCTCGCCGAGCAGCGCGACCAACTGCTGCAATGGGCCTTTACGAAAGACGACCTTGTTAAAATACTCAACAATGGCGGTGCAGCTCAAGCTTTGAAAACCTTAGCAGCCCACTACGAAAAATTGCTTGCAGTTCAATTTTCCCATGATGAAATTACCACAATGAGTCGTCAACGTGGCGCCTCAAAAACACTCACACTAGCGGGTGAGCAATACCAAAATTTTGTTAATGGCGGTTTGTCGAAGCATGAAATTGTTAAACTTGCTAGTCAGGCCAATGCATCAAAATACCTGTTGGCGGCACTTGAACCTGTGAGAGAGCCGTCACTTTAGCGAATTTTATCTTGTTTGCGTCTTCGATCTTTGCTTACTCCTTGATCATTTTACCAAGCTTTTGACTTGCTGGTTTGGCAGGGGTTTTCCAGCGAATGCGTTATTATTATGCAGGGTTTTGGGGTTGGGTTGGTGTTGCCATTGGGTGAATTGTTGGGCCTGTGTCACTACGGTTTCCGTAGTGACACAGGCCCAAAGCCTGGGTTTTCCGCGCATCAAGGATGCGCACGTCAAAAACGCCATAAGTGTTTTTGTCCAAAGGAACCGGCGTAACGTTTTGAATTGTCAGGCTTTTTTGCTTTATTCACTTGTGTTAGACGACAATTAGCTCTGCGAAGTACGCCAACTAGCTTTGCAAGAAGTAGGTAATATACGCGCCATAATAACTCACTGAGGATGATCAGGTTATGGCTGGAAAGCACATTACTAAACAACAAGCGGAGCTATACATGAAATATCGAAATAAAGGCCTAACTCAAGAGGCCTGTGCAGCTAAAGTTGGCATGAGTTCTCGCAGTGGCCACACCATCGAGGTTGGTAAACACCACACCCAGCAGCCAAAGAGGCCGCGTGATTATAAGACCCGTGTCAGCCCTATTGACGCTGTTTGGGAGGATGATTTAGAGCCGATGCTGAGAAACAACCCAGATCTACAACCTCAAACACTTTTTATCTATTTGCAACGCCAGTATCAGGATAGCTCTGGAAACCCGCTCTATAATGAATCAATTCTGCGAACACTACAAAGGCGGGTGTCCCTTTGGAAAGCTCAGCATGGCAAAAGTAAGGAAGTGAAGTTTCCGCAGGTTCATGAGCCAGGTAGGCAGTCACTGTCTGATTTTACTCATATGGATCGTTCTGAGATTCTTATAAAAGGCAAGCCCTTTAAGCACATGTTGTACCACTTTAGATTAGTCTACAGCAAATGGAGTTACATCAAGGTCATTCAATCAGGTGAAAGTTTTCAGGCTTTATCGGAAGGTTTGCAAGAGGCGTTGTTGGCCATTGGTGGGTCGACCCATGAGCATCGAACAGATAGCTTGGCTGCGGCATTTAAAAATCTATCCTCGGATGCTATTGCTGACTTGACGCAGCGTTATGAGGATCTGTGTGGTCATTATAATATGACGCCAACTAGAAATAATAAGGGGCGCAGCCATGAGAATGGCTCAGTTGAGTCAGCACATGGGCACTTTAAAAACCGCGTAGCTCAAGAATTGATCCTTCGTGGCAGCAATAACTTTAATTCAGTTGCGGAATATGAGGAATGGCTTCAGGGAATTATGCTCAATAGTAATAAGCGTAATAGCAAAAACCTACAGATGGAGAAAGACGCTTTGCAACCGTTGCCAGAAAATAAAGCGATGGATTATGATTTGGCGTCAACTAAAGTTTCTGGTCTATCAATTATTATCATTAAAGGTATCACTTACAGCGTACCTAGCCAATTAGTTGGGCATACCATTACGCTTCATATCTATCAACACCTCATTAAGGGATACCTAGGCAGTAATCTTGTGCTCGAACTAGAAAGAAAGTATCGGAATAAAGTAAATACGCGCTACTCAATTAATTATCGGCATATTATTCATGCCTTAATTAAAAAGCCTAATGCCTTTCGTTTTTGCCAGTACCGTGATGAGATTCTTCCAACGGAAACCTATCAGGCTATCTGGGAGCATTTAGATGCTACTGAAGATCATAAGGTATCGCCTAAGCTGATGCTACGGTTATTAAAACTAGCCGCTGACTATCACTGTGAATATCAGCTAGGTGTCTATGTTTCTAGGCTAATTGAGTTAAACATGCCCTTTGATATTAATGCTATTGAGAAAAAGTTTAATTCAGGCCATCAAAAATTACCGAACATTCATTGCCAACAACATTTGTTAACTGATTATGATGAATGTATCCCTACTAACAACAACCAACTTGGAGAAAAAACTTATGGAACAGTATGAAGCGGTATTACCATTACAATTGAAAGATCTCAAGCTTTCAACATTTAAAATGAACTGGGAAGACTTGGGGCTAACCGCAAAAGAAGAGGGCTGGACATACAGTCAATATCTTTCTAGGCTATGCGATATGGAAACACAAAAACGACAAACGACAAGATTAGCCAGAAGAATTAGTGAATCGGGTTTGCCTAAAGGTAAAACACTGAGCTCCTTTAAATTTGATGCTAATGAGTCGATTAACCCCGCACAAATTAACGCCTTGGCTGAAAGTGATACCTGGATCAAGGATGGGAACAACCTAATCATCTTTGGGCCAAGTGGTGTTGGCAAAACGCACCTAGCAGCAGCTATTGCTTACCGGCAAATTGAGCGAGGTAGTCGAGTTAAGTGTCAGCAGACCTCCCATCTAGTCCAAACCTTGCAGCAAGCTAAACAGCAATATCGATTAAAAGAGTTGCTCGCTAAACTCGATAAAATACCGCTACTCATTTTAGATGACATTGGTTACGTTAAAAAAGATGAGCATGAAACAAGTGTTCTTTTTGAGCTCATATGTCAGCGCTATGAAACTGGCAGCCTTATTATCACAGCTAATCAACCTTTTAGTAAATGGGATAGTATCTTTCCTGAGAATAGTATGGCTGTAGCTGCTATTGATAGACTAGTACATCATGCTACAGTAATTAATATTACTGGAAAAAGCTATCGCACTAAAGAACATGACAAGAATAAGAAAAAATAATTTTTTGCCCTAAATCTGCAATCCTAGTTGGCGCTTACCGCAAAGCTAGTTGACATCTAACACACTTGGTTAGAATGTGCCATTTTAGTTAAATTATTTCTCCTTTTGGTTTCGTTTTAATTCCTTTTTTAAAGGAAACTAATTTATTAGGGGAAGATTGGTCAACTTATCCACATGAAACTGGGGCCCCAAAAAGGCCCCAGTGATTGTGGTTAATGTTGTCCTTTGAGTCTGTTTGCTGCGTTTTCCCGCGCCGGTTAGCGCGGGAAAATAGTGCTGCTTGTTCTCTTGCTGCTGTTATTTTTTTAGGGTAAAGTTTCTCTTGTGCAATCGCAGTCGTTTTGCCACTTGCGCTAAGGTAGTACTGATGAACTTGCTGATAAGGCGGTGAAACACAACAGTGTCTACTACTTCGGTCACAGGCCGCCCATTTGTGTCGTGAGCCTCACTTTAGCTAGTGAGATGGGCCTTTAAAACGGATAGTCGACCGAGATGACTTAGCATCGTGTCGTCCGAAAAAAAGATCTCGAGGCCAGCTATGCCCGCCATTGGAGAACTCGCTAACCGTTTTACACTGAACTGGTTCGTTATGACAGGTTTTGTCGCAGAGCCCATTGAGTGAACTCAACACATTGAGATTGGATCAATGTCCTTTACACCCAGTGCCTTGATGCACTGCTCGTGCAATGCTGTGCATTGTCACAATGCCACTAAGAGCAGACTTAGGGTTTCGCCCTAAGAGAGCACTTGCAGCTATCGCTTAGTGGGGGTTGGTACAGCATGAGCAATTTTTTTATTGCCCTTGATCGCCGTTACTTGACGGGATCCGGCAAGTTAGCTCCCTTGGGCTTTTGGCAAAGCAACAAGGGCGTTTTAACGTAAATTGATAAAAAGGATAGAAACAGACGAAAAAGATGACAAATTCGCCGTAGGCGGATAGAGATAAAATACCTTGAGGGGATTGCTCCCCATTTGTATGCGGTCTTTGATAGTTCGCTATAGCTTCGTGACCTTCCATAAATCCGAAGTTTGCCGCAATTACACTAAACTGATTTAGGACAGGAGCAACACTCAGGCCATCTCGTCACCTTTTCGTTGTTCAATGTTATTATGGGTAGAAAACTGCAATTACTTAACGAGTGCAATCGAGTCCTAGCAACCAGTCATCGGGGCAGCCCAACCACCCGACACTGGCGCCAGAAAACGTTGCATAAAATGATTAATCAATGGGTGCGGCTTAAAATGGCCCCGACCACTTTACGCGCTGTCACATCGGAGCATTTTCAAGCGCTGGTTTGGTTGTGGGAGAAAAAAGGCTTAACCCCTGAAAGTCGTGCCAAGCAAATCTCGGTGCTGCGTTTTTTTTATCGCTTAACCGATTGGGGCGTTCAGGTTCCGAGTAATCGTGAGCTGGGGATTGTGCTCAAGCCCACTGGTGTTGATCAACTCATCACGCCACCCGGCGAGGTGCTCCCTCGGGTGCATCATCCCTTCACACGCACCCTGCTGGAATTTCAGTATTACTTTGGCTTAACCCAACTTTGCCCTTTCTAAAATTAAACCTATCCAAATCAATGACTTACATTTTAAAAAAACGTTTAGGGTCACTACAACTTAACAAATTGTTTTTTCAGTGTGCCCAGGTTGTGAATTCATGCCTAACGATTTATAGATCACAACTTGCTCTGGAGTTGCCTTTGAGGTTCTTCTAACAGAAAGTAGTTTATTATTTTCAAGCCGCATCGTAGTCGTGATACGAACCTGAGTGCTAAAAATCTGCCGTATAGTTTGCCAGCTACTATCAATGCTCTGCAATTTAAGTTGATGGCGAATAGTGTGTAGTAAGTGATAAGCAAGAATACTAATAAACAGATGGGCATCAACTCGCTCTGGCTTTTGATGGTAGATAGGACGCAGGCCTAACTCTGATTTTAATGATCTGAATGCCGATTCAACATCAGTTAGAGTTGTATAGATTCTCCAAATTGTTTTTTCATCTAAATCCATTCTGTTACTACGCAAACAATATGCGCCCAGATTCTCAGAGTTAACTTTACTCCAACTGATTTTCGTAACCTTATCAGCCTCTGAATCAAGCGTGATAGTGTATCGACCTGAAACACGTTTATGGCGCTCCTTTATTCGACCTAAACGCAAGGTTACTTTCTCAATTGCTTTCATTCCGGTTTTTTTAGTGAGTCCATTAGCTAACTTAATTAATTCCTCTTCGAAACGAGTCTCAGCCTTACTAATCATATTTAAGCTTTTTTCTTCCTTAGCCTGAGAATGGCAGTACAGTAAGACTTCATTTGCTTCAGTATCTTTAATTAATTGCGCTGTAACCGTATTATTTACTGATTCTTTTACTAGCACTTTATCAATGTTTTCATCGACAACAGGCAATGCTCTACGGCTCACTACAATATAATGGAAACCTTTTTCAGTAAGCCATGAAATATTTTCTTCAGTTGCAAAACCAGCATCTAAGATAATTGTTGCCTCTGGCTGTGCATGAAGCTCAGTTAGCATTTCGGATAATGTTTTAGGCTCGCTAACATTCCCTTTGAAAAATTCACTGCGTTGCGGGAACCCTGAGCCATCCAGCACGAGTCCTAGAGAAACAAGCGGACAATCAGACCGCTTCTCCTTTGATCGACCATGCTGTGCGTGATCATTCTGTAATGCTCTACCCTCAAAGTAGGTATTGGTTATATCGTAGAGAGTGATCACCTGATTTAAACTAAAGAGATTTTTCTCACGTTCGAATAATTGATCTTCAATCATTTGCTTATGTTTGAGTAACTCATCAGCAGTCTTATAGAATTTCTTGAGTGATAGTTCTGAGAAATCAGTACCCAGTAATTCATCTAACGCACTTTGATTGCTTAAATAATAGTGCGTACTTAAATCACTTCCTGGGGCAACTAGCCGCCCAATGATGGTAGCAAGCATCAGGTGACATTGTTTTTGATTAAAGCCCAAAGCCCTGAACAATTCCTCAAGTTGTAATTGCCTGGCAGCATGTAAGCCCAACGCCTCAGCTCCAACGTGTCGTATGTCCGCGCTCTCAATGGAGTTAACATCCACTGTTTTAAAGTCAGGTTCTACCGCGCTTACTGAATTAACAGCGATACTTGTCTCATTGTCATCAGCAAACCTAGAGCGAATGCGTTTTACATACATTTGCGCCTGTTTTTCGAGATGTGCTGGTATTGAAATTAACGTGCCTTGACCCGTTAAAATTTCCTCAATACGGTCAGCAAGCAATTTCCAACTGTCCTTCTTTAGACCTTCTGCGTAACTAAGGGCAGTTCTAGAAACTAGCTAAAATTTGCTTATAATTGCCTGATTAATAATCATTCATGGAAAGGCATATGCTATTAAGCTATCAGCAACTCAGTAACCGCCCGCGTATTTTTAAAAAGTTAACTGGTTTGACCCTTGATGATTTTGAAACGATACACCAACAAGTGAAGTCATCACTTGATGATGAGTTTAGTAAGCTGGGAAGGCGCCCGAAACTCACCACGCACCATGATCGCCTTTTGCTTCTCATGATGTACTATCGCACTTATGTAACACATGAATTCTTAGGTTACTTTGTTGGTTTGGATGACAGTAATGTCTGCCGCTTATTTAAACGCTTAGAACCCTTAGTGGCCAAGCATATTCATATTAAAAAAGACAGAACCCTAACAGAAGATGCGGTTTGCGCTATATTAATGGATGTAACGGAGCAGCCTATTCAGCGCCCCAAAAAGAAGAAGCCACGTAAAGATTATTATTCTGGTAAAAAGAAAAGACATACTCAAAAGGTGGAGATAGCAATGAGTACATCCGGAAAAATAATCAACGTCTCTCAAACAATGCCTGGGAGGGTTCATGATATTAAGATCCGACAACGTGGCAGCCCACTGCCACCAGCAGAAAAATATGCTGATCTAGGATACCAAGGAATTCAACATACTGACCCCTTGGTTAACTTACCTCATAAAAAGCCCAAAGGCGGCAAATTAACTACTCAACAAAAAGAGGATAACCGTAATCACAGCAAGATCCGTATTAGGGTTGAACATCAATTCTCAAAATTTAAAAAATTCCGCATTCTTGGGGAGGTGTATAGGAATTTTCGCAGAAAACACAATATGAGATTTAATATTATTGCTGGGATTCTCAATCTTCAAGCCGGATTCTAAAACTACAAACGAGCATAAGCTCGCCCAGTATTTAGTTTCGCAGAAGGTCTTTTACTGAAAAATTCGCACCAAGATTTAAAATCAGTCTTTGACGTACTTTGCCGTCAGCAGTGCGATGAGTATCAACAAGTCGGTAGGTTGCGTAAGACTTACCTGTCCGAGGACTCTTTTGTGTAGAGGTTCGAATATACATAACTCAATACTCTCATCACTTCACCAGCCCATGCAACCCCTTATTGCCATTATGTGTCACTACATTCGAGAATTCACGTTTCTAGGCAAGTAAAATCAATGGGTTGAGTTAAAAATAGTGATGAAATTTTTGATTTTCAGGGTGAAATGGCCAAACTTGGGTTAATGAAAACCGAGTCCATCCGGTTAGATCTGTGCATGGCCTATCAAGAAGCTAGCACAACGCAGACATTACTGATTGATCGAAGTTTGGCGTACAACAAAACCGACCGCTTGATTCCAATTGTCTCACCAGAACAGCTGCAAGCCATCAAAGCTCGCCGTGACTTAGTCGAGCAGCAAGGGGTTTTAGCGGATCGGTATTCCGAGGTTGCCTTGTCGCAATTAATGGACATTGATTTGGCCAGTGTCAATATCAATCCAAAACAAAACTTTCGGCGCTATTATGCGCAACAGCGTTTTAACAGTTTATTAGCTGAGGGAAGCGAAGCGCAAGCACTTGAACGACTCAAAACTGAGCTAGGGCTTACCTCACTTTATCACCTAAGGGATTATTATGTTTAGCAAGACAGCCACCAAATCCATTAACCACTCGATCTTTCAATTTATCAAATACCATGAGAGGCGGTTTTCTTATGAAACCCGATACAGCATGACCCGACGTTTAGTCACCACGGCCAGTGATCTGCACGAGCTGGGTTACATCGTGCGACACATTCGAGGTTTAAAGCAAAAGCACATTCAAGCCTTAGTCGATCATTGGCAGGCCAAAGGCTTGTCAGCGGGCACAATTAAAAATCGATTAGCCGATCTGCGTTTTATCTGTCGTGAGTTTGGTCGGGCTAGCGTGGTGAAAAGCAACCAAGAGTACGGCATTGCCAAACGGGTGACGGTTCCGAATCACAATAAAGCAATTCATGACGTCAATTTTGATCCGATCCATAACGAGCAATTAAAAGTCTCACTGTCCTTGCAGCAAGCATTTGGCTTGCGGCGTGAAGAGTGTTTAAAGATCCAGCCACACGTAGCCGATCACGGTGATCGCTTAGCGCTCAAAGGAAGCTGGACAAAAGGAAACGTGCCCCGCTCCATTCCGATTCGCACTGAGGCACAACGCCAAGCATTAGAAGCGGCGAAAGTAAGCGATCCAGCAAGTACACCCTAGTCAACTAGTTAAATTCATGTGACTGTATGCTCCCGCAAATAGTAACAAGGAGCTTACGGTATGTCAGCAACAAATCCTGAAAATGAAAATGCTACTTACACAGATGCTTATTGGGAAAAACACCTTTCCGACTTTAAGCAAAGCAAGTTAACCAAAGCGAAATACTGCCGAGAGAATAACGTACCTTACACGCAGTTTCTCTATCGTTTGAGAAGAGAACAGCAAAAAACGCTAGCAAAGGTTGTTTGCGTGTCTGAGCAGCCAGCACAACCAGTGGCTGTCATGCAGGTCAACTCACACATACAGATTAGCTTTTATGACCAGGATAGCTTAGCGTCTTTGATTCAGAGGCTTTGCTAATGTTTCAGAACTGGAAAACACCGATCTGGTTTTATCGTACCCCTGTGGACTTTAGAAAACAGATTGATGGCCTAGTAATGCTGATTGCCGATCATCTCTCAATGACCCCAAGCTCAGGCCAGCTATTTCTTTTTCGTAACAGGCAGCGCGATAAAATAAAATTACTTTGGTACGACCAAAATGGTTTTTGGCTTTGCTACAAACGATTAGAAAAAGGTAAGCTGAAGTTCCCTAGCGAAGCAGATGAGACTATCGAGTTGACCCAAGATCAGTTAAGCTGGTTATTGTCAGGTTTAAACTGGATGAAGCAAAAGTCATTACCCAAAGTCTCTCCCGAGTTTTTTTACTAAAATGGCAAAAAAAGTCTTGACAGGTTTTTTCTGTGTTTTTTGATTTTACACGTGATTTTAATGCTTGTTTTATATCCTTAGCCCAGGCTTTGTGAGATCCGCTAGGAGTTGAAAAGAAAACATCACAATGACCAGCTACCCCAAAAAAGTAATATGCGCTAACCAAACGCCTGAGGAAGAAAATATTGCACTTAAAATGTCATGGTACACTTTGCAGTAGTTATTTGAATGAGAAACGCAATGCAAACAGTCCCTAGTGAGCTTTTCTATCAACAAGTCGGAATAAATGAAAAGCTTTGTCATAAGCTTGAAATAGAACATGCTCGTGTTGAACAGTATGCCGAGGCTTATGATCATTTGAAGATACAATTTGCTAAGCTCCAACGACAGCATTTTGGTAGTAAATCTGAGCGCTACATAGAAGATCAGTTGCCACTCTTCGGTGATCTCTCAACACCGGAGGATCAAGAAGATGATGAAGCAGTTGTTGTCTCTTCTCACAAACGTAAGAAGAAGGTCAAGAATGAATTACCTGTGACGGTGAGAATCATTCCAGTACCTGATGACCAGCGTATTTGTCCTTGCGGTAAAGAAAAATGCCCAATGGGTTTTGAGACTAAAAAAATACTGAACTACAAACCAGCTGTCTTTGAAATGATTGAAGAGCGCCGTGAAAAACTAGGCTGTGATTGCGAGCAAGGTGGTGTTACGGTTGCACCTAAGCCTTTACATATCCTACCTAAGGCCGAGGCGTCTGAATCATTACTAGCGCATTTAGTGTCTAGTAAAATCAGGGATAGACAACCCTTTTATCATTTAGAAAAACAACTACGCTCACAATACGGCGTCAATCTATCCAGGCAAACTATGTCACGTTGGTTTATTGAGCTGACTAAACCTTTACAGCCGATTTATAATCTATTGAAGGATGAGCTGCTGGATTATGAAATAGCAAGTTGTGACGCGACTAAATTACAAGTCTTAAAAGAGCCTGGTCGACGGCCACAAACTAAGTCACTGATTCATTGCATGCGAGGTGGTGCTCCTGGTCGTGAGGTTATCCTGTTTGCCTATACGCCAAGTGACCACAGTGAGTTTCTAGTAGAATGGTTTCAAGGGTGGACTGGCAAGCTTCATACTGATGCAAGCCCTATATTCGACCAATTAGAAAATACCGGCGTTACGATCATTGCGTGCAACCTTCATACCCGCAGGAAATTTGAAGAGATCACCAAGGCGACCAAAAAGAATGGGTTAGCCGCTCATGCTATGCGGGTCTATAAAAAACTCTACCGGATTGAAAGAAAGGCGAAAGAAGAAGAGATGTCGCCTGAGCAACGCCTTGCGCTTCGGCAGAAAGAATCAAAACCGATTATGGATGAGTACAAGGAGTGGCTAGAGGAGTATTATCCAAAGGTTCTACCACAATCTCATCTTGGCAGGGCAATGGAATATGTCATCAAGCATTGGGAAAACATGACTCGGTTTCTTGATGATGGTAGATGTGAGATTGATAACAATCACACAGAGAGAGACATTAAGCTCTTAGTGCTTGCAAGGAAGAACTTTCTATTTTGCGACACAATGCCAGGCGCTAACGCACTAGCAATGCATGCAAGTCTAGCTCTAACTGCTGAACTGCATCATCACAATGTCTGTCGATACTTCACCTATCTTTATGAGCGCCTACCACATTGCAAAACATTAGAAGATATTGAGGCACTGCTGCCATGGAATGTGCCGCCGGATAGCACCTAGCACGTGTTAGCTACGGAAGCAAGGACGCCCGTGGATCGCTTACCTCCGATTCGCACTGAGGCACAACGCCAAGCATTAGAAGCGGCGAAACAACTTGTTGGTCAAAAGGACTCAATGATTCCCAATTCAAAAAGCTACATTGCCCAACGAGAATTTTATGACAAGACTACTAACCAAGCCGGGTTACGCAAGCTGCATGGCTTGCGCCACGCTTATGCGCAGCAACGCTATAAAACCTTAACCGGTTGGGAATCGCCACTGAATGGCGGAAAACCCAGAAAAGCGTTTACTAAGGAAGAACGACTCATTGGTCGAAGAGCGCGTCTACTGATTTCCAGAGAGCTCGGCCATGATCGTGTGACGATTACAGCTACTTACATTGGCTAGCTTTTTGGTACGAAAACATTTTCTATTATTTCAAATACTGCATGAAAATTCTCAAAGTCATCTTTAGTCCCGTTTGCACATAACCAGTTACAAAGATTTGTTTTTTCATCGTTATTGACCATCTTAGTTTCTGGAACATTTTTTTCTTCACCACGCAGAGTAATTTTTTGAGCTCCATGAATATCTATAAATGCTGGTTTGTGCTGAATAGCTTTCTCAATAGTTTTACTAGAAAAAAGGTTTTCTATTCCTTTATCTATTGGGTTTTTATTAATTTTTCTAAGTGATCTTTTGTAAAGCCGATTAAACTCCATATCCTTTTTCTTGCATCACTATCATAAAGGAGGGTGCTGCCTTTATATAATGTAGAATATATAGCATAATATACACTTTAACATGATGAAGGATGGTGTTTGGATGTCAGCTAGAATTATCTCTGATGAAAATAATGAATTAACTATTGAACTCAAGCTTCCACTAAAAGGATCTATGCTTGAATGTGAGGACGCAATTCTTGATGGGCTTAATGAGGTTGGAACATTAGCCACTGAAAAAGCATTAAGTAAGTTTGATGCAGATGGCTCTCCTATCCATGTTGGAAAAATAAAGCTAACAGCACGAAGTAGAGATGAAGCAAATTACCAAACGCCTTATGGAGTTGCTCGAGTTAAGCGTTATGTTTATCAAACCTCTAAAGGCGGGAAGATCTTTTGTCCTTTAGAAGATAAGGCTAGAATTATCCAAGGATCAACACCGCGATTTGCAAAAATAATCTCACATAAATACTCAAACTTACCTGCTCCTAGTGTTATTGATGATCTCAAGGTCAATCATAACCGTAAAATCTCACATTCATACTTGCAACGGGCAACTGATTTTGTTGGCGGTATTGCACAAGCCAAAGAGGCTGAGTGGGAATATGAAGAGCCAAAGCTTGATGCAGGCGTTGAGATGCTAAGCATTAGCTTAGATGGTGCATATGTCCTCACCGTTGATGATGGTTATAGAGAGAGCATGGTTGGAACTATTTCCATGTATGATAAGCATGGTGCACGCCTGCACACAACCTACGTTGCAGCATCACCAGAATATGGAAAAGATGAATTCTTTAATAGGCTTGAAAAGGAAATAAAGCTGAAAAAGAAATATTACCCTGATGCTAAAACAATTGGCGTTGCTGATGGAGCAAAAAATAATTGGCCATTTCTAAAAAAACATACTGATACGCAAATTTTAGATTTTTGGCATGCAACTGAATATCTCGGTGAAGCATCAAAGGCAATATTTACCAAAAAATCTGAAAGAGATGAGCGTGATGTTTGGCTCCAAGAGCGATGTCATGACTTAAAGCACAAGAAAGGTGCGGCAGGTAGAATACTTGCTGAGCTTAAAGAGCATGTAAATAAAAAACTGAATAAATCGCTTAGAGAAAAGCTAGAAGGAACAATTACGTATTTTGAAAATAATATTAAAGAAAAGCGAATGTCGTATCATAATTTGATTAAGCAGAATGCACCAATTGGCTCTGGCGTCACTGAAGCAGCATGTAAAACAATTGTTAAACAAAGATTAGGCGGATCAGGAATGCGCTGGAAAGACAAGGGAATGAAAATTGTTTTATGCTTGAGAACACTAGTAAAGACTAAAGGAAGATGGGATCAGTTTTGGGAGAAGGTTAATGATTTTGGCGTGCCAGCAGTAATATAGCCTACATTATATAGAGGCAGCACCCATAAAGGAGAAGTATTTTTTCGCTTACATCATTACCAGTAAATATTCTAGCCTGCCATATTTTATCAAGCTCACTACAGCATTTACCATCAATAATCCTTATCTTTTTAATTAAATTTTCTTTTTTTAATAGCTTCGCAGCTTGTTTTATGTAATTAACATCCGTTATACCCTCTACGATCATCATTTGACCTTTATACTCTTTTATATCTTGCTGAAATTTTTCTGAGCCTTGAAAAGCGTTATATGCGCACATAAATTCTGAAAACATTTCAGGGTCGATAAACTCACCATCAGGCATATTGATAATCTTAAAATTCTGGGCTTTAAATACTTGCTTCATACCTAATAAAAAAAGAGGTGAATGTGTTGTTAAAATAAACTGAATTTTTGGAAATAAGCTAATAAGATTAGGTAACACTTTATATTGCAGTTCAGTATGAAGGTGTGAGTCAACTTCATCAACAATAACAACTCCTGCTATCTCATTTAAGTTTTTATGTAACGCATCTGAATAGGGTGCTGCCTTTATATAATGTAGAAAATATAGCATAATATACACTTTAACATGATGAAGGATGGTGTTTGGATGTTAGCTAGAATTCTCTCTGATGAAAATAATGAATTAACTATTGAGCTCAAGCTTCCACTAAAAGGATCCATGCTTGAATGTGAGGATGCAATTCTTGACGGCCTTAATGAGGTTGGAACATTAGCCACTGAAAAAGCTTTAAGTAAGTTTGATGCAGATGGCTCTCCTATCCATGTTGGAAAAATAAAGCTAACAGCACGAAGTAGAGATGAAGCAAATTACCAAACGCCTTATGGAGTTGCTCGAGTTAAGCGTTATGTTTATCAAACCTCTAAAGGCGGGAAGATCTTTTGTCCTTTAGAAGATAAGGCTAGAATTATCCAAGGATCAACACCGCGATTTGCAAAAATAATCTCACATAAATACTCAAACTTACCTGCTCCTAGTGTTATTGATGATCTCAAGGTCAATCATAACCGTAAAATCTCACATTCATACTTGCAACGGGCAACTGATTTTGTTGGCGGTATTGCACAAGCCAAAGAGGCTGAGTGGGAATATGAAGAGCCAAAGCTTGATGCAGGCATTGAGATGCTAAGTATTAGCTTAGATGGTGCATATGTTCTCACCGTTGATGATGGTTATAGAGAGAGCATGGTTGGAACTATTTCCATGTATGATAAGCATGGTGCACGCCTGCACACAACCTACGTTGCAGCATCACCAGAATATGGAAAAGATGAATTCTTTAATAGGCTTGAAAAGGAAATAAAGCTGAAAAAGAAATATTACCCTGATGCTAAAACAATTGGCGTTGCTGATGGAGCAAAAAATAATTGGCCATTTCTAAAAAAACATACTGATACGCAAATTTTAGATTTTTGGCATGCAACTGAATATCTCGGCGAAGCATCAAAGGCAGTATTTACCAAAAAATCTGAAAGAGATGAGCGTGATGTTTGGCTCGAAGAGAGATGTCATGACTTAAAGCACAAGAAAGGTGCGGCAGGTAGAATACTTGCTGAGCTTAAAGAGCATCTAAATAAAAAACTGAATAAATCGCTTAGAGAAAAGCTAGAAGGAACAATTACGTATTTTGAAAATAATATTAAAGAAAAGCGAATGTCGTATCATAATTTGATTAAGCAGAATGCACCAATTGGCTCTGGCGTCACTGAAGCAGCATGTAAAACAATTGTTAAACAAAGATTAGGCGGATCAGGAATGCGCTGGAAAGACAAGGGAATGAAAATTGTTTTATGCTTGAGAACACTAGTAAAGACTAAAGGAAGATGGGATCAGTTTTGGGAGAAGGTTAATGATTTTGGCGTGCCAGCAGTAATATAGCCTACATTATATAGAGGCAGCACCCTCTGAATAATAGATTATATTAACAAAGAGATTGAAAAGAGTAGATTGCCCTAATGACATGTGCTCGATACTAGGTATAAGAGTGAATCTTCCTGGTTTTGGTAAGTCTCCTTTACTATCTATCATTGAAATAATTTTATCTTGGGATTTAAAAATATCAGTTTCATCAATTTCTCCGCCTTCTTCCAATCTTTCAGTGCTAATAATGTCAGATAGTTTGATTTCACCCGTGCAAGGTTGATCAAACATAGGTTTTGTTGATACTAGGTTATGGTTGCCTTTTGTTGACCAATACCTTAATACCCCCTCTTCAATATATATATAAATAAACCCTTCTCTTATAGGGTTGATCACATCTTCTTTAGAAAGAAGCTGAAATTGGAAGTTTTGTTCTGAAATAGTCAGTCTATTTCCATGTCTGCTACCTATAGTTAAAATAGCATTTTTATTATTTATAACACCTTGTAATACAGTGTTAACCATATTCCATTTATTTTTATCATTATCATCTTTGAATTTATTTAATATGTTATCCAATGCTAAGTTTAGCAAATATTTATAAATTTCATTTGAAGATGATATAATTTCTAAATTTCGCCCAAGATTACCATTAAAAAGCTTTTTATTTTCAAAGTGTTTGTTAGGATTACTAATTTCTCTATTCATCCAAAATGGTTCTTCATATCGATAGGCAGGCTGGTAAAAGTGAGGGGTACTTTTAAGCTCTTCTGCTAACTCACTTGTTTTGTTGAGAGGTGTTACCTGCTTTTGACCTTTATTTTGTCGTACTTGTTGCATTAATGATTCTGTAATTATCTCATTAAGCTCACTCTCGTCTACCTGTCCAGCGGGATCATAGTATTCAATTTTTTGCTAGTGCGCCATCCTTTCTGTAAATTCCATTGACTTGCTGAAAATAAGCAGGCGACTCAGTCAGATTAGAAATTCCTTTTAAGGTAAACTTAACCAAAAAAGAGGAATGACAATGAGCTGCTATAAAAATGAGAACTTAATCGAAGAAGCCATACATGTTTTAGCGATGGAGGGGTTTGAAGCTTTACCTAAGCTTGTCTCCAGGTTGATGAATGAGGCTATGTTAATAGAAAGGGAGCGCCATTTAAATGCCAGTCCTTATGAGCGAACTGGCGATAGAAACGGATATGCGAACGGCTTTAAACCAAGGTTAATTAACACAGGTCAAGGTCAGCTTGAGCTACAGATACCGCAGGTTAGAGACTCCAATGAAGCCTTCTATCCATCAGTCTTAGAGCGAGGTGTACGCTCTGATAGAGCACTTAAGCTGGCTGTCGCTGAAATGTATGTGCATGGGGTTTCCACGCGCAAAGTTGAAAAGGTGCTAAAGCAACTCTGTGGAACAGATATTTCAAGCACAGAGGTAAGCCGTTGCGCTAAATTGTTGGATGAAGATTTAAAGAAATGGCGAAATAAGCCGTTAGGAAAGATAAAATATCTTTGGCTAGATGCACGTTATGAGAAGGTGCGCACTAGCGGCACAGTACAAGACTGTGCGGTATTGATAGCCTATGGCTTTGATGAATCAACCGGCAAGAGAACAGTGCTAGGTGTTTCTGTTGCGTTATCAGAGGCTGAGGTACATTGGCGTGATTTTCTTCAGCAGTTGGTTGAGCGAGGTATACATGGTATTGAGTTGATTACTAGCGACGCTCATACTGGCCTAAAAGCCGCTAGAAGAGCTGTGTTCCCCAGTGTTCCTTGGCAACGCTGCCAATTTCATTTGCAGCAAAATGCTCAGGCTCACATACCAAAGCGCTCAATGAAGGAACCAGTAGCTGAGGAGATTACAGCTATATTTAATGCCTCAAACATTCATGAGTCGGAAAGACTATTGGCTATGGCGGTAGATAAATATCAGCAAACAGCACCAGAGCTTTCTTCTTGGTTGGAAGTGAATATACCGGAGGGCTTAGTAGTGATGAACTTTGACAGGCCGCATCAAAAAAGATTAAGAACCAGTAACATAGCTGAGCGCGTAAACAGAGAGGTAAAAAGAAGGACGCATACAGTTGGAATTTTCCCTAATACTGAATCGTGCCTAAGGCTCGTATCAGCTGTTTTAGTGGAAATTGATGACCAGTGGAGCGGATCACCTAGATACTTAAGTTGAAGTGAATAATAAGGCTTCATAGGGTTTTAGGATAGATCATTCTTGTTCTTATTAACGAGATATAATTGCTATTACCTAAAAGTTAATAATTTATTTTGAGAGGAGAAAAATTTGAGGTATAAATAATTTTTTAGATTGATTAGCATAATTAATTTAAGATATTATGCGATGAGACAGGTACAATAGAGTGCCATTTAGAATTTTAAAGGTTTTTCTAAGTACTGAAGTTGGTTTTTACAGACAAAATAACGCTCTATCAATTTTTTCTCCTTTTTTATTTACACATTTCGTAATGGTAAATCCATATTGACAACCGATCTTTAAATTTAAACCACCTTGAAGCTTGTAGAAATAATATCCCATATTATTATGATACGGAATATCATCGAATAACTGCCTGTGTATCTCATACAGTGTGTCCATTAAGTTTGCTTGTAGTATTGTTTTACCAGTACCATTGGCGCCGACAATAAGAAGTGGCTCAGGATTACCTGTTTCTTTATTAAAGGGAAACTCTAATGCAATATGGGTGCTGCCTTTATATAATGTAGAAAATATAGCATAATATACACTTTAACTTGATTACGGATGGTGTTTGGATGTTAACTAGAATTCTCTCTGATGAAAATAATGAATTAACTATTGAGCTCAAGCTTCCACTAAAAGGATCCATGCTTGAATGTGAGGATGCAATTCTTGACGGCCTTAATGAGGTTGGAACATTAGCCACTGAAAAAGCTTTAAGTAAGTTTGATGCAGATGGCTCTCCTATCCATGTTGGAAAAATAAAGCTAACAGCACGAAGTAGAGATGAAGCAAATTACCAAACGCCTTATGGAGTTGCTCGAGTTAAGCGTTATGTTTATCAAACCTCTAAAGGCGGGAAGATCTTTTGTCCTTTAGAAGATAAGGCTAGAATTATCCAAGGATCAACACCGCGATTTGCAAAAATAATCTCACATAAATACTCAAACTTACCTGCTCCTAGTGTTATTGATGATCTCAAGGTCAATCATAACCGTAAAATCTCACATTCATACTTGCAACGGGCAACTGATTTTGTTGGCGGTATTGCACAAGCCAAAGAGGCTGAGTGGGAATATGAAGAGCCAAAGCTTGATGCAGTCATTGAGATGCTAAGTATTAGCTTAGATGGTGCATATGTTCTCACCGTTGATGATGGTTATAGAGAGAGCATGGTTGGAACTATTTCCATGTATGATAAGCATGGTGCACGCCTGCACACAACCTACGTTGCAGCATCACCAGAATATGGAAAAGATGAATTCTTTAATAGGCTTGAAAAGGAAATAAAGCTGAAAAAGAAATATTACCCTGATGCTAAAACAATTGGCGTTGCTGATGGAGCAAAAAATAATTGGCCATTTCTAAAAAAACATACTGATACGCAAATTTTAGATTTTTGGCATGCAACTGAATATCTCGGCGAAGCATCAAAGGCAGTATTTACCAAAAAATCTGAAAGAAATGAGCGTGATGTTTGGCTCGAAGAGAGATGTCATGACTTAAAGCACAAGAAAGGTGCGGCAGGTAGAATACTTGCTGAGCTTAAAGAGCATCTAAATAAAAACCTGAATAAATCGCTTAGAGAAAAGCTAGAAGGAACAATTACGTATTTTGAAAATAATATTAAAGAAAAGCGAATGTCGTATCATAATTTGATTAAGCAGAATGCACCAATTGGCTCTGGCGTCACTGAAGCAGCATGTAAAACAATTGTTAAACAAAGATTAGGCGGATCAGGAATGCGCTGGAAAGACAAGGGAATGAAAATCGTTTTATGCTTGAGAACACTAGTAAAGACTAAAGGCAGATGGGATCAGTTTTGGGAGAAGGTCAATGATTTTGGCGTGCCAGCAGCAATATAGCCTACATTATATAGAGGCAGCACCCTGCAATATTATCTATTGGGCCAATGTTCTTTATAATGAGATCTGTAAAATACATTAAATACTACCCTTAATCTTAATTAAAAAGCTTTATATAGTCACTAAACGAGAACAATCGATTTCTTTTTTGTCCTGTCGTTTCTTTTAAAATATCCAAGCGTACAAAATCGTCAATCAATCTTATGGATGTTGCCCGATCAACATTGAGCACTTCTGAAATAAGCTGACTGTCTATAATCGGGGTACTATATAGAAAGTCTAGCAATACAGTTCCAGTTTTAATTTTACGGCCAAGTGTTTTCACTTTTTCGTCACATTGTTTTCTAAGCTCTAGTATTAAGCAAAATGTTTGGATGGAATTTTCAGAGGTTTCTCTAACACCCTCTAAAAAAAACTTCACCCATTGTGTCAAATCATTATGAGTACGCACACGCATTAAATTATCGTAATAGAGTGATTTATTTGCTTCAAAGAAAGATGACAAATAAAGTGTTGGCTTAAGTAAAATCCCTTTACTCACAAGATAAAGAGTAATTAATAACCGTCCTACACGGCCATTACCATCTAAAAAGGGGTGAATTGTTTCAAATTGATAATGTGCTATTGCAATCCGTATTAGCTCAGGAGCTAGAATTGTTTCGTTATTTAAAAATTTTTCTAGATCTTTCATTAGCAACGGTAGATGGTCATGATGAGGTGGAATAAAAACGGCATCGTTAATAGATGCTCCGCCAATCCAGTTCTGACTCGTCCTTATCACACCCGGATGTTTATATTTACCTCTCACGCCTTGCAGGATAGTTTGATGGATATCACAGATAGAGCGTTATTTTGTCTGTAAAAACCAACTTCAGTACTTAGAAAAACCTTTAAAATTCTAAATGGCACTCTATTGTACCTGTCTCATCGCATAATATCTTAAATTAATTATGCTAATCAATCTAAAAAATTATTTATACCTCAAATTTTTCTCCTCTCAAAATAAATTATTAACTTTTAGGTAATAGCAATTATATCTCGTTAATAAGAACAAGAATGATCTATCCTAAAACCCTATGAAGCCTTATTATTCACTTCAACTTAAGTATCTAGGTGATCCGCTCCACTGGTCATCAATTTCCACTAAAACAGCTGATACGAGCCTTAGGCACGATTCAGTATTAGGGAAAATTCCAACTGTATGCGTCCTTCTTTTTACCTCTCTGTTTACGCGCTCAGCTATGTTACTGGTTCTTAATCTTTTTTGATGCGGCCTGTCAAAGTTCATCACTACTAAGCCCTCCGGTATATTCACTTCCAACCAAGAAGAAAGCTCTGGTGCTGTTTGCTGATATTTATCTACCGCCATAGCCAATAGTCTTTCCGACTCATGAATGTTTGAGGCATTAAATATAGCTGTAATCTCCTCAGCTACTGGTTCCTTCATTGAGCGCTTTGGTATGTGAGCCTGAGCATTTTGCTGCAAATGAAATTGGCAGCGTTGCCAAGGAACACTGGGGAACACAGCTCTTCTAGCGGCTTTTAGGCCAGTATGAGCGTCGCTAGTAATCAACTCAATACCATGTATACCTCGCTCAACCAACTGCTGAAGAAAATCACGCCAATGTACCTCAGCCTCTGATAACGCAACAGAAACACCTAGCACTGTTCTCTTGCCGGTTGATTCATCAAAGCCATAGGCTATCAATACCGCACAGTCTTGTACTGTGCCGCTAGTGCGCACCTTCTCATAACGTGCATCTAGCCAAAGATATTTTATCTTTCCTAACGGCTTATTTCGCCATTTCTTTAAATCTTCATCCAACAATTTAGCGCAACGGCTTACCTCTGTGCTTGAAATATCTGTTCCACAGAGTTGCTTTAGCACCTTTTCAACTTTGCGCGTGGAAACCCCATGCACATACATTTCAGCGACAGCCAGCTTAAGTGCTCTATCAGAGCGTACACCTCGCTCTAAGACTGATGGATAGAAGGCTTCATTGGAGTCTCTAACCTGCGGTATCTGTAGCTCAAGCTGACCTTGACCTGTGTTAATTAACCTTGGTTTAAAGCCGTTCGCATATCCGTTTCTATCGCCAGTTCGCTCATAAGGACTGGCATTTAAATGGCGCTCCCTTTCTATTAACATAGCCTCATTCATCAACCTGGAGACAAGCTTAGGTAAAGCTTCAAACCCCTCCATCGCTAAAACATGTATGGCTTCTTCGATTAAGTTCTCATTTTTATAGCAGCTCATTGTCATTCCTCTTTTTTGGTTAAGTTTACCTTAAAAGGAATTTCTAATCTGACTGAGTCGCCTGCTTATTTTCAGCAAGTCAATGGAATTTACAGAAAGGATGGCGCACTAGCATATCACATAGTAATCGGCTAGAAATTGGTAATGATCTTAATAGTGCAATACCTTGATTCATTGCCCTAATGTAGTTATGCACCTCATCCCAATCATCTCTTTTCTCAGGAAGTATGTGCTGCTTCTTCTGCAAAATATCCTCTATGTTAGTTTGTGTTCCCTCTATACGATTACTAGCTGTCGCTTCTTTATTAACATGCATCTTAATAAAGAAATCAACGTCAGGTATTAAAGCAGAATAAGCATTTAACTCGCCGAGCTTCATATCAGCTTTACTCAAAAGACTAACTAAGCTCAAATCATCAATATCCCAATCGTGGTTGATTGAGTTAGGAATAAAGCTTTTATATTGGTAGTATTGCTGTAATATGCCTACTTTAAATTTACCTAAATTCATTTATTAACCCGCTATTACAAAAAAACCACTATTAAAACTATTTAACTGACAATTGTGGCAGTCTCTCACATATGTAGTTGCTTATCTTATAATTTCTAAAATAGAAAACACCTTTATATGCAAATCGTTATGCTAATTCAAATAAGATGTTTTATATTTGCAAATCTAACAATAAAAAACAAATGATATTTATAAAATAGCCATGTTCTCATAAGGCCGCTTATGGGGGGCTATTTTCTTAGGTGGTTTCGGGTTGCTTTCTAGGGTACTAAGGAATTTCTTGTAAAAAAGCGCCTGATCTGTGGATAACTTGGTAGAACTGGCTTATTCCTAAGCAATCGCCCGTTTTCGTTTCTTCAGGTAATTATAAAAAGAAGGCCGGCTAATCCCATAAATCTTGCAAATTTCTGCAACGGTTATCTTCTGTTCATCATAACGTCCCAGCATTTTTTTGACCTGATGTTCCTGTAATAGAGGTGGTCGTCCTCCTAAACGTCCCCGAGCACGAGCGGCTTTGAGTCCAGCGCGTGTTCGCTCTTGAATCAGGTCTCGCTCAAACTCGGCTAAGGCACTGAAAATATGGAAGATTAGCTTACCACCACTGGTGGTAGTATCAATATTTTCCTGCAAGCTTTTAAAGCCAATCCCTTGTTGGTTTAAGGTTTGAATGGTGTCAATGAGGTGAGGCACAGAGCGGCCTAACCGATCAAGCTTCCAAACCACTAGGAGATCCCCTTCTCGTAAATAAGCCAGGGCTTCTTCTAGCCCCGGCCTGGCAGTACGGGCACCACTGGCAATATCTTTATAGATGCGTTGGCACCCCTCAGTTTTCAAGGCATCTTCTTGCAAGCTCAGGTTTTGGTCAGCGGTTGAGATACGCGCATAGCCTGCTTTCATGGGTGGGCTGTTGCTCCAGTTGGTCTATTTTTGTCTGGTAACTCAATAGTGTTATTAAATTCATTAATATTGAAAACTAGACACCTTTCTTAGGCAAGAATCTTACGGGTTTGGGCGGGAAAAGGCAATCGACTCGCGTGTAAAGAAAACCTACGTTTTTTGGATGCTTAAAAATGAAACTACTTGATCAGAACCCAATTTTAGTTCGTAAGGAAATTATTACTTTAGGAAAATTAACTCTTCAGGACAGTCAAGTTATTCGCCAATGTAAAACTCCCGAAAACCAATTAGGTTTTGCTTACCAGCTTGCTTTTGTTAGAACCCGTAACTACCTGCCTAAGCAAGTTCCCTTAGAATTAGATACCGTCTTGCTCCACTACGTAAGTAATCAGCTTAGTTTACCTTCTGACCTCATGCAGTCTTATCAGCTTAATCGTCGAGTTATTCAACGACATCAACACAAGATCAAAACCTACCTCGCGGTAAAAGAGTATACTGCTAGCAATCAAGAAGAGTTGGCTGACTATCTCATTAAGCAAGCAAGACAAACTGATCAGATTACTTTGCTCGTTCCTAAGGTGCAGTGCTTTCTGAAAGAAAAAGGTATTTTGCAACCAGCTTTATCAACCTTGCGTCGTCTTGTTGGTAAATACCGTGACCTTGCTCGTCGAGAGATAGAATCAAATTTTTTAAATGTGCTGAAGAATACCGTTAGGGAAAAGCTTGATGTGTTACTCAAGGTTAATAATAGACGCTCTATTTTACTGAAAACTACCCAAAATTTAAATCAGCAAAATAATGCTGAAATATTGTGTAAAAATGACTATGCTTTGTCTTTTTAACAAGACTAACGAGATGAGTATAAATGTTAAACTTCGCCGATTACGCTGCCCCTCTTTTTTCAAAATTAACTGGGAAAGTTGTTTTAAAAAAATCTATCGACGATTGTAGGAAAGCTATTAACTGAAGGTAGTTGTAAGTTGTTCAGTTCATCAAAAGATAACAATGAGTATAAAAAGATGATTCGTACACTTACCGGTGAAAATAAAAGCACCGATTTAGATCCAATAAAAACAAATGATGTATTGCTAGAACAGAGCTGTGAAAAACTTTCACACGCCAGTAAAATTGATGTTCTTCATGATCCTTCTGATATTAGAAAGCCACATAGCAAGCAAACTGAAAATCTAGGTAAAGTAAGGAGTCTGGACGGGGATATTATCAATGGTTACAGCACGCATAACGCAGTTGCATTAGTACCTGGTGATAAGGCTGTGCATCTACTATCGCATGTAAGCTACAGCAATAAAGACCCTAAGTTTTTAAAAGCTGAGCATATTAAGAAAATAGAGGCTGGAAAGCCATTTGAGGGAGATAAAGAGGCCAAGAGTCTTTATGAATCTGGTGATTACTTTAATAAAAAGCTGCTGTCTATTCGTGAAATAGAAAAAATAGGAATCTGCCTAAAATCAAAGAATGAAGATGCAACCATTACCCATATTCTAGATAGAGAGTTTGATGATAATGACTATCTCTCACTAATTGATACAAACCTAGATCAAGACTTTATTATTCGCTCAAAAATAACAAGAACAATAGAAGGTAGAGGTGATGATGGTAAAAAGCTTAAGCTGATTAACGCTGATTTTGATGCTCAAGGCGAAAAGCAATTCCAAAAGTTAACAGTTGGAAAGAATTGCGTACAAGACGGAAAAATAACTATTTATTTTGGAGAGTTTGAGAACATCAATGCAATTAAAATCCAAATTACAGGCAGAGATGGTAGGAGAATTTTTAAGAATGACATGCTGCTATTAACTAATAAAAAAGTAACGACTTTTGATGAGGCGTATGAGGTATACATAGCCTATCTATCTCGTGCGAAAATTGAATATGTTTTTAAATTTCTCAAGGAAGGACTAGGCTGGGAAAATATGCAGATAAAAAATTTTAAAGGGATACAAAATCTACTGGCTGTATGTTTTTATGTGGCCTCATATTTGTATGAGATAGGTAAGGAAAAAGCTTATGACGATTACGCAATTATGCTAGCTAAATTAGGAGATGGTAAGGGCAAGGTGACACGACACTTTATTGCGAAGGGTATTAGAAAACTTCTAACGTATCACTTAGTAGAGCAATTTTTTAAAGAAAATAGTGTTTCTCAAGAAGAACAAAAAGAATTATCGAATTCAGTTCAGGTAGGGAGATAACAATTTTGGGTAGTTCTCAGTACTCAAGGTTAATAATAGACGCTCTATTTTATGGCACCTTAGGCAAACACCTGGTGTACCTTCAGTAGAGGGTATCCTGCTGTTAATTAAGAAGTTACAAGCCATTGAATCCCTAGGTGTTTTAACGATTGATTTAAGTTGGCTTAATAAAAATTATCAGCAGCGATTAGCCCGCAGCGCGCGCTACTATTCTGTATCTCGAGTTGAAAAACTACGCCCAGGGAAAAAGTATGGTATTTTAGTCTGCTTGTGCCAACAACTTTACCAGGATCACACTGATTCTATTATTGAGATGCTGATTAAACTGATCCATAAGGCAGAAAAAGCTGTTAATAAAAGTATGGCAAGTGCTAGCAAGAAAAAGAAGAAAGAGACGCTGGCAACACTGCATGATTTTATGCTGATTGGCAAATTAATTTTAGACGAGGAAATTGCTAATGCTGATCTAAGAGAGGTCATTTACGAGTCTATTTCCAAAGAGTTATTGGCTAGTAAAGTTGAGCAAACCGATAACTGGTTGGAAAGTAAATATAATCATGAGTTTCTGCTATTAAAAGATCGGTACAGTTATTTTAGGCAATTTTTTCCTGTATTCCTCAATGCCATTGATCTGATTAATGATGGCTTAGGAAGCGAGAATCATGTGCTAGAAGCAATTAATGCTTTAAAAACTCTAAACCTTAATCATGACTCTTCCTGGGTTCTGTCGAAAAATTTACACCTAGATGAGGTAGCCTATTTTTGGGCGCAACTAGTCTGCGAGCGTGTAGAACTGCTGCCAGGCTGGCATCATGCTATTGCCTCGCATCTGCCCTTTTTTTAGCATATGGCATAACTCAATACCAGCTATTGTTGCCTTAGCTGAATTGAACTTTTTAAAACCCAGTGTATATTTCGTGATACGCTTTATCGATCGATGGTCTTGTTCGACCAGATTATTGAGGTATTTAATGCGCCTAACCTCGACCATCGCAAACCAGAATCCAGATAAAAATAATAAGGTATTGAGTCTTTCCAACGCTGCTGTATTTGCACCACTTTTATCAATGTTAACCTTTTTGGGTAACCCGCTTGATCCAATCGCTTTATTAAAAAAAGCTAGAACTGCCTTACGATCACGCTTCTCTGACAGCATAAAATCAACGGTGTTACCGTACTTATCAACTGCACGATAAAGATAAACTTGCTTGCCATTGACCTTAATATAAGTCTCATCCATCTTCCAACTATCAGCAAGTTTGCGCTTGCTTTTACGAAACTCTCGCTCAAGCTGGGGCGCATAGCGAACCACCCATTTTTGTACTGTAGAATGATCAACGCTAACACCACGTTCCTCCATGAGCTCTTCAATATTCGTCGGTAACTTAATGGGTACGCAAGCTTCCAGCGTACTGCTGTTAAAATAATCTCTTTGGGGAAATGTCTTCCTTTAAAACTAATCGCCATAATAACTCCATTATTATTCAATGCTAAATTTGGTCGGTATTATATCAAATAACCATTAATTTGCGACAGAACCCGCTAAAGTGACTGTGGATATTGTCTTTTTACAAAAGACCGCCGGCACACTGCCTTGGCGAGAAGCCAGGCGATTTAGCCGTGACGGAAAAAGTGCTTATTTGAATGAGTATTTTTTTACGTACCCCAGTCATATTTTAGGGCGACTCGAATTTTTTGAAGTCTATGGCAGAAATGAATTGACCTGTAAATCGACAGGCGATTTGGGTCAATCCTTAGCGATGTCACGCAGGTGTTTGCAATTGCAGTTAGAACTGCAATGCCTACAGGCTCGTTGTGAAACGTTAGTCGCTAATGAGCGTTGGTTGCAAGCTCTGCAAGCAGAGTTAAACCAGCGTTTTGCTAGTAAGACGAAAGTTTAAGAAAAGAAGCGGGGGCATTGATTAGTAATAATCAAGGCATCTCGCTTTTTTTTCGTGTACAATCCGCGCTCTTAATCAACCAGAAGGAAAAACTAATGCCTGCTAAGAAAAAACCCGTTAAAACCAAACACGCTGCAACCCCTTTACAACAAATCACCGAGTTTAAGCGAGCTCTGAAGCACGAAGCAGCAGAATCGAGTTATTTTTTAACCACTTGTTAGTTTTATTATTTTTCCAGCAGCTTTTCGTTTTATCCCCGCTAATTTTACCTAAAACACCTATACAAAATGGTGCTTTTTTACCTGCTTGGCTCGATAAAGGCAAGCCTAGGTCCCACCTATCGATGCGCTAATCAGCCTGACTGTCAATCTGAGTAGCGTTAGCTACTCTAATTGCAATCTTAATTGGGGTATTAACCTGAGAACTACCCAAAATTGTTATCTCCCTACCTGAACTGAATTCGATAATTCTTTTTGTTCTTCTTGAGAAACACTATTTTCTTTAAAAAATTGCTCTACTAAGTGATACGTTAGAAGTTTTCTAATACCCTTCGCAATAAAGTGTCGTGTCACCTTGCCCTTACCATCTCCTAATTTAGCTAGCATAATTGCGTAATCGTCATAAGCTTTTTCCTTACCTATCTCATACAAATATGAGGCCACATAAAAACATACAGCCAGTAGATTTTGTATCCCTTTAAAATTTTTTATCTGCATATTTTCCCAGCCTAGTCCTTCCTTGAGAAATTTAAAAACATATTCAATTTTCGCACGAGATAGATAGGCTATGTATACCTCATACGCCTCATCAAAAGTCGTTACTTTTTTATTAGTTAATAGCAGCATGTCATTCTTAAAAATTCTCCTACCATCTCTGCCTGTAATTTGGATTTTAATTGCATTGATGTTCTCAAACTCTCCAAAATAAATAGTTATTTTTCCGTCTTGTACGCAATTCTTTCCAACTGTTAACTTTTGGAATTGCTTTTCGCCTTGAGCATCAAAATCAGCGTTAATCAGCTTAAGCTTTTTACCATCATCACCTCTACCTTCTATTGTTCTTGTTATTTTTGAGCGAATAATAAAGTCTTGATCTAGGTTTGTATCAATTAGTGAGAGATAGTCATTATCATCAAACTCTCTATCTAGAATATGGGTAATGGTTGCATCTTCATTCTTTGATTTTAGGCAGATTCCTATTTTTTCTATTTCACGAATAGACAGCAGCTTTTTATTAAAGTAATCACCAGATTCATAAAGACTCTTGGCCTCTTTATCTCCCTCAAATGGCTTTCCAGCCTCTATTTTCTTAATATGCTCAGCTTTTAAAAACTTAGGGTCTTTATTGCTGTAGCTTACATGCGATAGTAGATGCACAGCCTTATCACCAGGTACTAATGCAACTGCGTTATGCGTGCTGTAACCATTGATAATATCCCCGTCCAGACTCCTTACTTTACCTAGATTTTCAGTTTGCTTGCTATGTGGCTTTCTAATATCAGAAGGATCATGAAGAACATCAATTTTACTGGCGTGTGAAAGTTTTTCACAGCTCTGTTCTAGCAATACATCATTTGTTTTTATTGGATCTAAATCGGTGCTTTTATTTTCACCGGTAAGTGTACGAATCATCTTTTTATACTCATTGTTATCTTTTGATGAACTGAACAACTTACAACTACCTTCAGTTAATAGCTTTCCTACAATCGTCGATAGATTTTTTTAAAACAACTTTCCCAGTTAATTTTGAAAAAAGAGGGGCAGCGTAATCGGCGAAGTTTAACATTTATACTCATCTCGTTAGTCTTGTTAAAAAGACAAAGCATAGTCATTTTTACACAATATTTCAGCATTATTTTGCTGATTTAAATTTTGGGTAGTTTTCAGTATTAACAACCTTTGCTCTTGGTACCATTCAATCGGTAACCAAGGGTTCACTAATGTTTCTTTAATTTGTTTTAAAGTCGCTGCAACACCACACGTAATGACCGTTTGTTTGATCCCTTGGCAAAACTCAGACAGTGCATTTAAAGCATGACCCAATCGTAATAAATAATGAAAACCTTGCATCGCATGCCAGTCATAAGAATAGGCGTGTTTGTAATGATAGCCGCGGTTTTTTTCTGTGTTATGACTGTCTTCAATTAATCCTTTTTGACGAGCCGTTAAATTAAACAGCTCATGCACCTGACCCAGTGAAACACGCAAACTGGAAATCCAGGCTCGTTCAACAAAATGCTCAACAATCTCTCCCGTCTTTTGATCAACCTCTTCGTAGCGTTCCTTGCAACCCGCTAAATGAAGCGTGAGTTCCCAATCATAACCATAAGTCACGTCATTCTTCCAATAAAATTCCTGCCGCCTTTTTCGATATGCCGGTTGCCCTGGAATTTCCTGGGCCAACGCTTTCTGTTGATTCAGTTGCTTGGCTAAGTCTGTGCATTTTTGCTTGGGTAAATTCAGAATAAACGCCCAGTGGTTTTTATGCAGAATTCCCATTACCGTTTGCGTAGCAAACATAGCATCCGCTAGTAATAATAATTTTAAGCGCGGAAAATAACTTTTTAAGCGAGAGGCTAATCGTTCAAATGCTGTCGTTTCACTATCTTGTTTACCCTCAGCTTGCAATAACTCATTCGTTTCTCGATAAAGGTATTCCGTCATTAAGGGGACGGTCAACCCATTGTTAAAAGTCAGGTTTGCCTCTAACACATAAACGTATTGTTGCTTGTTTCCCGCTTCAGGGTTGCCAACCACTCGCTCACACCAGCGCTCATCTTGCAGTAGGCCATGACGCACAACTTTCTGGGTGCCATCTAACGTAATGGGTAGGTGACCCTGGACTAGCAATGATTTAAATTTCTTATTTTTAATCAGTTCCTTAATAAGCTGGATATGGGCCGACTCAATGGATTTAGGATCAATTTTCTCTAGCAGCCTCGTGATCGTATCAGCATGAGGAATACTCTCAAACTCAGGAAAAACAGCGGCTAGATGAGCAACTAGCACAGGGCTGGTTAACTCACGGTTCATCTCACGTCGAGATTTGAGTTGAAAGACAAACAACAACAAACCAAAAAGTAACAACACCGTCAATTTATGTTGCACTTTGCCAGGCTGCCTTGGGTCAGGGATCTCGGTAAACTGTTGTATCAAGATCGGCAATAAACATCGCCAAGTTTGCAATTGTGGGGAAAGTAAATTGGCTTTGGCTTCGCGCATCTCCTCCAAGGTTTGATGGGAGCACTTGCTATTTTGAGCCTGAGTGCGGGGCTTAATCGCTGCGTTGAGTGCTCGGATATTGTCACGAATTAATTGCTCACTGGCTCTGATTTTTGCTTTCAGCTTTTTACCACGCCAATGACCAAACAGAGACGTAGGCTGGTTGAGGTTAATCAGCTTGCTAGGCGGTTTAACTTCCGGCGCTTTAGGGACTTCATTGGCCGCCTGCTTTTTCTCTTCAATCGATTGACGAAGGTCGGGGTAAGTTTGCCAGTATTGTTCCGCCTGCTGTTTGCATTGTTGGAAAGCGCTATCAAAAGGAATACTTTCATCGGGCTCAAGAAGGAGAGGTTGACGTGCCGGATTGCCCATTGATTGACCTCCTTGCCAGCTTTGGCTACTTATTGGGCTAAAAAGACGGCTAGTTTAGCTCGACGATAATTTTCCGTCTACCTCCTAATTCATTGATTTATAGGCACCCTTTGCTTCGTGCTTCAGAGCTGGGCATGAAAGGCTATTGTGACGTGAGCGAGATCATGCTTGTTCCTAAAAACTCAAAATTTCGTACTGCTTCACGTAAACAAACGACAATGAGCCAAGCAAAACTCAGACGTATAATAAAACGTGAGTCTATATCAAAAGAAGAAACTAAAAGATACAAAGAAAAAATGTTTTCTAAAAAATTAAATGAGCCTTATTTAGAATTACTGAGTCTTTCTAATAGGAAAAAGTACAGGCGTTATATTGAGTTTGGCGAATTGCTAGATCAGCCAGTTTATGGCAAATTTGATCAGTTTGGTTTATCAAAGACCGCTACTGTACCCTGGTTTTAACCAATAAATTTTGTTCTTTAAAAATTAGTTTAAATTTCAATAAGTTACATCATAGCTTAAAAATATCGGATAAAAAGGTTTTTTTTAGCTAAGTGCTTGTTGTAACTATCAAATTTTACACTATAATTAGGGTTAACTGCCGCACAGGCAGCTTAGAAAAGTACACGCCAGAAATTATTTTATTGAAAAATGTTAACTGCCGCACAGGCAGCTTAGAAAAGACAGTAACAAGTGACTTTTGTAAACGCTATAGTTAACTGCCGCACAGGCAGCTTAGAAAAAAGGACGAGAGCATGCCGCCGAAAGAAGCTAGTTAGTGACTGACAGAAAACCTCGAAAGCCTTACGCATCAACGCTTGTAGAGGATTTTCATAAACGAAGATTTTGACTTTTTTGCTATAAATTCATTAAAAGCGGTCAATTTAGACACTAATGGTGGTTAAACAGTAAATCTTCGTTTGTTAAAACAACCTGTATGCCTTACGTAGCAACGGTTTCGGGGTTTTCTGTCAGTCACTAGTTAACTGCCGCACAGGCAGCTTAGAAATTGTGAGAGTAATTGATAGGTTTTTCCTGCTTGTTAACTGCCGCACAGGCAGCTTAGAAATTCAAGGCTATACACGTGGGATAAATCAACGCGTTAACTGCCGCACAGGCAGCTTAGAAACCGCATTGATCTTGCTGTACGCTCCCGCAATAGTTAACTGCCGCACAGGCAGCTTAGAAACTAATCGTGCTGTCTGCTCCTGCCTTAATTATGTTAACTGCCGCACAGGCAGCTTAGAAAGGACGGTCAGCGCGTTGGTATTTATTCAAAGAGTTAACTGCCGCACAGGCAGCTTAGAAATGTCTTGTTTGATGTCGCTGGGGTCGTCTTTAGTTAACTGCCGCACAGGCAGCTTAGAAAATGATCATAGGTGCACAAATCGCAATAATAATGTTAACTGCCGCACAGGCAGCTTAGAAATATCATTAAAGACTCAATAGCGATTATGCCAGGTTAACTGCCGCACAGGCAGCTTAGAAATGACACGCTAGAAGGGGAGGTATCTTGCGTATGTTAACTGCCGCACAGGCAGCTTAGAAAATCTGGCGCTATTTTACAGTGGTCAGTAAATAGTTAACTGCCGCACAGGCAGCTTAGAAAGTGTATTGTTGGTTAATTAATACACCGGAACCGTTAACTGCCGCACAGGCAGCTTAGAAAGTCTGGCGGTATCCGTTCAATATCAGCATGATTTGAAAATAATTCAAAAAGTTCTTGACAGCTTTTTCGTGCAAATTTGGAAATTTTATATTGGAATCATCGTGTGTCATAAAAGCATGATGTGCGCTCTATAACAACGCTGTATGCTCGGATTATTTTTTCATCGATCAGGTTCATGGCTTAAAAATAATTTCAGCAGTACGGCCATCTGTGTGGGGAAAATTTACCTTTTCAAACCCGTGGTATACTCTTCCTATGAAAAAACAACCTGACAAATCAGTTTTAGCCGATCTCATTGAGAGATTTAATAATACTGTTACACCAACAGCACTAGAAACAGATTTTAGCAATGTATGTGAAAGTCAGGCTGAGAAAATCATAAAGCTAGAAGACAAGGTGCAATCGTTAAATAACGCATTAAATAAATATAAAGGTGAGCAAGGAAAGCCTAATGTTAGAAAGCAAACGCGCGCTAACAAGGACAAGGATCATTCCTCCGAGAAGGATAGAAAAGGAAATAAAACCAATAAAACTAGAAAGCCAAAATCTAGTAAAAAAAATCTCGAAGTCTCTAATACAGTGACACTAACAATTAATCCAGATTCGTTGCCCAGCGATGCTGTGCCAAATGGCTCTAAGAAAACACTTATCCAGGATATAAAAATTGCTGCTAATAACACTCTTTTTTTGCGCCAACAATATTACTCCCCTTCTGAAAACAAACACTATACAGCACCTCTGCCAACTGGTTATGAGGGCCAGTTCGGCCCTACTATTAAAAGCTGGACAAGCTTCCTAAATACTCAAGGTGGTATGACGCTAGAAAGCCTTGAGACATTTTATAAAACCGCCAACATAGATATTAGTAAATCAACCATCCATAGCTTCACAATTAAAACACCTACGATACTTGAGCCCGAGAAGGTAGAAGTTGTGAAGGCAGGTTTACAATCCACGAACTACCAGCACCTAGATGACACCAACGCTAGAGAGGATGGGAAAAACCGTTATGTTAATGTATTGGGTAATGAGTATTATTCAGCTTACTTTACGCTGACCAGTAAAAGTCGATTAAGCGTCATTGAAATGTTAAGCAAAGACCACTTTGGGTTCACATTAAATGAGGCCGCTTTTAATTTACTGGCTACTATGAACTCAATGGCATTCGGTTAACGTGATTTTATGCTATTCTCTTGCTCCCTTGAATAACTAGCGGTGAATTTAACCGAAGGAGCGGAGCAGGTATGCAGGACTTTTGGATCCAGTTGCACGCAATATTAGCAGACTGTTGTGCAAAATTTGATGAAACCTGGCAGCAAAGAAAACGAGCAATAACGACTGAAATTCTAGTTGTTTTCATTTTAAAACTAGTACTGAGTAAAAATAATCAGGGTTATCAAATTTTATTAAACGAGCTTTGGGAGTCATCAGAATTGGCCTGTATTCAGGAAAAGCCGTTCGCTGCTTCATCCATATGTGAGGCTCGCCAAAAGATGCCGGAAGTGATATTTACCGACCTCAATCGTGCTGTTTTATTGGCGCGAGAAAAGCAGGAGCCATTACCTTTATGGCAAGGACATCGTGTTTTTGGCGTTGATGGCTCCAAAATAAATCTACCTCATGAATTACTCGCCGCTGGTTACATGGCACCTAATAAAGGCCAATACTACCCACAAGGAATTATGAGCGCATTATATCATTTAGGTAGTGGCTATATTTATGATATTACTCTCAATGCAGAACGAAGCGAACGGCATATTTTATTGGCGCACATGGAGACGATGCAACCTGGTGATGTCTTGGTTCTTGACCGAGGGTATTTCAGCTATTTGATTTTAGTAAAAGCGATGGAAAAAGGCATCCACCTTATTTGTAGAATGCAGAGTGGCACTGTAAATACAGCCGTAAAACGTTTTTGGGAAAGTGATAGTCAAGATGAAATCATTACTTATAAGCCGTCAGTAGCTGTAAAGTACGAAAGTCGAAAGCAGGGTTATGAACTCGATATAAAACCGGTGAGGTTGCGATTAATTAAATATACTATTGGTGATGAAACTTATGTTTGTAGCACCACGTTGTTGGACCAAAAAAAATACCCGCTGGATGAATTTCCTAGTGTATATCATGGTCGCTGGGGAATTGAGGAGCTTTATAAAATATCCAAGGTGTTTATTGATATTGAAGAATTTCACAGTAAGTCAGAGCTTGGTGTAAAGCAAGAATGCTATGCGCATGCGCTAATCATAAACTTCGCACGAATTTTTGAGTCTGAGGCTAATAATCAGCTTCCACCACCCTCACCGAAGGGAAAGAATAAACCTGAAAAGCAAGATGGCTATTGGCAAGATTTTGTTGGGGAAATAAAAAATATTAAAACTAATTTCAAAAACACATTACTGGTTATCGGTCGAAGTTTAGAAAAATTATTGTTGCCAGAAAATGATTCTGGTTTTCTTTGTATCCCGCTCATGCTTGGCAGCATTGCTCGCGTACGTCAAAAAATAAGAAGGGGTAGGCATTCACCACGGCAATCTAGAAAGCCGGTTACAAAATGGTTAAATATTAGTGGAGGATCTGCCAAATATGCTTAACCGAATGCCATTGACTATGAACTTACCCCACAAGGTAATCGAAAGCTTAACCCAAGTTTGGCCATTTCACCCTGAAAATCAAAAATTTCATCACTATTTTTAACTCAACCCATTGATTTTACTTGCCTAGAAACGTGAATTCTCGAATGTAGTGACACATAATGGCAATAAGGGGTTGCATGGGCTGGTGAAGTGATGAGAGTATTGAGTTATGTATATTCGAACCTCTACACAAAAGAGTCCTCGGACAGGTAAGTCTTACGCAACCTACCGACTTGTTGATACTCATCGCACTGCTGACGGCAAAGTACGTCAAAGACTGATTTTAAATCTTGGTGCGAATTTTTCAGTAAAGAAGGACAGTTGGAAATTGCTTGCTGACCGTATTGAGGAAATTTTAACGGGTCAAGGCACGTTAATTTCAATACCAGCACATCTCGAAAAACAGGCGCAAATGTATGTAAAACGCATTCGCTCTAGGTTTGCTGATGACAATGAGACAAGTATCGCTGTTAATTCAGTAAGCGCGGTAGAACCTGACTTTAAAACAGTGGATGTTAACTCCATTGAGAGCGCGGACATACGACACGTTGGAGCTGAGGCGTTGGGCTTACATGCTGCCAGGCAATTACAACTTGAGGAATTGTTCAGGGCTTTGGGCTTTAATCAAAAACAATGTCACCTGATGCTTGCTACCATCATTGGGCGGCTAGTTGCTCCAGGAAGTGATTTGAGTACGCACTATTATTTAAGCAATCAAAGTGCGCTAGATGAATTACTGGGTACTGATTTCTCAGAACTATCACTCAAGAAATTCTATAAGACTGCTGATGAGTTACTTAAACATAAACAAGTGATTGAAGATCAATTATTTGAACGTGAGAAAAATCTGTTTAGTTTAAATCAGGTGATCACTCTCTACGATATAACCAATACCTACTTTGAAGGTCGCGCATTACAAAATGATCATGCACAGCATGGGCGATCAAAGGAGAAGCGGTCTGATTGTCCGCTTGTTTCTTTAGGTCTTGTGCTGGATGGATCAGGGTTCCCGCAACGGAGTGAATTCTTCAAAGGAAATGTTAGCGAGCCTAAAACATTACCCGAAATACTAACTGAGCTTCGTGCACAGCCAGAGGCAACAATTGTCCTAGATGCTGGTTTTGCAACTGAAGAAAATATTTCATGGCTTACTGAAAAAGGTTTCCATTATATCGTAGTCAGCCGTAGAGCATTGCCTGATGTCGATGAAACCATTGATAAAGTGCTAGTAAAAGAATCAGTAAATAATACGGTTACAGCGCAATTAGTTAAAGATACTGAAGCAAATGAAGTCTTACTGTACTGCCATTCTCAGGCTAAGGAAGAAAAAAGCTTAAATATGATTAGTAAGGCCGAGGCTCGTTTCGAAGAGGAATTAATTAAGTTAGCTAATGGACTCACTAAAAAAAACCGGCATGAAAGCAATTGAGAAAGTAACATTGCGTTTAGGTCGAATAAAAGAGCGGCATAAACGTGTTTCAGGTCGATACACTATCACGCTTGATTCAGAGGCTGATAAGGTTACGAAAATCAGTTGGAGTAAAGTTAACTCTGAGAATCTGGGTGCATATTGTTTGCGTAGTAACAGAATGGATTTAGATGAAAAAACAATTTTGAGAATTTATACAACTCTAACTGACGTTGAATCGGCATTCAGATCATTAAAATCAGAGTTAGGCCTGCGTCCTATCTACCATCAAAAGCAAGAGCGAGTTGATGCCCATCTGTTTATTAGTATTCTTGCTTATCACTTACTACACACTATTCGCCATCAACTTAAATTGCAGAACATTGATAGTAGCTGGCAAACTATACGGCAGATTTTTAGCACTCAGGTTCGTATCACTACTACAATGCAGCTTGAAAATAATAAATTGCTTTCTATTAGAAGAACCTCTAAGGCAACTCCAGAGCAAGTTGTGATCTATAAATCGTTAGGCATGAATTCAGAACCTGGGGACACTGAAAAAACAATTTGTTAAGTTGTAGTGACCCTAAACGTTTTTTTAAAACGTAAGTCATTGATTTGGATAGGTTTAATTGTAGAACGGACAAAGTTGGGTTAAAGGTATTTCACTCATCGACTATCTTAAACAGTAAGGAGCTGGAAGTTATTCTTGATAAGGTATTAGGTGATAAAAAATTTCCAAAATATAGAAAGCTGATTACTGATGCGGCAGCTATCTCAACATATAGAAAGAGTCCTTATGCGATAGAAACACTCATTACCGATGATGCGCCACAGTTTAAGCTCATTACTGAATCACTCGCCTTGTGCTGGGTTCATGAGGGTAGGCATTATAAAAAGCTGACGCCAATTTTTAAGAAGCACCAAGACTCTGTTGACAGCTTCTTGGATAGGTTTTGGGATTATTATCATAAGCTCATTGAATATAAAAAGAACCCAGGGCAAGATGAGATAGATAAGCTATCCAATGAGTTTACTGAGTTATTCTCAACAATCACTGGCTACGAGAAACTAGATAAACAAATTGAGCTCACCTTAAAAAAGAAAAGGCAGCTATTGTTAGTGCTGGAAAAGCCAGAGCTTCCTCTACATAACAATCCAGCAGAGTTGATGGCTCGGAAGCAGGCTAGAATGCGCGATGTACACCTTCATACTATGAGTGAAGAAGGAACGAAAGCTAAGGATACAATGGTTACAATTACTGAGACATGTAAAAAGCTAGCAGTTAATGTCTTCGATTATATATATGACAGAATTACAAAAAACTATTCTATGCCTTCGCTAGCGGAATTAATTACCATCCGCTCATCACAGGCGCAGTAAACTAAAGAGAGCGCAGCATGAGCATCATGCTGAAATAAGACGGATACCATTTTTGGCCTTGTTCATTTCTGTAAGCATAACTTAATTAGCTGCACTATTTCTACACATTGCCCCATAAGGTTCATTATGAGGGGTAATAATGGCCTTTTCTGAATAGATTCTGCCCAACCCCCGATAACGCTGGTTATGGTGGGTTATTTTACCACATGATATTATCTAGCACTTCTGTTACGCAACGTTTCGCGGCCTGTCTGAACAATGTCTTTAGATAATTTTTCTTCTTTTGATTTTCTTCTAAAAAACATGCAGCTTGCTCCAGCTGCTATGGCTCCACCAACACTAGCACCAATACTGGCTCCCTTCCATGCTCCTAAAACAGCACCCACAATTGCTCCTGGACCAGTAAATGATAAAGCAGCGCCTCCTAATGCAGCGCCCGCTAATGCACCTAAAACAACACCAGCCCCAGTTATTAAGACACCAGCTATACTCTTCCCAAATTTAACCCAACCTGATGAGTGTTTTTTTGCTTGGTTTTCATAATTTTTCAAAGCCTCTATTTTGTCAGAGTCATTGTTTGAAGTAGACATAACTGTTTGTACTATCCCATCAAGTTTCATTATTTGCCGACTAGCATAATGCTTCGTATAATCAAAGCTTACCCCCCTCCGTTCGCAAGCCCCAACAGAAGTGATAACATTTTTTACTAGACTATTTTGCAATGTTAGGCAAGCACTCTTAAATTGTTTGTCAACTGCACGATCTGTAGGTATTGACTCAATTGATTCACTTGCTGATGAAATGGTACTTTGTAAAGATTCATTTTTCAAAAGCTCCCAATTATCCTTAACGTTAACTCCAGCTTGATTAGCAATGATTAATGCTCGTTGAAAGGACTCTTTCTTTAAAAGCTCCGAATTATCCTTAACGTTAACTCCAGCTTGATTAGCAATGATTAATGCTCGTTGAAAGGACTCTTTCTTTAAAAGCTCCCAATTATCCTTAACGTTAACTCCAGCTTGATTAGCAATGATTAATGCTCGTTGAAAGGACTCTTTCTTTAAAAGCTCCCAATTATCCTTAACGTTAACTCCAGATTGATTAGCAATGATTAATGCTCGTTGAAAGGACTCTTTCTTTAAAAGCTCCCAATTATCAATGATGCTTAATTTATTAAAATCTAAAATTAAAATAGCCTGCTTCACTTCTTCACTTAACTTAGAACTGCTATATACAGCTAAATTAATTCCAGCTAAACTTAATATAATATTGATTTCAGAGTCAATTGAACGATTTCTTGGTATAACCTCACTTAACAACTGTGATTCTTGTTGAATATTATACCCATCATCACCCACATTGATTGCACAAATAGCTTTAACACCCTCATAGTATGACACCTTTTCTAAAGGATAAATGTATGAATTAGCATTATATACACCTTGCGGAGTATGATTTAAAGTACTGAGTGTGTGTAAAAAAAACTTAATAACAACCTCTAATGACGGTCGCTTCATAGGATCTGGATCAGATAGTTCAAGTAACAGCTGTAACAGATCTCTTTTAAAGGTTTCACCAAGTCCGTTTGTGTCAACACCTGCTAATAAAGTGGAAAAATCATAAGGTACTGTAGAAGCAGATATCCGACTACCTGTTTTTTCAATACGTATTTTTTTGAAATATGCTAGATCGTTATAATCACAACCAAACAACTCTCCTAAAACACCTGCTAAAGCATATAAATCTCTAGAAAATTGGTAGGTGGCATTGTCATTATGTGAAACAACTTCTGGTGATATATAGGTAGGCGAGCCAAGGCGTGAACCATTAGTACCCTCATTATTACTATGAGATAACCCAAAATCGATTAAAAAAAACTGGTGTCTCTTTGGTGTCTTCGCGGTAGCTTTGACCTCCTTTACGCAAATATTAGCTGGTTTTATGTCACAATGCACTATGTTATTTTGCTGCAAAAAATTAACTTCATTTAAAATAGAAAGTGCAAAAACAAGTCGCTCACATAAAGTTGCATTAGCATGATCTCGCATGCAGCTTCTCATGCTTTGCCCGCAATCATCCATAATAAGATACACCGTATCACTTGATTGAAACTGTGCGTGTACATGGATTTGCTGTCTTTTCAGATAATCAACTTCCTGCTTAATTTTTCTGACTTGGCCTTCTATTGGTTTATTAGAAGAAAGTAATTGTTTTTTTAATACTAGAGGTCTACTTATATGATTAAAAATTTCTGGAGTGGATCCAAGTGTAATTTTATGAGTAATTCGGTGTACTGATCCATAGCGACCATGCCCAATTTCATTACCAACGACATACCATGTTGTATCATCTGAAAAAACCAGCGGATGATTAAAGTTAACCTCGCCACTATCAGCTTGATAGGTCTTTCCAGGCTCAATGAAACGCACGCCTTGATGTTTTAACTCGTTAAGTATTCGTTTGTATTCTAGTAAAGAGGGTTGGTCTTTCTCTTTAGGGATATTTATTGTACGCATAGCACCCAACTTATTTTTTCTACATATTTTTATTAGTTTCACAATACATTATTAAAATAAATAGAGAATAAACAAACAGCAATGAAGTAATGTGGTATACTCTGCATCCCTATAAGGTCCCTTATGGGGGGCTATGTTTTCGGGTGGTTTCGGGTTGCTTTCTGCACACCCCTGCCCTATCCTTATCTCCGGTGATCGTATCTCCGGTTATCAGCGTTTTTTGACGATCAAAAAATCGAGGAATTTTTCACTTATTTTTCAACCGGTTAGAAGTGGGGAACATCGGGATGCTTGTGGAACCTTGTTTTTTGCGCCCTACTCCTTCAGCAAAGAGCGACCCAGCAAGGAAAAGAGTATGCCCCATTCAAAGCAACCCACCCGTTTAACGCAACGCCTCGCCCAGCAAGCGTATCGGCGAAAACAACGCGAGCGTGAGCTGGTCCGCGTGGAAATTCAGATGAAGCAAGCCTATAAACAGCGGTTTGATGAGCTGGTCGCTGCGAAAGCGAAAGACCTGCCAGAAAATTGGCATCGACATAAACGATTAGCCCAGGCTCGCCGGTTAGTGATCGAAGACGCACTGGCCAACACCCAAACCAGTTTCATTACCTTGCAAGATCACATTGCCCAGCTGAAAGCGGAAGTGAGTGCCCTTTCACCCGCTTTTTTTGAAGCAGCGATTGAGACCCCCACCTCTTTTTTACCTGAAACCATCAAAAGTCTACCCAATGAAGCGGCCTTTTTAAAGCAGCTCTTAGCGCAGTTTTATAAAGCCAGAGTGTTGGCTGAACGCCAACAGTTTCAACAAACGAATGCGGCTAACCAGTATAAAAAGCTCTATGAGGCCGTTGAACAAGAGAATCTGCGTTTACGGGAAAAATCTGCCACAAAGGAACCTTAAAAAAACAAAAAAAAGGTATTTATTTGATGTGAATAGATTAATCATCCGACACTTAAACCTCGATTACCCGACACTTAAACTGGGGACAACTTGATTAATGAACATGATGGGGTGTCGCGGTGGATAAAAAGTGGGTTTTGTGGATGCGATTTAAGGGCTTTTCAGGCGTTCTAAGGGCGAAAAAGGGGTTGTGAGTGGGTTAGGGTGAGATTTTGGCGTAATCAGGCCATAGGAAGCCCCTACCGCGTTGTTGTGGGTTGATGGGTGGTTAAGGGTAGATTAGGCCGGTGGTGCGCCTAAACGGGCGAGAATGGCGGCGTCATCAAGATCGGGTTCAGCTTGCAATAAGTGCATTTTCTTTAAAAACCACTGATTGCGTTGCTGGGCTAAAGCTTGTTGCTGCTTCGTTTGATCATGAAGCTGTTGTTGAGCGGGCAATAAGTTTTGCACCAGTTTGGCTAACCCAGTCGTTTTCGGGGCTTGAGGCTTATTGGTGGGCTTTTTAGTGTGATTGTGCTGATTCGCCAGATACGCCAATTTCGCTTCCGTTTTACTGTATTGTTTCTGGCGGCGTTCCAGGCGTTTTTTGGCCCATTGGATGCACTGGTTGAGTTTACCCCACCCCACGCCTAAATGATGGAATAACACCGCATTTAAGCGTTTAATCGAGACTAAAGCACGAATCGCGCCTTTTTTAAAGGTAAAGCGTTTTTCAAGGGTTAAGTACCCTGCCCGCTTGAGATCTTTTAACGCCCGCTCACAGCGTTTAACCGTAATATTAGCCAGCTTAGCAATCTCAATGATCTTCATGTCACGCCAGCTCGTGCCATTGAGATAACGCACTACCCGTAAGCGAGCCATGTCCGCATGATTAATCAGCACCCCTAACACTAAGCTCACGGCCTCACGGCGTTCTGATCGGACTTGTCGATCCGACTCACGACTAAAGTCAATCAGATCCAAGACCCCTTCAGGGCTGAACGCATAGCTTTGGGCATTCTCCGAAGCTATTTGGAGGGCATCGAAGGTTTTTTTATGGTCTGAGTCACGGGTATAGGTGCGTGGGTTAGCAGGGTCATGGCCACAGCGATTACCGGAGCGAGCGCCTTCGACTGGCTCCAATGGTGCTGCGCTCTGCCCTGTAACGTCAATGGCCGCGCCGATGAGTGATTCCTTTTCGCTCACTTGGGGTGGCGAAAGTCCTTTTTTGGGCACAAAAATCCCCTTAGCATCAAAAAATACAAATTTAATACATTGAATAATGGGATCTCTATTGCTAGAATGCAGCCACCGTGTTGCTTTCAGCAAAGAAATCAAAATTTGTAAAAGCCTAGATTAATTCTGGGCTTTTTCTTATGCGGTATTCATTTGTACAATCTCCTAATTTTAATAAAAGCTAACACTTTATAAATAACCTATTAAATATAGACGCTCTAATAATTGCAGACTGTGGTGCATTAATATTTGGATATTCTTTTATAACTTCTGTCCTTATATCAGCCAACGTACATCTTTCCTTGAGTTCCATTTTTATTTTATCAACTACATCATTTGGATTGCTAGTATCAGCATTTATCACAATTTCTTTATAGTTCTTATCCTTCTGTAAAATGAGTATTGCCTCATTAACCCAAAGACTTTTTTTCTTTAAGTTGTAACCTTCTTTCTCAACTAAAACTTTTTTTAGCCTTCGCAAAAGGTCTGGGTCAATTGTGTATGTGACATCTTTTTTGTCTAATATTTTGTTTTTTATTGTGAGTTTATTCATATACTGGTCAGCTCTCTTTTTCTATGGTGGTTATGATATTTTTTAGGGTTTTCTGAATAGAGTTTGTGCTATCACTATCGAGATCTGAGCAAATAATCTCGAGTGATTCTTGTAACCTACTATTGTTAAAATTGTAGTTCAATAATGATTTCACTAATAACCTAGCAACATCTGGCTTTAGTGTTCCAATCTTTACCCCTTCTTTATTTATTTTCTTTTTAGGGCTATCTAAATCATTATTCAGCGTTCTATCTAAATTATTTTTTATTTTTAATAATTCATCTAACTTAGCTCCATCAGCAATAGCACTAATAAGATGTTTTTTTGTTTTTACATCCTTGACGGAGTATAAAAACTCAATAATACGAAATGATGTTAAGTTGCCCTGTGCCACACATTCTTTAATTAACTTATCATCTAAGACCATTAAATAACGTTTTGCTTGAGCTTCTGAAGATTTTATTATGTTCGCTAGAATTCTTCTATTTAGCTTTTTTGTGTTTTTTTTATAATATTCATCACAAATAATCTCAAGTGATGCGATTTTTTCAGCTAATGATAAATCCTGTCTTTCGTGGTTCTCAACCCATTGCAACACTCGTATATCGATAATGTCAGGTTTTTTTTGAGTAATTCTAGCAATAATTTTATCATGCCCAGCAATTGCAGCTGCAAGTGTCCTTCTCTCTCCTGCTATTAGCCGGCATTTATTGCCAAAACGATAAACTAACACCGGATTAATCTGCTGGCCTTCTTTAATAGATTTTGATAGTGATTCAAGATGTTTTACATCTTCTTTTTTCTGTTGAATCTTTGGATCTTCAGGTTTAATTCCATTAATAGCATCAGTGAGCGTTAATATCATTGTTCGCTTGTTGTCTGGGTCAAGTTCAATATGCTCTAAAGGTATAGCATCTATTACAAGATCGCCAGCAAACTGCTGGTTAGATAAATCATTACTAACTAAGCTTTGACGAAAATCATCCGCAGATGAGTCGATGTTAAATTTTACACCCATTGATTAATTCCTCTATTAAATAGTCTACAGAATAGAAATTCTTATTAAAAACTCTGTCATAGATAATTTCGCAACTTCTTTCACTCTCTTTTCTTGCTATTTCAGATTTTCCCAATTGAAAAACACATCCTGGTTGCGCATTCCGCACAACAAGTTGGGTATATACAGTTCTGAGTTTAGTTGGTGGTAGGAGATATTTTTTAATATCATTGTTTTTTAATAATTCCAATAAAAAGCCATTATGGACTTTTGTGTCCCTGTACTTATTAGGAATTATACCGCAGATTTCAAGTTGATTTTCTAATGGCCTCCTCATTTTTTGTTGTAATATTGCTTTTAACATACCTTCAGTACCATCGATACCGTATTGCTCCAATTCTGTTGGTAGTAAAACGTGTGTGGCTGCAGCTATAGCAGCGTTAGTGAGAGGTCCAAATTGAGGGTTTGTATCAATAACAATAAATTGATATTCAGAATCATTTTTTAGATAATGAATAAACTTAATTAACCTATCTGTTATTCTTTCTTTAATATCATTTTTAGGTATCTTTTGCGCATCTTCTAGCATGGATGCAAATGATGGAAAGCAGTCAAGATTTTTGATGCAGGTAGGGTATGGGTATATTGTATTTCCAACAAATATATCAGCTATACTACTAATACCATCCCAGTCTGGATTTTCTGGATCAATTTTCTCTGGGTTCCATGCTGGATTCGCTTTCGGCATGTAGCCTGTAGGATGAGAAGGGTCTCTTACTGTCTCAATTAAGCTTGAAGATGAATTTCCTTGCGGATCAAGGTCTATCAAAGCCCCTCTCATTCCCTTAACTGTAGCTAAAAACTGACTATTCTTCAAAGCTTCCGTTGTTTTTCCAATCCCCCCTTTGTTTCCAACCACAGCGATTGTATGCATGATAACCTCATAATATGGTATAATGTAATATCCTTCCTGTAACTATATATATGTCAGATGTTCATAGCAAGTGGTATCATGTAATTTTATAAAATATTAATCAATGCGTGTTAAGTGTAGAAATGATCTATAAAAAATGCATGCCTATCCGAAAAGTCCCTGTGAGACTTTAGGATTTACTTTGAGACAGGACCCAGCGTTCTAAAAAACATCGAATCTGTATCATATCATCGATTTTATTGCCTTTTCTCCCATGCATGATTAGCAAAATATTACTTTACAGGCGCTTTTCGGATAGGCATGAAAAAATGTCCACGGTGGACAAATATATTATTTTTCCTAGCTGTGCACCTAACTCTCAATTTAACTCAAGCTCTATGTAGTTAACATGTCCAAATTGCCAGTGTGCTGATCCACTAAAAATAGTATTGATGGAGTCAAGTGCGCGGGCAGGTTATTTTTTAATTACATGATTGATATCGCTTATATAGCTTTAATGTCACCTTTGTTAAAAATATAAAATAACAAACAAACACCAGTATATATACTGGTAGTTGTAATTAGCGCAGCAAAGTGTGTGCATGGTAGATATCCCATGAGTGTTACACATAAAGACGCAGATCCCATATTAATAAAGTTCATAATGCTAGAGGCGTTTGCTTTATCATGAATTGCATTAGATGCTAAATGTGATGCGCTGGGAAATAACCAGCTTGCAAAGAAATAAAGGTATGACGCAGTTAAGAAAAACCATAACGTACTTCGTTTTCCTAAATATAACTGTAATGTGAAACTCATAAGCCCAAAGATAATAAACATAATAGCAAGTTTAAGAAGCTTGGTAGTGCTCATACATTTTAATATATATGCAGACGATATACTTCCCAACAGCATCCCTAGCATGCTTAGGCTGTTCCAAGCACCATATTGAGACGGGGATAACTTTAAGTAAATATGAGCAACCATCGGGGCTCCTGTTGCATAACAATAAGAGATCACAGAAACAAGACCTAAAAATAAAGAAAATGTTATTAGTTTCTTATTTTTACAAGCGTATAAATAATCTTTTATTATTACAATAAGGTTAATCTGTTTTCTGTTAACTTGTTCAGTAAATTGGAAGGTTGAATATAATAAAAGTAGTCCATGCAGCATTAAAACCCAAAAAATATACTCCCAGTTAAAGTATTCAGTAATTAGGCCGCCAATAAAAATAGAAGCCCCCATACCTATCGTAAATGAAAGGACAGCATAAGATAGGGATTGTTTTGCTTGATCTTCATCTAATAACTCATTAATTAATGTGATTGTACAAGATAAACCCGCTGCCGACCCTATGGCTGTAACTAACCTACCTAATAATAACAGATTGTAACTGTCGCTAGATGTGCTTATAAGGCAAATAATTATTCCCGTAAGGTTTAATGAAAATCCAATCCTTAACGCATTTAAACGGCCATATTTATTAGATAACGGCCCATAGATAAGTTGTCCAGCCATATAACCTAGTAAAAATAAAGCTATAATCCATTCAATAGATCCAGTGTGTAAATGATAATTTATTTCAATAGTTGGCAATGCTGGGGTAATGATTGTTGCTGAAATTGACGCTACACTAATATAACTTAAAAGGATGGTTTTTTTTACTAAATGCATAATATACTCCAAGAATTTTAGCATTTTATAGGAGCAATTTAGAGATTGATAGTCGTTGAGTAGACCTTCTGCGTAACTAAGGGCAGTTCTAGAAACTAGCTAAAATTTGCTTATAATTGCCTGATTAATAATCATTCATGGAAAGGCATATGCTATTAAGCTATCAGCAACTCAGTAACCGCCCGCGTATTTTTAAAAAGTTAACTGGTTTGACCCTTGATGATTTTGAAACGATACACCAACAAGTGAAGTCATCACTTGATGATGAGTTTAGTAAGCTGGGAAGGCGCCCGAAACTCACCACGCACCATGATCGCCTTTTGCTTCTCATGATGTACTATCGCACTTATGTAACACATGAATTCTTAGGTTACTTTGTTGGTTTGGATGACAGTAATGTCTGCCGCTTATTTAAACGCTTAGAACCCTTAGTGGCCAAGCATATTCATATTAAAAAAGACAGAACCCTAACAGAAGATGCGGTTTGCGCTATATTAATGGATGTAACGGAGCAGCCTATTCAGCGCCCCAAAAAGAAGAAGCCACGTAAAGATTATTATTCTGGTAAAAAGAAAAGACATACTCAAAAGGTGGAGATAGCAATGAGTACATCCGGAAAAATAATCAACGTCTCTCAAACAATGCCTGGGAGGGTTCATGATATTAAGATCCGACAACGTGGCAGCCCACTGCCACCAGCAGAAAAATATGCTGATCTAGGATACCAAGGAATTCAACATACTGACCCCTTGGTTAACTTACCTCATAAAAAGCCCAAAGGCGGCAAATTAACTACTCAACAAAAAGAGGATAACCGTAATCACAGCAAGATCCGTATTAGGGTTGAACATCAATTCTCAAAATTTAAAAAATTCCGCATTCTTGGGGAGGTGTATAGGAATTTTCGCAGAAAACACAATATGAGATTTAATATTATTGCTGGGATTCTCAATCTTCAAGCCGGATTCTAAAACTACAAACGAGCATAAGCTCGCCCAGTATTTAGTTTCGCAGAAGGTCTAGTATCAATATACGATAATACAGTGCAATATTCTTTCTGAGACAAATATAAATCATGATCACTAATTTTGATTTTTTTATATGTTCTAATGTAAGTTTTTAAGATGCTTTGAGGTACTTGCGAAACTATCTATAATTTCTGGCTAGCTACTAGATATAGCGTCTAGCTGCTCTAAAAGCTCAAAATATGCTATTAAAGTTGTTTAAAAAAAGAGTTATGCAAGTGCCTCGCTTGTTTACAGTTATATATTTACCTAGGAGTGGAGTATGTCTTTATCAAATGAACGCCTAAATAAAAGTGTGAAATGTATCATCGACCCACATATACACTTATGGAACCTTTCTTTAAAAATAAATACTTGGCTCGATGAGGGGACTAATGAATTCTTAGGTAATTTTGAAAGTATTGTCGATGACTACTTTTTAAACTGTTTCTTTAGAGACGCTGGTAGCGTGCCTGTTGAGAAATGTGTGCATATACAAGCTACAAACCTCGATGCTGACTATGTAAGAAAAGAAACAGAATGGCTAACTAAGATTGCAGACGCAGATTCTCGCTTACTTTCGATTGTGAGTGGTGCTGATTTGTTATCTAAAAATGTGGAACATCTTTTGGAATACTACCAAGCAAATAAGTATGTTGTAGGAATTAGACAGATACTAAGCGATGATAACATGATTGCAAATTCTGAGTGGGAAAATAAGCAAACCCTCTTAAAAAAATATAATCTTTCATTTGATATGCAGGTCTTAGCCAGTCAGTTGCCAATTGCATATAATATAGTTAAAAACAATCCTGATGTTTTTTATATTATGAACCATGCTGGCTTGCCGTTTTTATCTCATAAAATTATTTGGGATAAATATATGCCGCTACTTTCACAATTGAATAACTTTGCATTAAAAATCTCCGGTTTTGGTATGTTAAATCATACTGCTTGGCCATATGCTCATGTTAAGGAATGCGTAAAAAAACTTTTAGAGTGGTTTGATGTCAGCCAATTAATGTTTGCTAGTAATTTTCCTGTTGAAAAATTATATTTTACTTATGAAGAAATTTATAAAGTCTACTTCGATTTAACTGCTGATTTATCAGATGCAGAGAAAGAAGCCCTTTTTAAGGCGAATGCGTTGAATATTTATGGTGTTAATGCTTAAGATAGTTTGATGGGGAAAAGCTATTGTATGTTAAAACCTTTATTCAGGTACTTTTGGATCAAAAAAACAGCTATTTGGCCAATGCTAGAGTAAATAGCTAAATTCATAAAGTTTGCCGCTAAGTTAACAATGGTTAAATTTAACATATGAGAAGGATATGATACTTCAAACCAAAAATAATCTGTGATTGTTGTGTAAAAAAACAAAGTCACTACCGATGAAGTAAAGGATGACGCGAAAAATGACCACCCTTTATTTTTATAAAGATAATAGAAGAATATTAAATCAATTACTGCAGCTACCATGGTTCCTAATAAATTAGCAAAATACAAGGGTAATACTGCGCCGAAAACAATATTGTACGCTTTTGCTAACTGGAAGAATGCAGGATGTGGTAAATGTGTAATTAAGTTGGTGAATGATATAACGAAGAGATTAACAGATGCCTCAGTCAAAATAATAAAAATAACAAATTTTTTATTATTGTAACTAGCGAGTATATCATTAATTACAAAGACTGCTGTATAAATAAAAGTTGCGGAAATAAATGGTTTATTAAAAATAGTTATTAATCTATTAGCTATTAAGTGCGCAGTAATGGAGATGGTGATGTAAATAATTATTAAAAGGTAGTTTACTAGAGCAGTTCTTTTAAAATATTGGAGCTTATAATTGATCATTGGTTATCTCTTCCTCAAAATAGGATAAGAAAGTCTCTTTTAAGCACATCTCTCGTGTAAATAAAGAAGTTAGGGTGTTTTGCAGTGTCTGATACTTTATAAGTTTAATTTTGTCATAACTGGAGACATGAGAAAAATTCTTATTTATAAATTGGTTAAGTTCCATATTTAAAGTGATTTTTTTTCTACCCAGATTGTAGTAAACATAGAGTTTATTTTCGTTCCTATTCATTTTAAAGCCAGATATAGTTATATAAATGCTAGTTGTGGTTAATATGTCAAATAAATAATGTATTTTTTCAGCAAAATTTTTAAAAATCAGCATTGCGAATCCTTTTTTCTAAAATAAGGAATGATAATTCTTCAGGCTTATTACGAACTGATACAGACCAGTTCTGGTTATTAATGCACAAAAACTCCTCTAGATATTCTGAAGTATTTATCGAGTTGCATAATTGACTGCAGTTTATCTCTTGGCAGAGTAGAAGCTGGTTTGGAGTTATTAAGTACGCAAAGGCAGTACCGTGAATAGAGATCTCTGTAACTGTATAGGTAATAAATTGATCATCTAGGTTTTGATCTAATAATTTTTTCAACATAAACGGGCTGTGTATAATTGGTATTTCATAGAATTTTGTCTCCTCGCTTTTTCCGCGCCCATATATTAGCCAGTCCGGATTAATTTCTAAAGCAGAAGCTATTTGCATTGCTAATTTAGATGTATTGAATAATACCAGTTATCACGGGTATTAATCAATCGCAGGAGGGAGTCCTTCAAGCCATTTACCTCGCGCTTAGGCGCGAGTGTTTCTTTTCTAAACACTCGTAGTGATTAACCTGCCTTCATGAGGAATAGGCATGGCGACGTTTCGAGTTAAAAAAACCAATCGGTTTACGATCATTTCTAATGCAATGCTTCAGCGCGATGACTTATCTGTCGCATTAAAAGGGTTTCTCAGTTACCTCTACAGTCTGCCGACAGATTGGGATATTAACGTCAATGCGCTGTCCAAAAAATTAAAGGAAGGTAAAACAGCCATCTATACGCTGATTAGCGAGGCAATCGCTGAGCGTTATATTATCAAAACGCAATCACGTGATAAAAAAGGACGCTTAACGGGTACGACGTATCATGTCTTTGAAGAACCTCAACCTTTAGATCCAGCCTCAGAAGCTCCACGTTCAGGCAACCCGAAAGTGGACAAGCCAACCCTACAAAGTAATAAGAGTACAAAGAAACAAAAGAGCAAAGCAACAGCAGGTGGTGAGTCAGAGGTTACCTCAATTGCTGCTGCTGATTCTTTTTTTTCAGATCACCAAACACCACCTCATGCGATTGAATCGGATTCAGCGGATCAGGTCGCAATAACGAACCAAGTGATTCATCAAACCTTGAGCGATGCCCAGTGTAGCATTGTTCAACAGAAAGTTGCGGGACTGACAATTGCTCCACCACTTGATGCACAAGCTCTATTGGCGGGTATTATCCAGGAACTTGAATCACCAAACAGCTTTAGTGAAGCAGGGCAGTGTTTTTACAAAAAGCTCAATACGATAGTCAAACAAATCCGCTTGGGTCAATGGCTGCCCCCTCTACCACCCGAAGCACCTCGCAAGCAAAACAAACAGCAAGCGTTGCTGATTCAGTTTAACACCCTTTTAGGTGAAAAAGCCTCCATCGAACGGATGATTCAATACGCGTGTGATGAAGACACTGCCCAGCTCGAAAGCTTAAGCGGCCAACTGGAATCCACTAAAAGCAAACTGCGTTCGTTACGCAAGCAGTTAGATCAGGTACAACCCGCAGCGAGTAGGGGGGTTGTGCAATGAGCAATCAAGCATCCATTCGTTATTCCGGTTATGCCTTAGTGTTGTTGATTTCGGCGTTAGTGAATGAATTTAAGCAAGCAATCCAGCAGCGCTTACATCCTGAAGAATGTTTTACGCACTCCATGCAGCAGTGCGAGGCGCATGTGACGTTTGCGTGTGAGTTAGCAGCCAATCAACTCTTGACTGCCATCCAGTGTTTGCCCATCACTCCGATTGAGCTGACGTTAGGGGAATTGATTTTACTGAAAGCCACCGAGGAGTTTGACTTGCTGGCGTTATCAGTAAGCTCACCTGATTTGAACGCATTGAACCAAACGATTCAACAGAGGTGCCAGGAGCAAGAGGCTTATGCGTTTAACCCCTACATCACTTTGGCTGCGATTCAAAAAAGTAAAGCGGACATTATCGCGTGTAAGTTACGCGAACAGTTATTGCCGCAATATCCCAGTGAGCACTGCCAAGCGACAGGTTTTGCCTTGTACACCCCAGCGGGTGTTTTACAGCGAGTGCATGACTTTCAACGAGTGAAGGTGAGCGAATGAAACAAATAACCCCATACCGGTTAGGTAGGAAGAACACATTAGCCACCACCCTTCAAGTCGAAACAAACGGTGCAGGTAACAAGAAGAAGTTACAAGAACAAGAAGGGTGCACCGTTTGTCACGGCTTGTTGTTATTAACCGTGCCAGCTCACGCTGGCTAAGGAGCTATGGATGCAAGTTTGTATTGAAAAAACGGAATTAGAACACGTGCTCAGCGAGCTAAACGGTTGGTTAGCGGTGCTGAACAAAGAAGCGGAAGCGGGCTTAGAAAGTACGTCATTGCCCATTGAAATTGGGGTGGTCTGTGCGATTCAGCGCCAGCTGCATCACCTGTTAAACCCAACCCTGCATTAACGACAAGGAGATTCAACGAATGAAGTTAACAACCCCAATCAAAGCCAGTGTGTTAACCGCTGGTGCGCTGAGTATCACTTTGCTTGCTGGTTGTGCTGCGGTAGGCACGGCCATCAGTCATCGTAATCTTGAAACGCACACGAAAATGAGTGAAGCAATTTTCCTCAACCCTGTGCCGAAAGCGCAACAAACGGTTTACGTGCGTGTGAATAACGTCTCAGGGCAGGGCGGATTGAAGTTAAAACCGGCGTTAACCCAAGCCATTCAAGCGAATGGCTATCGCGTGGTTTCAAACATGAGCCAAGCGCATTACTTAGTGCAAGCAGCGGTCATGAAAGCCGGTAAAACAACCCCGCAAAATGTGAGCTCAATTTTATCCGGTGGTTACGGCAGTGCAATTAGTACAGGACTTATGGGTGCAGGCATTGGTGCATTAGCAGGCGACAGTGGTGGTGCAGTCGTTGCTGGTGGACTGATTGGAAGTGCTGCTGGCTTCGTTGCGGATCAACTCGTCAAAGACGAAATTTTCGGCATGGTGAGTGACGTAAGAATCTCTGAACGTTCTAAACGTGCCTTAAAAGAAACGTCAAGCGCTGCCAACCGACAAGGCACGAGCTCTGTTACTCGCATTACTGGTGGCGATTCAACCCATTGGATGCGCTATCAAACACGAGTCATCAGCACAGCCGATCAAGTCAATCTGAGCTTTAACAAAGCACGCTTGATCTTAACCCAACAAACCGCTCGCTCTATCGCGGGTTTATTTTCTTAATGTGTTTAACAAGGATTTTTTATGAAGAAACAACTGATTCAAACCTTACTCACCACTTGCGGAATTGTTACTGCTGTAGCTGCAAGTAGTTTGGCGCACGCTGCACCTGCAATGAGTCCAACCTCTGTGACAGAGAATCACGCCGCAGCACACGTGACCACACAAACCAATCCTTCTTATTGGTCGCCTCAAGGAAAGTACGACAAGCCATTCAAAAACGCTGCGCCTAAACAACGTGCAGCGTATGGTGAGATTGAGGGTCGTAGCTTGCCTCGTTATCAACTGAACCAAGGGCCAACGGAGATGAGGGCGATTACGCGGAATGCTGATCGCACAGCTCATCAGCTTGCTCAATCTGGGAGAAGGCTTTCCAACCAAGCGGTGACGTTTCTTCAAAACCAATTGAATCACTCACCTGTTTTTGTGTATTGGAGTGCGCTACAGCAGACGGATCCAGTCGCCTACCAAAGTTTGGTTGATAGTGTGACAGTGACGTTGCAGTTAAAACAATTGGCGGTGATGCAGCAACTCTTACACGTGCTTCAAAAGGCGAATGCGACAACGGCCTCCTATAAGGCGACGAATCTCACAGCAAATGACTTGTTAAACCAGGCTGCCTCAAAAGATTCTCAATTAAAGCGAACATTGCAAGCGATGAGTCAGGCGTTGAGCAAACTGTCTGCACAAGTCACTGAGAGTAAGCAAGCTGCTCAAGTCAGTGTGAGTGAAGCGGCTAAGAAAGCTGAACGCATTTGGGAGCACAAAGAGACGCCTAAACAAAAAAAGAAACCCAAACCGGCTGAGCCTGCAAAAGTCACCGAAGACCCGCTGAAAGGCTTTTACCAAGAAGCCGCTCATTAACCTATGAACCCAAGGATAACTCTGTTTGTGAAAAGTATTTTAATGACCGTACTGACCTTGCTACTGGCTGCGTGCGCACACCACGCCACGCTGCCACCCGCTGTGACGCTACAAAGTCAGCAACTCGTGGATGCACGTGGCGCAACCAATTATCGTCAGTGCCACGACTGCGTCCACTTTACCCAACTTACCTCAACCCAAAGGAGAAAAGTAAGATGATTAACCTTGTAAAACGACCTCAACAAATCCTGCAACACACTGTGTTACGGGGCTGTCATTTTTTAGCGAGCAATAAAGTCTGTCGGTTTTTAATCGGTGGCTTGGTGTTTAGCCTGTTCATTCATAATGTCGCCTATGCCGATGGCACCGGCCCGTTCGATCCCAACACCGATATGCTTTCAGGTGCGAGGAAAGAAATTGATACGCAGTTTGGTGCCGGTTCAACATTTATGTACGCCGTGTATTTTATTGAGGTGATCTTAGGGATTACAGCGTACATCAAAACCAAAAACCCCTTGGTGTTCGCCGGTCTAATTGTCATTGTAATTTTCACAACGGCTGTTTTTGCCAAACTGTCAACCAAATAAGACCGAGTGACACATGAAGACTGAACGCTATCAGATTAATCGTTACTTGGATGAACAGCGTCGCCTTTTAGGATTAGCGCTGGATGAGTGCATTCCGATGATCGGTCTCTTTGTGGTGTGCTTTTTTATGAAAGCGATGATTATCGGCTTAATGCTGATGGCGCTTTGGTTGGTGTTGATGCGTGCATTGAAGCGTGGACGAGGCAGCGCGGCATTATTCATCACTTGGTATTGGCACATGGCGGGTAGCGCACAACTTTTTCGTGGGCTACCCAATTCCACGCAACGAGTTTGGAGTTAAGAATGGAACAATCACATTATGAAGATCAACTAAGCCGCGCCAAGCGTTATCAACGCTGGTGGGTGTTAGTGTGCGCGGTACTCTTGCTGGTCAATGGACTATTAGGCGTCACGGTGTGTCGCTTGGCGCACCAGCAAACCGCTTGGTTGATTCCGATGAACCTTCGCAATCCCACCGCAGTCAGCACGGAAGGGTATTCAGCGAATTACTTAGCCACGGTGGCCGAAGCCTTTGCCAGTTTGCGACTCGATTTTACTCCTGCCACGATCAAAACCAATCAACGCCTGTTAGCCGAGTTTTTAGCGCCAGACAGTTACGCAGCGCTGACACAAACCTTATCCACTGAAGCGAAGCAAGTGCAACACCAAGGCATTAGCAGCAGCTTTGCCTTAACAGCGCGTCACATTGATGTGGCCAATCAAGCGGTACGCTTAAGCGGTGTGCTGACTCGCTTTGTGGGTGAGAAGCGCTTACCGCCGGTAACCGCTACGTTTCAATTAACGTTTACGCGCCATAACGGCTTAATTCAACTCCACTCCTTTGAAGAGGTGCAATCCCGATGAGATTACTAGTCTTCTTGTTACTGAGTTTCTCCGCATCCTTGGCATTAGGGTTAGCAACCAATGCCAAGGTATACCCGTTCTCACCCAATCAAACATTACACGTCACCTTAAGTGCGACCAATGTCAATCGCGTTAGTATTTCTCATGATGCGATTACCTACGCACTGTGTCCGCAGCGTTTTTGTCGGGTGGTGGCCAATCAACAAGACCCGAGTGCGGGCGTGTACGTGAGTCTTTTACAACCCATGCCGTTTACGTTGCAACTCGCCAGTCGTTCCGGTCAACACGTGGCCTTACAAGTGATGCCGAAACAAGGGGACGGACGCACCTTGGTCTTAAAAGGGCGCGTGCCAACGAACGCGGCAGCGTTTCCTAAAAACGCCAACTACACCAACGAGCTCAGTACCTTAGTCCGTGCGATCCTGAATCAACAGTCGCTCGCGGGATTTACCCAAGTGGCGGTGAAAGGCCACTGGCAGCCGTTTTATCAGGTAGGGCGCGTGCGACTGATCACGGTTTGGCAAGGCGAAACCTTTACCGGTTTGGCCTATTGGTTGGTGAATCAAACAAAACACACCATCACCCTCAACCCGAGTGATTTTTATCGACCCAATGTTGCCTCAGTGGCTTTAGCTCGACAAACCGTGCCCGCGCACCAAGGCACTTGGGTGGCAGTGGTTAAACTCAAGGAAGGAGCGGGTGATGAATAAGCCTAAAACAAGCAATCGTGCCACCCAACGACGCAATCAATTGAAAACGGGTGCGGTGGTATTAGTGGCACTGAGTTTACTGGGCGCTTTCTTGTGGTGGTTGGTGCCCAGTCGTCATGCAGTAACTAAAAAGCCCACCAAGCCCGCGTTTATTACCACGACCGACATTGCCGACTTTAATCAATCAGCCACCGGTGAAGCGTTACAACAATTGCAAACCAATCAAACCAGCTTGCAAGAAGCGTTGGCAAAACTGCGTCAACACACCCCAGTGAAGCCGGAGCAACAACCGGCCTTTAAAGCCTTGCAGCAAGAAGTGAAAACACTGCAACAGCAATTAAAAACGGCGAAGCAATCCGTCTCAACACCACCGAAGCCCGCTGTGCCTCACGCAACAAACACCCACCCATTACCAGGCGTTATGCCTAAGCAACCGCATTTGGTTGGTGCGCCGCAAACAGCTAATCCGATGACATTCGCCAATCTTTATGCCCCGCGTGCGTTTCATTTTGATTACGTCAATCCTGCCGAACAAGCCAAGCAGGGTTGTACCCCTGAAAACTGTGTGTTACCAGGCACGTTTGCCAAAGCAGTGTTACTCGGTGCAGCCGATGCCAATGCCTCGGTCAATGGGCAATCCAATACCACACCGATTGAGTTTCGCATCTTAGATAACGGGGTGTTACCCAACGGGTATCACAGCTCGTTAAAAGGGTGTTTTGTGGTTGGTGAAGTCTATGGCGATATTAGTTCCGAACGTGGGGAAGTGAAACTGAGCACCATTAGCTGCATTAAAAATGGGAAAACCATTACTCGTAACATTAATGGCACTGCCTATGACATTGGGGGTAAAGAAGGGGTCAGAGGCCGTCCGGTCATGCGTAACGGCAAACTGTTAGCTTATGCCGGTGCGTCAGGCTTTCTCTCCGGCATTGGGAGCGCCTTGCAACAACAATACACCACGCAAAGCATTTCGCCCTTAGGGTCAACGAGCACAGTCGATAACAACAAAGTGTTTCAATACGGCGCAGCACAAGGAGCTGAAACGGCACTCGCCAAACTGTCCGATTATTACATTAAACGCGCTGATCAGTTTCATCCCATTATTGAAATCAATGCGGGCTCAGTGGTGGACTTGGTGTTCTTAACGCAATTTCAATTACTGCCGGATGACAAACCTGCAGGGGCGAAACCCACGCGCACCTTATCCAGTCATTACTGGTCAGGGCAAGCTGCGACCCATCCAACGAGTTTAGCGTCACTGAATCAATTCAGTGACCGTGTTGATCAGGTAAATCAGATTCAATCCCAAATGAGTCAAATGGCCGATCAGGTAAATCAGATTCAATCCCAAATGAGTCAAATGGCCGATCACGTTAAGGCTTTTCGAGGAGGTGTATAAAATGAATCGAGTGATAACGCTGATCGGTTTGATTGGTTTGTGTAGCGTCTTAGCCGGCTGTGCGGGCATGAACAGTGACTTTGATTGTCATGAGGTCGGGGGTCGAGGAGCTGGTTGTGTCTCGCTCAATCAAGTGAATCGCTTAGCGGACAGCGGGTATTTTACTCACCGTGAGAACCCCGCGGTGATTGCGGATCAAACGGCAACCAGTCAGGCAGCGCGCACGCAATTCGCGCAAGCCGGTAAACCGCTGCGAACCAATGAAAGCATTCAACGTGTTTGGGTAGCTCCCTTTGTTGACAGTCACGACAACTACCATGCTGCCAGTACGGTCTACACCGTGATGACGCCGAGTCATTGGTTGGGTCATCCTGTCACACTGATCCGTCAAAGCGGTAAGGAGCTCGGATAATGAAGGTCATGTATCGTTTCACTTGGCCATTAGGCTTGTTGCAAGCGTGCTTGTTTAGCCTGTTTTTTACGATGACGCTGTACCACCTTTGGTTAGAAGGGTCGCGCCTACTGCCAGAGAACATGGCTAAGCTAGTGAGCCTATTAGTTGTTTTCATGTGGGTTATCGCGCTATCGTTTCTGTTGGATTTGAGTGGGCGAAGAATGACACTGCTTTCCAAAACTGCGCAGGAAGCTGCAAATCAAGCTCATCACGATAAGCGCAAGCAGTCTTTCTCTCAGTATCATTGTGATCAGTTAACGAGTTATCAGGCACTTTTCAAGGCAGGTTGCCAAGAAATCACTGTTTGTTTATTGCCGTTGGGTCTATTAATCGGTTTGTTACCCTTACTTTTTCCGCGTGTTTGCTCTGCTGAGTTGAATTCACTCTGTCAGGGCTTGGGTCTTGCCATCATGGGTTTAACGTGGCTGTTCCCTTATAGCCGATGGGTGTTGGGTGAGGGAAGAACGCGCCAGTCTTTTCTGATTGTCATGAGCGTCGGGCTGTTTGCAGCAGGTTGGCACGTGCTAACAACGGATGCGATTTTTCATTGGGCGTCATTCGTCATGCAGAGTGTGCTGTATGGCCTATTGGGTCTGTCGTTGCTCTGGTTGTTGCCATTGCCCCGCTTATCTGTCGAGCCAGAAAGCTTCGCATTTCGGACAGACGACCCGCGCTTTCTATTTACACGTAAAAAGGAACGGTCATGAAACACACCCTGCTTAAACTGATCCAGCCACCGCGCTTAACGCCTTTGACTCTCGTGTTGCTTTGGAGTGCTTTTTTTTGTGGCTTAGCGCTTAATGCTCACCCGAACATCAACCAAACTGCACTGTGCTTATTGCTTTTGTTGCTTGGCACCAGTTTTCTGCTCAGCGCCAGTTGGGCCTGCCCAGCGAGCACAAAAAGCGCCTGGCGAACAGGCTTGGACGGCCTCGTTCATTGGGTTGTGATGAGCGTGGTGGTGTTCTCCGTCTTTGGTGGCTTCATTGCGGTGATTCACTTACCGCATCACCCGCTAATGAAACTGCTGTTGGCGTTAGTCGGATCGGTAGGGGTAGTTCTGTTGTTGGCGCCCTCGCCTCAACCCTGCACCGCTTGCAACGCGCTGCAAAACACCACAAGGAAACCCCACTAATGTCGCGCCCTTTTGCTTTTCTGACCGACTGCTGGCAACACGCCAAAGCGTTTTCCCGCAGCTTATTACCCCCTGCTGTGCCGTATGCCGAGCATTTAGTGCCTGACACACAACCGTTTTATCACTTACTGCCGACTCGCCTGTATGACCCCGAGCATCAGGTGTATGTTAATTCACGTTCCGTCATGCAAGCCATTGAAGTGCCGTTACTCACCGGTGCGGATGAAAAACTGATTACCAGCTTGGTGAGTGCGGTCAATCAATTGGACAGTGAGGTCTTTGTGCAATGCTTACGGGTCACGCACACGCAAACCGGTGATCGCCTTGCGGGTATTGAAGCCGATCTTGCCCAACCTGGCGGGTTGTTTGCTGAACTAGCGAAACGCCAAGCCAAGTATTACCACCGTGCGACCTTAGCCGGTTTGCCAAATAAGCTCGGTAACTATTACGGGCTCATGGACTCACGGGTGTTTTGGTTTTTATCCTTACCCAGTGATCAAAGCAACCAAGCCCAAAAAACCGAGCAGCTCAAGCAAGTGACTGAGCATTGGTTGGCTGAATTGCGCACGTCAAACCTGACCCCCACTCGGGTGCGGCCACCGGAATTTTTAGGGCTCATGCGCTCACTGAGCTACCCGCAGTTTGATCAAGCGTTTACGGACACCGACTTTAATCCGCTGGAATTACTTAATGAGCAGTGCCGGACGCACGAACAGCGTTTAACGGTGGAGCCGGATCACTTGCGCTTTGAAAGTGACGAACGCCCTTGGTGCGCCAGTGTGTTCACCGTCAAGAAAAACCCCGATGTACACGCTTTGTGGCAAACAGCCAATTACTTAGCGGCCGCTGAACGCGCCACCAGTGTGCAATCCCCTCATGCGGTGTCGTTGAGTTTTAAATTGATTCCTGCACTGAAAGCCAAAGGGCACGCCAATCTCAAGCGCCTGCGTTTAGAGAAGGTCGCGCACTCTGCCATGAGTAAATGGTTACCGCGCTTAAAAGACCAATACAACGAATGGCAAAGCCTCTACAACGCCTTAGATCGTGATGAGGTGCGCATCTGTGAAGCGTTCATGAGTGTGATTGTCTGGGCGCCGGAGTCTGACTTTAAACCGGCCGTGAAAGCACTCACCAGCACGTTTTTAGCGGATCACTTTGAACTGCAATGCGTTAAACAATTTCAACTGCCGTTGTATTTAGCCACGCTACCAGGGCACTTAGCCAATGATTCCTGGCTGACTTTAAAAACCTGCGGACAGATTCGCAAACTGACCAGCTGGAACGTGGTGAACCTGTTACCCATGGTCGGCGATTGGAAGGGCACACCGAGTGGCGTGGTGACCAGTGGGTTGCACAATCAATTGTGCGCGTTGGATCTGTTTGAGCTGCCCGTGGATAACTGGAATGTGTGTGTTGCAGCCGCGCCTGGGGCAGGGAAGTCGGTGGCCTGTCAAACCTTGGTGATGAATGTGTTGTCCTCAAGGGGTAAGGTGTACATCATTGATAAGGGTGGTTCGTATAAGAAGCTTTGTCAGCTGTTAGGGGGTCGGTATTTAGAGGCGGGATCCTTACGCTTAAATCCCTTTTCCTACTTAGATCAAATTGAGGATCCTGATGATCTGGCTTTATCCTTAAACGTGGTTCGTGAGTTTATTGTGGCCTTAGCCGATCCCGATCAAGCCATGACCGCCGTCAATCGTGCGTATTTACTCGAAGCGGTTGAGCTGGCTTATCAATCCGCAGGGGTCGAGGCCAACATTGACACTGTGGTGGCGATGATCGAGCAAATCCAACAACGCAAGCTCAAGGAATCGGATCAGCGTGTGCCGGCACTCGATGATGTCAAGCAACTATTAAAGCAATACATGACAACGGGGTTATACGGCAAGTATTTTAATACCTTTTCAGACTTGGATCCCAAAGCACCACTCATTGTCTTAGAGATGGGTGGACTCAATGAAAACACCGAGCTGCGTGACGTGGTGCTGTTTTCATTAATTAATCTCATTAGCCAGCAAATGTATCTGACTGATCGCAACCTAAAAAAATTGTGCTTAATTGATGAAGCCTGGGAACTGTTAGATGGCAATAACGAGCAACACGGACGCTTTATTGAAGCAGGGTTTCGTACCTCTCGAAAACACCGTGGCTCGTTTTGTGTGATTCGGCAAGATGCAGACGGGTATTTGAGCGGTAAAACCGCCAAAGCCTGTTGGGACAGTGCCGACATTAAATTACTCATGCGCCAGGGTGAAGGCACCCTTGATTCGCTCCGCGAAAAGCTCCCGAGTTTTCTCAGTGACGCCGAAGTGGCACTCGTCAATCAATTTAAACCGAGCTTTGAGTCAGGCTTTTCCTCACTGCTAATTAGTGACTGACAGAAAACCTCGAAAGCCTTACGCATCAACGCTTGTAGAGGATTTTCATAAACGAAGATTTTGACTTTTTTGCTATAAATTCATTAAAAGCGGTCAATTTAGACACTAATGGTGGTTAAACAGTAAATCTTCGTTTGTTAAAACAACCTGTATGCCTTACGTAGCAACGGTTTCGGGGTTTTCTGTCAGTCACTAATTAAAGCGGGCCAACTGAGTGCCGTACAGCGTTTGTTTATCGATCCGTTTAGTAAAGTGTTGTACTCCACCAAAGCCAATGAATTTCAAGCGGTGGAACAATGCCAAGCGCAAGGGGCAACCCTCATGCAAGCCATTGAATCGACCGCACGTGAGTTTCACGGTGAGGAGCTGGCCTGGTTAGAACAAGCAAGCTCGACACAGCAACACCCCGTCAATCAACAAGAGGAAAATCGTCAATGACCACTCAACTTTTTAATGCCAAGTCACAGCAAACCCAGCCACCTTTACTCAGCGCTTGCTACGCACTGAGTGAACTTTTTCTTCATCAGCTTTATGTTGTCATACAGACCCTTTTTTTGCTGTTGTCACTCTATACCCTGGGCTTTTTATCCATTCATGGCGCGCGTGAGACCGTGATGGCCATCACACAGTATCAACCGGTTTTTATGAAGCCCTTGCTTACTTTTGCACTGTTCATAGCACCAGGCATCGCGTTTGTCTCAGGGTGGTCTGTTTCGCGTGAATGGCGTGATTGGTACCAGCAAGCGCACGCGGCTGCACACACCAGCGTTACTCCCGCTAAGGAATTAACAAATGACCGCTAAGCGCTTACTACTGAACCCCTTGCACGCACTGTGCCGTCAACCGCTGCTTTGGCACGGGTTGCTCACCGGTGTTGCGATCTTGCTTGCGTGTCTGGCGTTCGTGCGCAGTCACAGCGCTTGTGTCGTGACCTATTCGCCCCAACACGCCATTGTGCAGTTCTCACGCGAGCTCGCTCAAGCACAACCGTTAACCCCTGCTCAGCGTACCCAATTGATTCAACGCTTTTCCAACGCCATGGCAGCAAGTCTTAACACGTACGCCAAGACGCATCACGTCACCGTGTTGTTACGCCATCACGTGTTGGCAGGCAGTCACGCGGTTGACGCAGCCATTAATGCAGCCATTACCCAGCAATTAAAACGAGGGAGCTCTCATGCTTAAACGCTGCTTGCTCTTTGCGGTGAGTCTTCTCATCGCCTCAAGCGCGACAGCCCAGTCATTAGGGGTGGTCGGGCAAGTCTATTCGATTGCTGAACCTGATCTACTTCGCTTTATTCACGCACGGTTAGCACTCTTTCAGCGAGAGGGGAAATTAACACAGTTACAACACCGCATGGTGCAACAAGCGCGCCAAGCCATTCTCACGCCGACACCAGTCGCAGGCGTTACGACCACCCAACACGCGCGTACCTTCACCTTTACCCCACGCTACACCGTGAAACAAACTCGCTACGATACCCAAGGACACGTGTTGTTACTCAAAGGCACCACGATCAATCCATTAGATCCGAAAAGCATCGCAGCCGTTGCCCCGTTTGCTCACGTGCCTCACTTTGATCAAGTCTGGTTGTTCTTCAATGCACGTGAGGCTAATCAAGTGAGGTGGGCGCAAACACAAATTAAGGCATTAAGTGCTAAGCACCACCGTTTTAAGCTCATTCTCACGGCTGGCAATGTGGCCACCGCCAGCAAGCAATTAGGGCGCGTGTATTTTGATTTAGACGGCACGCTCTGTCATCACTTCGGGATTCACACCGTGCCTGCGCGCTTACATCAAACCGGTGACCACTTAGTGATTGAAGAAGTGACCACTACCCCACAAGGAGTAAGCCATGAGACTGCTTAAACGACAACTAGCGAAAGGAATGCTGGTGGTGCTGTTGAGTCTCACTACCGGCTTATTCAGTACGAAGGCGATCGCTAACGAGCTGTGTACCGGTCACTTTGTCAATCCGCTTACCGATATTTGCTGGTCGTGTTTGTTTCCGTTAAGTTTGGGCAGCTTACAAGTCGTGCATTCACGGTTTCCCGATACGAAAAACCCGAGCTCGCCACTTTGTGTGTGCAATCTGCCAGTCGGTTGGCGAATTGGCATTAGTTTTGGCTATTGGGAACCCTCTGCCTTAGTCGATGTCACCCGTGAGCCGTTTTGCATGGTCAATTTAGGTGGCGTCAGTTTTCATGTCGGCTCACTCAATAACGACATTGGCGCCACTGACTTTCAAAACGCAGGCGTGGATCACGGCGCCTTTTATTGGGTGCATTATTACAAGTACCCGTTGATCTTTTGGTTAGAGATTCTCACCAATCTCGGTTGTATGCAACACGGTAACTTCGATTTGGCCTACCCCTCTGAGCTCGATCCCACCTGGCACGATGACGAAATGACATTTATTTTAGATCCGGAATCCGTGCTGTTTGGCAATCAAGCCACCCAGCTCGCTTGCACAGCGGATGCCACCAAAACCACCACAGGGCGCGCCTTACCGATGGATAAACTGTTTTGGTGTTTAGGATCACAAGGCTCGGCCTATCCACTCGATGGCAGCGTCGCCAATCAAACCTCACCGATTCAAGCAGCGACCTTAGAAGCGGAGCGCATGGTGTACAAGCTGCATCGCGCCCCTGCCTTAATCTGGGACACCGAAGGCAAGAACGGCCAAGCGTTGTGTACCGAGCACTTTCATCCGATTTTACCGAAAAGCCGTTATCGCTATGAGTTAGTGAATACCGAACCGGATGCGAAAGCCTGTTACCCCTTTGGTACCAACACCGAGCTGTGGGAAGCAGGGCATGAGCCCCCAGGGGCACACAACAATTTTGGGTTTTTAATTTGGCGCAAACGTAACTGTTGTTTGTTATAGGAGTGATGAGAGCATGAAGAACCGTTATCCAACGTTGTTAGTGAGTGGGTTGCTGGCACTGGCGAGTTTAGTCGCTGCGACGCCTGTCACGTCACCCGCTTGGTCGTCCTCGTTAACTCAGGTGTCGCATCAAGCGCGACTGAATCAACAGATGGGTGTCCCCAATCAAGCGAGCGGCGCGATGCTGTTTGTCTCCCTTGGAATGCCCACCTTAGCGCTGCGCCAAACCTTGCAACAAGCGGCGCATTATCAGGTGCCGGTGGTGATTCGTGGGTTGGTCAATGACAGCGTGCCAGAAACCAGCAAGCGCTTATACACCGTCCTCCATCCTCACAATCACAACCCGATTGTTGCCGGTGTGCAAATTGACCCCACGCTGTTTCAAGCCTATCACGTGACGGTTGTGCCGACGTTAGTGGTGACTGATCGCGTGTTAGCCTGTGAACAGCAACGAAATTGTCCTCCCGCTACTTATAGTTCAGTGGCAGGCAATGTGCCGTTAACCAGTTTACTCAATGAAGTCGCACGTCGGGCACACACCGTGCGTTTGCGCCAAGTCGCCCAACAAGTGTTAGCGCGAGGGGAGGTTCAATGAAACGTGTGTTAGTGTTGAGTGTCGTCGTGCTGAGTGTAATGCAAGGGGTGCAAGCGGAGAACCGTGCCGACTTTAGTGCAGGGGTAGCTGCTGCCGCACGCGCGCAAGCGGCAATGCCGAACCAGCTTGCTCAGTTTACGCCGAGTCAATTACCGCATTACACCGCGACGCCGAAGGCAACTCAATTCTATTCACAAGGCGATGCGTTAGTGGCGAAAGGGGCTGCTGAAATTGGTAATGATCAAGCGGGAAGCTCGATCAACAGCCACTTCGCCAATCATCCTGAAATCACAATTAACGCGAAAGATCCTGGTATGGCCAAATCGCTCGTGATTCAAGACGATGCGAAGCATATCGCACACGGCCTCTCTGATCAATACATCCACTGTGACCGCCAACCGCATTGCCACACCACAACCACCACCGTGCAGTGTGACAAGACTCGACACCAGCTGCTGCAATGCACTCGTGACTTGGTGGTTGAGGTGAACGCACCACCAGGTTTTGTGGGCACCTGTCAGCACGTGGTCTTTCAAGCAGACGGCCCGTTTAAAAAAACGCCCGTGTTAGCCTCGGGGCCTGCGAGTGATCAAAGCTGTGTCCTGAAATTCTTGCAAACCCCACGTTATGGCAACACCGCGTCCACCTCAGTAACGCTACCGCCCCAACAAACGCTCACGTTACACACGTATTTATGGCCAGTGGGTTCGCCGATTGATTTGCATCCGCAAGCAAGCTTAAGTCAACTGGTCACGCTTAACGGTCAATTGCGCGTTGTCTCCCAGCAACGCTTTCAAGTCCCTCATCCGTTGGTGAGTACCCTGACAGTGAAACGCTTAGGCATGGAAATGTTAGGGCCTGGCCAAATTGAAAACCCAGCTTATGCGTGGGTGACTCAATTACTGAAACCACCACCGATTATTACCACACACTGGGAAGTGCATTGTCCGAACTTACCACCCAATTATTGTCACGTGCAAACCCCTTGGCATTGCACCGCCGGTCAAGCGACTAAAACCATTGATGGCGTACCGGTGACTGAACCCTGCTGGGCACAGCAAGAAACCTATTTTTGTGGGTTACCACCCAGTGATTCGTGCCAAGGGTTTTTAAATCAAGGGTGCAGTGAGGTGGCGAACCAATGCGTCACCAAAATGGCAGGGTTTTGTGTCAAAGCCACTGTCACGATGCAATGCACGCACCGGACTTGTGAGGATAGCCAAGCAACCCCTTGTGGGGGTCAGTATTTTTGTCTCGATGGACAATGCTATACCCCAAAACCCACGACAAGCACCGACTTTGCCAAAGCCGATGCCGAGATGGCAGCGGCAGTGGGTGCAGCTAAATCCGCAGCCGGTGATCAGCAAACCTTAAAAGCCTTTGCTGGGACGCCCATGAAATGCTCGTTAGCGGCTTTTGGTTATTTGAATTGTTGTAAGGATGACGGTTGGGGCAAAGACATGGGCTTGTCCAAATGCTCTGATGAAGAAAAGAAGCTCGGCTTTGCCAAACAAAAAGGCTATGCGATTGAAGTCGGGAGCTATTGTGCTCATAGAACCTTAGGCGTTTGTACCAGCCATAAAAAAAGCTATTGTGTCTTTGATGGGCTCATGGCGAAAGACGTGCAACAACAAGGGCGACTGAGTCAATTAGGCATTCCGTTCGGTGCACCGCATCACCCCAATTGTTCAGGCATCAGCGTGCAAGACTTACAGCGCATTGATTTTGACAAGATTGATTTCAGTAATTTGTACGCGGATCTGAAAAACCGTGTCAAGTTACCGAATGCCAATGACATCGCCAACCGCGTGAAAAAGCGCCTGCACCCTGGAACGGTGGGTGCAGGGACGCTTTGGAACAAACGAGGAGTTTCAGTCCCATGAAGCAAGTCGTTTATCGTGGTTTACAGGTTTTTATTGTTTTGCTGGCGACGCACGCAAGCTTTGCGGACACTGCCTATTATAGAACGAATCCGCAGGGTTGGCATTGGAATGACATGCCTTTGGTTGATCAACACAAGTTAGTCAAGCCAAAAACAGTCCAGGCGACCTCCCAAGTAAGCAATCCACTCGCCGTGCTTCATCGTGTGCAACGCCAACTCCAAGCCGCCAAAGCCTTAGCGGTGTTGCAACCGACTGTTGCTAACACTGCTCGCTTTTATGCCATGCAGCACTGGATCAGTGAGCGCGCCACCCAGTTTGCTCAAACCAGTCGGTTAGTGATGCTGTTGTATCCGTCACTCGATTACGGCTTACAACACCCGAGCAATACCCAAGCGGATCAGCTCGCGCAATTGCAACACGCCGAGCGTGATCAACAGCGCTTACACCAGCTGGCACAAACCGACGTGCTGATCTTTTTTTATCGTGGCGGGCAAGCCTTGGATCAATTGCTCGCAAAAACCGTCGCGCAGTTTGCCGCACAAGCCAATATGAGTTTATTAGGTGCGCCGATGGATCATCGTGCCTTAGCGGTGATGCCTAAAAACCTCACCGATTTTGGGCAAGCCGCAACACTGGGGGTTAAAGCTTTACCGGCATTGGTGTTAGTGAACCCCACCACCCGCGAGTCGCAAGTGGTGGTCTATGGGGCGTTTAGTCAAGCCGCGTTACCGCGCTTAATCAGTGAGCGCGTGACGCAATATCAAGAGGTGGCACAATGACAAAAAACCGAATGAAATGGACAGGGTGGTTAGGACTTATCGGGTTTCTCCTGGGCTGGGGGATAGCGTCCCCAAGCATCGCGCAGCAGATGGATGGTCAATTGCGCGAGATGATTGCTTCAAGGACACAACAAGCCCTAACCGTAACAACACCCCAAACACGGGGTAGGGCGCAGTCTACACGAAGCGCATTCAACACACCAGCCCAATCGTCCCCCTGGGCTTTAGTGCTGGTGTATCGCGCCACCTGCCCGCACTGTCAACGCTTTGATCCGTTGGTGAAAGACGTGGCAGCGCGGTTGCAGTTACACACCTTTGCCTACACCACCGATGGGCAAAGCTTACCGAGCTTTCCGCATTCACTCTTGGCAACGCGAGACGTCATTCAAACGCTGTACGGCTCACTACCGCATCAAGTGCCTGCTTTGTTTGTGGTGAACGTCAACACACTGGGTCTGACCCCCGTCACACTCGGGGAAGTCTCTGAACCGGCACTATTGAATCGATTAACCACGGTACTCACTCAACTCAAGGACAAGACTTATGCTGACTAATGCGTTGCGTGCGTTGCTCACGTTCTTCCTGCTTGCACCACTGACACTGGCCAACGCGCAAGTGAGCAGTGATTTGGATAGCTTCTGGCAAGGCTTAGGCTATGCCTCAGACACCACCGGCCCGCATGTCTTTCAAAGCCAAGCAGCAGGGTATTACAGTGCGGGCTCGTTGTTCTTGCGCTCGAAATCGCGTGACTTACAAATTGCCCAAATTGATTTGCCGTCATTAAAAGCGGGCTGCGGGGGCATTAGTTTGTTTGGTGGTGGCGCCTCCTTTATTAACAGTGCTCAGCTCACCCAGTTTGCGAAAAACATTTTATCTGATTCCATTCCCTACGGCTTTCAGCTCGCCATGGAAACCTATGCGCCCCAAATCAGTAACGTGATGACGAAATTACAATACTGGGCACAGCAGATGAATCAAAACAACTTAACCAGCTGTGAAGCCGCACAAGATTTAGTGGGCGGACTGTGGCCCAAACACACCGCTGCGCAACGCCAAGCGTGTCAGGACTTAGGGGTCCAAAGTAATGCTTTTAGTGATTGGGCGTCTGCCCGACAAGGCTGTGGGTTTGATGGCAAGGGCGATTCGACGCTGGACAATTTAAGTAAAAGCGATCAAGGGAAAAAGGTCATTACCCGTAACATCAATTTAGTGTGGCAAAGCTTAGAGAAAAACGGTTTCTTGCAGCAAGACACCGAATTGGCGGAATTTTTTCTCTCACTTTCGGGAACGATCATTTTTGACAAAAACGGCAAACCCAGTATTTATCCGGCACTGATTACCAATGACAGTCTCCTCAAAGCCTTAATGAACGGCGGGGATGGCACGATCTATCAATGCAAAGACAGTGGCAAAAATGCCTGTTTATTTTTACAACAAGGGCATGTTCACATTGCCCCCACGCAAGCGCTGATCTATCGGGTCAATCAATTCCTCATTCAGCTCAGTGACGATTATCAAGCCGATAAAGCCTTAACCACGGCACAAAAAGGCTTTTTAGCGAAAACCAGTTTGCCGGTGTTGCGGTTTATTGAAGTCTCACTGGAATCGGGCAATCAGATTGACACCTTAAGCTATGCGGAGCTGATTGCCGAAGATCTGTTAGCGAAATACCTCGAAGACAGCTTACAACTGATTCAACTGAAAACTACCCAAAATTTAAATCAGCAAAATAATGCTGAAATATTGTGTAAAAATGACTATGCTTTGTCTTTTTAACAAGACTAACGAGATGAGTATAAATGTTAAACTTCGCCGATTACGCTGCCCCTCTTTTTTCAAAATTAACTGGGAAAGTTGTTTTAAAAAAATCTATCGACGATTGTAGGAAAGCTATTAACTGAAGGTAGTTGTAAGTTGTTCAGTTCATCAAAAGATAACAATGAGTATAAAAAGATGATTCGTACACTTACCGGTGAAAATAAAAGCACCGATTTAGATCCAATAAAAACAAATGATGTATTGCTAGAACAGAGCTGTGAAAAACTTTCACACGCCAGTAAAATTGATGTTCTTCATGATCCTTCTGATATTAGAAAGCCACATAGCAAGCAAACTGAAAATCTAGGTAAAGTAAGGAGTCTGGACGGGGATATTATCAATGGTTACAGCACGCATAACGCAGTTGCATTAGTACCTGGTGATAAGGCTGTGCATCTACTATCGCATGTAAGCTACAGCAATAAAGACCCTAAGTTTTTAAAAGCTGAGCATATTAAGAAAATAGAGGCTGGAAAGCCATTTGAGGGAGATAAAGAGGCCAAGAGTCTTTATGAATCTGGTGATTACTTTAATAAAAAGCTGCTGTCTATTCGTGAAATAGAAAAAATAGGAATCTGCCTAAAATCAAAGAATGAAGATGCAACCATTACCCATATTCTAGATAGAGAGTTTGATGATAATGACTATCTCTCACTAATTGATACAAACCTAGATCAAGACTTTATTATTCGCTCAAAAATAACAAGAACAATAGAAGGTAGAGGTGATGATGGTAAAAAGCTTAAGCTGATTAACGCTGATTTTGATGCTCAAGGCGAAAAGCAATTCCAAAAGTTAACAGTTGGAAAGAATTGCGTACAAGACGGAAAAATAACTATTTATTTTGGAGAGTTTGAGAACTTCAATGCAATTAAAATCCAAATTACAGGCAGAGATGGTAGGAGAATTTTTAAGAATGACATGCTGCTATTAACTAATAAAAAAGTAACGACTTTTGATGAGGCGTATGAGGTATACATAGCCTATCTATCTCGTGCGAAAATTGAATATGTTTTTAAATTTCTCAAGGAAGGACTAGGCTGGGAAAATATGCAGATAAAAAATTTTAAAGGGATACAAAATCTACTGGCTGTATGTTTTTATGTGGCCTCATATTTGTATGAGATAGGTAAGGAAAAAGCTTATGACGATTACGCAATTATGCTAGCTAAATTAGGAGATGGTAAGGGCAAGGTGACACGACACTTTATTGCGAAGGGTATTAGAAAACTTCTAACGTATCACTTAGTAGAGCAATTTTTTAAAGAAAATAGTGTTTCTCAAGAAGAACAAAAAGAATTATCGAATTCAGTTCAGGTAGGGAGATAACAATTTTGGGTAGTTCTCAGGATTCAAGCGAGTTTAGCCAACAGTCAGCACGGCGAGCTGTTAAAACCGATTGAAAACAATTTAGCCCGTTCCATGCAAGTAACCCAACAGTTACGCACCAATGCTAATAAAAAGATTCAAGCCGAAGTGGCTCTAATCGCGCAAAGTCTGCACTACCAACAAGCGATTGCGGGGCAATTAGCCAGTCGGTTTCAGGTGAGTTTAGGAGGAGCGGATTAATGCTAGGCGTGTACGTGTTTTCAGACGGGGATGTGGCCACCGAGGTGTTTAAGGCGGTGGCGGCTTTTATCGGTGGGGAAGGCTTTGCCTCGGCCATGGGCATTGGCGTAGTGTTTTCGGTTTTGGGCGCCACCTGGCAATATCTCAAGAGTCATGATTTACTGGTGTTTGCCAAATGGTTAGGGATTTACGTGGCGGTGATGGGTGCGCTGATTGGGGTTCGCGTACCCATTCAGGTGATTGATATCAGTAATCCCATGAGTGCGGCGGGGGCAGTGGATAACGTCCCTTACGGGATTGCGATGCCTTCGCATCTGATCTCCACGCTCAGTCTTGGAATCACACAAGGAATTGAAGACGTGTTTCACACACCGGATGATTTTGATTACACGCACACCGGCATGATCTATGGCGCGAAGCTCTTTTATGCCGCCAATCAAAACACGCATGTCCTTGATGCTAACGTGCGTCAAGTGGTCAATGCCTTTATTAGCCGCTGTATCGTGCCGGATATTTTGATTAACCATAAATACACCGTCAGCCAACTTGCGAATAGCTCAAATTTGTTGGGCTTTTTAAGTCAACAACCCATGTCGCCGGTACGCGGGCTGTATATTGATCAACAGTTTCAGACCTGCAAGCAAGCGCTCCCTTGGTTGAAAAAGCAATTAGACGCGCAGCTCGCCCAGCAAACCAATTGGCTCAGTGAAGTGTTGTTTGGGAAAAGCAACCCCACCACCCAATCGCATTTACTCACCAGTCTGGGTACAACCTATCAATACTTCATGGGCATGGCGAATGATGCCAAACAAGCGCTCATTCAAAACACGATGATCAACGCGATGCGCTCAGGCATCGGTACCCAGTTAGCCACCAGCAATGCTCCTGCTGCGATGATTAATTACAACACCACTGCTGCCATGCAAAAGCAGATTTTATCCGACTTTACCTTAGCGCATTTTGCGAGCTACATGATGCCATTGATGGGCACAACCTTGTTTTTGATTTTAGTCTGTTGTTTTCCGCTAGTGATGATGCTGGCCTTACAACCGGCGATGTCACTCACCATCTTAAAAAAATACGTTGCCTCGATGTGCTTTGTTTACACCTGGCCGATGATGTTTACGGTGGTGAACTTTTTAATGACGACGAAGCTCAGTGCGAACATGAGTGGGTTAGCGATTGCGCAAGGCGGGATTACCTTATCGAATCAAAATGCCTTAGTGCATGAAGCCACTCAATACGCTGCCTATTGCGGGTACTTAATGCTCTTAACCCCGCTCTTAGCTGTCGGGTTGTTTAAAGGCTTTGATGGGGTCTTTATGAATGCCGCGCAATCACTCTTCGGTACCATTCAATCCTGGTCAACGCAAGGGGCAGGGCAATTAGCCGAAGGCAATTTAAGTCTCGGTAATGTTAGCATGGGCAATCACAGCTGGAATAACTGGAGTGCGAACAAACACGATACCAATTATTCTAACTTACACGGGATGCACACGGAGCAGTTAGCGAATGGCGCTATGGTGACACAAACCGCCTCAGGGCAAGCCATTATTAATACCCAGAGTGCCATGTCGCAGTTAGCAACGTCGTTGCATGGCACGGATCGCGTGGTCTCGGCCTTAAATCAAAGTGCGGCGCATTCGATGCAATCCGGTCAACAACACCGAACCAATGAAGAGCACAGTGTGAGTGCAGCGCTTAATCAGTTTGATCACCTTAATCAAGTGTGGTCGCATGATTTACGCAGTGGGTCTGGGCAAAGTCACAGCATTACTGACAGTAATGCAAAAGATTTGCGACATATGGAGGATGCGGTAACGCAATACAATAAACATGCTTCGCACGGCAGCCACATTACCTTAAGTGAAGCTGTTAGAATGAGTATGAATACTGGATTGCAGACTGATGATAAACTTTCAGGTGTTGGGTTCGGAGTAAGTATAAATTCAAGTCATAGCAAAAATTATAATACCTCTATGCAAGAGTTTATGAATACTTCAGAGGGAACTAATTTTGCTAAATCCCTCAATCACGTTATTAGTAGTACGCAATCCTTGCACGCTGACCACAGTGATAGTCATGGTGTGAATGAAACCCAACAGCTTGCGACTAACCTAGCTCACGCTCAAAGTGAAGCGCAGCAAGCAAACGCTGATTTCAGTCAAGCGCAATCGTATCAGCAAGCAGCGAGCTACGCAAAAGAGCATTCACAAAGCATTGATCAAAACTTCGCACAAGCCTTCACAGACTGGGTGGGTGAGCGTTACGGTGCTAGCGGTCAAGAAACTTTAGCGCAAACCGATCAAGCAAGCTTAACCAAACAAGAAGGCATGGCGCAAAGCTATTGGCAAAGTCAGCGCGGACAAAACCAACTAGCGCAACAAGCCCAAGAAGCCTTGCGAGCGGTGGGCGAACACCAATTAGCAGAAGACTATCAAGGCCATTCGCACAGTTTGCAACAAGGCAGTCCAAGCAGTGTCTACAATCAAAATCAACACTTTATTGACACACAAGCGGATCAACAAGGGATTACCGATTCGTTAAAAAATAAACTTGATCATAAAGAGGATCAATTGAGCAGCAATGATTGGAAAATTCAAGAAAATAAACCGTTTGATGCACTTAAAAGTACCGAAGAACAAATAACTACGAAGAAAGAATTAATTCAAAAAGGCAATGCGCATTTAAAAGAGCAAGTTGCCTTGCCGAAAGAGCTCGATAATAAAAAAGTTAATTGGCGCGCCTCGGCTATGGATTATTTTATTGGTAAAAATGAAGATACAGATCACTAACTCAAAGGAGAAACACTATAGACCTTCTGCGAAACTAAATACTGGGCGAGCTTATGCTCGTTTGTAGTTTTAGAATCCGGCTTGAAGATTGAGAATCCCAGCAATAATATTAAATCTCATATTGTGTTTTCTGCGAAAATTCCTATACACCTCCCCAAGAATGCGGAATTTTTTAAATTTTGAGAATTGATGTTCAACCCTAATACGGATCTTGCTGTGATTACGGTTATCCTCTTTTTGTTGAGTAGTTAATTTGCCGCCTTTGGGCTTTTTATGAGGTAAGTTAACCAAGGGGTCAGTATGTTGAATTCCTTGGTATCCTAGATCAGCATATTTTTCTGCTGGTGGCAGTGGGCTGCCACGTTGTCGGATCTTAATATCATGAACCCTCCCAGGCATTGTTTGAGAGACGTTGATTATTTTTCCGGATGTACTCATTGCTATCTCCACCTTTTGAGTATGTCTTTTCTTTTTACCAGAATAATAATCTTTACGTGGCTTCTTCTTTTTGGGGCGCTGAATAGGCTGCTCCGTTACATCCATTAATATAGCGCAAACCGCATCTTCTGTTAGGGTTCTGTCTTTTTTAATATGAATATGCTTGGCCACTAAGGGTTCTAAGCGTTTAAATAAGCGGCAGACATTACTGTCATCCAAACCAACAAAGTAACCTAAGAATTCATGTGTTACATAAGTGCGATAGTACATCATGAGAAGCAAAAGGCGATCATGGTGCGTGGTGAGTTTCGGGCGCCTTCCCAGCTTACTAAACTCATCATCAAGTGATGACTTCACTTGTTGGTGTATCGTTTCAAAATCATCAAGGGTCAAACCAGTTAACTTTTTAAAAATACGCGGGCGGTTACTGAGTTGCTGATAGCTTAATAGCATATGCCTTTCCATGAATGATTATTAATCAGGCAATTATAAGCAAATTTTAGCTAGTTTCTAGAACTGCCCTTAGTTACGCAGAAGGTCTTATGTTAATAGTAACCACTGACACCATTCCTGGTAAAAAAATTAAAAATGTTTTTGGCCTAGTAATTGGTAGGCCAGCATCAGAAAAAGGATTGTTTTCTTCAATGGTAGAAGACACTGAGTTATTAATGGAGGCAAATATAACAAAAAAAGCTGAAGAAAAAGGAGCAAATGCAATCATTGGCTTCCAGATGACAATTGCTGGTGGTGGCCCTATTAAAACGTGGTGTTGTGGCACTGCTGTCCTCATCGAAGACGAAGCCATGCCACTGCGAGAAGAAACCCTGGTAATGCAACCGGATGTTGACCCTAATGGCGATGACACGCGAGTCAATAAACCCGCTTAAGAAAAACAGAACTTAAAAAACCAGCGAGCTTAACCCAAGTTTGGCCATTTCACCCTGAAAATCAAAAATTTCATCACTATTTTTAACTCAACCCATTGATTTTACTTGCCTAGAAACGTGAATTCTCGAATGTAGTGACACATAATGGCAATAAGGGGTTGCATGGGCTGGTGAAGTGATGAGAGTATTGAGTTATGTATATTCGAACCTCTACACAAAAGAGTCCTCGGACAGGTAAGTCTTACGCAACCTACCGACTTGTTGATACTCATCGCACTGCTGACGGCAAAGTACGTCAAAGACTGATTTTAAATCTTGGTGCGAATTTTTCAGTAAAGAAGGACAGTTGGAAATTGCTTGCTGACCGTATTGAGGAAATTTTAACGGGTCAAGGCACGTTAATTTCAATACCAGCACATCTCGAAAAACAGGCGCAAATGTATGTAAAACGCATTCGCTCTAGGTTTGCTGATGACAATGAGACAAGTATCGCTGTTAATTCAGTAAGCGCGGTAGAACCTGACTTTAAAACAGTGGATGTTAACTCCATTGAGAGCGCGGACATACGACACGTTGGAGCTGAGGCGTTGGGCTTACATGCTGCCAGGCAATTACAACTTGAGGAATTGTTCAGGGCTTTGGGCTTTAATCAAAAACAATGTCACCTGATGCTTGCTACCATCATTGGGCGGCTAGTTGCCCCAGGAAGTGATTTAAGTACGCACTATTATTTAAGCAATCAAAGTGCGTTAGATGAATTACTGGGTACTGATTTCTCAGAACTATCACTCAAGAAATTCTATAAGACTGCTGATGAGTTACTCAAACATAAGCAAATGATTGAAGATCAATTATTCGAACGTGAGAAAAATCTCTTTAGTTTAAATCAGGTGATCACTCTCTACGATATAACCAATACCTACTTTGAGGGTAGAGCATTACAGAATGATCACGCACAGCATGGTCGATCAAAGGAGAAGCGGTCTGATTGTCCGCTTGTTTCTCTAGGACTCGTGCTGGATGGCTCAGGGTTCCCGCAACGCAGTGAATTTTTCAAAGGGAATGTTAGCGAGCCTAAAACATTATCCGAAATGCTAACTGAGCTTCATGCACAGCCAGAGGCAACAATTATCTTAGATGCTGGTTTTGCAACTGAAGAAAATATTTCATGGCTTACTGAAAAAGGTTTCCATTATATTGTAGTGAGCCGTAGAGCATTGCCTGTTGTCGATGAAAACATTGATAAAGTGCTAGTAAAAGAATCAGTAAATAATACGGTTACAGCGCAATTAATTAAAGATACTGAAGCAAATGAAGTCTTACTGTACTGCCATTCTCAGGCTAAGGAAGAAAAAAGCTTAAATATGATTAGTAAGGCTGAGACTCGTTTCGAAGAGGAATTAATTAAGTTAGCTAATGGACTCACTAAAAAAACCGGAATGAAAGCAATTGAGAAAGTAACCTTGCGTTTAGGTCGAATAAAGGAGCGCCATAAACGTGTTTCAGGTCGATACACTATCACGCTTGATTCAGAGGCTGATAAGGTTACGAAAATCAGTTGGAGTAAAGTTAACTCTGAGAATCTGGGCGCATATTGTTTGCGTAGTAACAGAATGGATTTAGATGAAAAAACAATTTGGAGAATCTATACAACTCTAACTGATGTTGAATCGGCATTCAGATCATTAAAATCAGAGTTAGGCCTGCGTCCTATCTACCATCAAAAGCAAGAGCGAGTTGATGCCCATCTGTTTATTAGTATTCTTGCTTATCACTTACTACACACTATTCGCCATCAACTTAAATTGCAGAACATTGATAGTAGCTGGCAAACTATACGGCAGATTTTTAGCACTCAGGTTCGTATCACGACTACGATGCGGCTTGAAAATAATAAACTACTTTCTGTTAGAAGAACCTCAAAGGCAACTCCAGAGCAAGTTGTGATCTATAAATCGTTAGGCATGAATTCACAACCTGGGCACACTGAAAAAACAATTTGTTAAGTTGTAGTGACCCTAAACGTTTTTTTAAAATGTAAGTCATTGATTTGGATAGGTTTAATTTTAGAAAGGGCAAAGTTGGGTTAAAAAAATGAAACACACAACCAAGCAATTTATGCGGGGTGGGCAGATCTTTTTGTATCAAACGAAGATGTTCACCCAAGTCACTGCCCGAATCGGTCACTGGGCATTTTTGCTGTACTGTCTTTGTGTTGGGGTGATCTTGTTGATCGCCCTGCATGAATACCTGCCGTATTATTGGTACGGACTGTACTCGCAGGGCTTGGAGCTGATTGGGTTAGGTAATCATTTGATTATTAATAACAGCGAAACTCGTATTACTGCCCATCATTATTTAACGGATCCCATTATTAGCCAGGATTTGCGTGTTTTTCTAAACGTAGGTAAAGCGTGGTTAGTGAAAGCTGCTTTATTGGCGTTAGTGCCGATGGTCATTTTAACTTGGTTGGCGAATCGGTACTTCATTAGAGTCGGTGATCGCTACAGCCATGACCAGCTCATCAGTGGCACGACCTTAATCACCAACCCTAAAAAACTCACTCGCCTGATTGAACGCAGTGAGCGCGGGGCTTCGGATATTAAACTACTGGGTCAAGTGCCCCTACCTAAACGCGCTGAGTTTCAAGGCAACTTGTTTCACGGCTCAACAGGGACAGGGAAAACCCAAGCGATTCAAGCCTTGCTTGATGAAATTCAAGCAGCAGGGGATCCGGCCATTATTTACGATAAAGAAAACGTGCTCAAACCGCATTACTACCAGCGTGACAATCCAGGGCACATTGATCTGAATGTCTTTTCCCGTGATTGTCCCAATTGGTTGATGTGGGAAGAGTTTAACAACCCATTGGAGTGGTCTAACTTTAGTATGTACTTGATGCCGAAATCCTTGCAAGGCGATCAACCGTTTTGGGTGGATTCAGCGCGAACGATTTTTACGGCACTGGCTTGGAAATTGCGTGACCATCCACAACGCAGTCCGATTTTTTTATTACAAGCGTTGTTAACGACTTCCCTCGAAGAGCTACAACAATTACTGAAAGGCACGGAAGCCGAAACGTTGGTCAATAAAGAAATTGAAAAGACTGCCATCTCCATTAAATCCGTGCTCGCCACCTACACCAAATCCTTGCGGTTTTTAGCAGGGTTGGAAACCAGCAACCAGCCGCACTTCTCTATCAACCAATGGGTCAAGACTGCCTTTGAGCATCGGGGTTGGTTGTTTATCAGCTCAACCTCAAAGTATCACCATGGCTTAAAGCCGTTACTGACTTCGTGGTTAGGGCTTGCCATGAGCGCCATACAATCCTTACCGCCGAACACGGATCGGCGTTTGTGGTTAGTCATTGATGAGCTAGCGAGTTTGCACCGCTTAGAAATGCTCTCAGACACAGCAGCGGACATTCGTAAATTTGGTGGCTGTATGGCGGTGGGGATTCAAAGCTTTTCGCAATTGCAGTTTCTCTACGGCCAACATGAGGCCAATGCCATTGCGGATTTGCTCAACAGTAAAATCTATTCGCGCAGTAATGCCGCTGATGTGGCGAAGTGGGTGTCGGCTAACCTGGGCGAGCAAGTCATCGAAGAAGTGCGAGAGAGTCAAAGCTACGGGCCGAACCCCATTCGTGACGGCAATACCATTGGAACTCAGCGAGTCACGCGCCCTACTGTGTACCCCAGTGACATTGAGAGTATGAAAGACTTGGAGTATTACGTGCGGTTGTTAGGGACACCACAAATTCTACACACCCAGTTAGCGTATAAAGAACGTCCTGTGATTGCTGAACCCTTCAAAGAGCGCCCCATTGATTTTGATGCGCTCCAAAAAATTACGGCGGCTGCCTTACAAGCAGAAAATGATCCAAGACGAGATGAAGCGGTGAAACGGATTCAGGCGTTTGAAGAAGAAGCCAAGAAGCTTGAAAAAACAACTGAGCCAACCAAAGAACCCAAAATTGCGTTAGAGCAATGGTAGAAAAGGATAGACTATGATAACCATTAGACCTTCTGCGTAACTAAGGGCAGTTCTAGAAACTAGCTAAAATTTGCTTATAATTGCCTGATTAATAATCATTCATGGAAAGGCATATGCTATTAAGCTATCAGCAACTCAGTAACCGCCCGCGTATTTTTAAAAAGTTAACTGGTTTGACCCTTGATGATTTTGAAACGATACACCAACAAGTGAAGTCATCACTTGATGATGAGTTTAGTAAGCTGGGAAGGCGCCCGAAACTCACCACGCACCATGATCGCCTTTTGCTTCTCATGATGTACTATCGCACTTATGTAACACATGAATTCTTAGGTTACTTTGTTGGTTTGGATGACAGTAATGTCTGCCGCTTATTTAAACGCTTAGAACCCTTAGTGGCCAAGCATATTCATATTAAAAAAGACAGAACCCTAACAGAAGATGCGGTTTGCGCTATATTAATGGATGTAACGGAGCAGCCTATTCAGCGCCCCAAAAAGAAGAAGCCACGTAAAGATTATTATTCTGGTAAAAAGAAAAGACATACTCAAAAGGTGGAGATAGCAATGAGTACATCCGGAAAAATAATCAACGTCTCTCAAACAATGCCTGGGAGGGTTCATGATATTAAGATCCGACAACGTGGCAGCCCACTGCCACCAGCAGAAAAATATGCTGATCTAGGATACCAAGGAATTCAACATACTGACCCCTTGGTTAACTTACCTCATAAAAAGCCCAAAGGCGGCAAATTAACTACTCAACAAAAAGAGGATAACCGTAATCACAGCAAGATCCGTATTAGGGTTGAACATCAATTCTCAAAATTTAAAAAATTCCGCATTCTTGGGGAGGTGTATAGGAATTTTCGCAGAAAACACAATATGAGATTTAATATTATTGCTGGGATTCTCAATCTTCAAGCCGGATTCTAAAACTACAAACGAGCATAAGCTCGCCCAGTATTTAGTTTCGCAGAAGGTCTATTAAACCTCTCAAACAAAGCAGCTCACCAGGGACTTGGGAGTATTACCAGGAGAAGGATAATTATTACCTGAGTGACAAAGAATCGATGGGGCAAGTAGCGCGCTGGTATGGCCAAGGAGCAAAAGCATTAGGTTTGTCAGAAACGATTGATTCAACCGTTTATATTAATCTCTTGGACGGCAAATTACCGACTGGTGATGAGTTAGGTAAACATGAGAACGGACGATTAGTGCATCGCCCTGGCTTTGATATTCAAGTCTCACCGCCTAAATCGGTTTCTTTGTTGTTATTGATTGGTGGTGATGAACGACTCGAACAAGTGGTGCAGGATTCCAATGATTTTATTCTGTCACGGATTGAAAAAGATTTAGCCCAAGCGCGCATTCGCACTAAAGAGGCATTACACTACGAGAATACCGGCAAGCTCGTGATGGCACAGCATCCACATACCACCTCTCGTGAGTTAGACCCTTTGCGCCATACGCACAACATTGTGTTTAATGTCACCCAAACCGCAGACGGTAAATGGCGCTCGTTAGCTTCGGCAAATAAAGTCTCTTCAAAAAATGAAGGCACTTTTGAACAACTGTATCGGGATCAAAAGTTTTACGGACTTCTACACGCCAATGACTTAGCCAGTCGAGTGAAAAAGCTCGGTTATCAGATTCGTATCACGGATACACACGGTAACTTTGATATTGTCGGTATCGACCAAGCTACGCTGGATTACTTTTCTAAACGACGCCAACAGATCACGACACTCTTAAAAGAAAAGGGGTTAAGCAGTGCCCGCGCTGCTGAGGTGGCTGCACTGGACTCACGTCAACTCAAGCAAGCGATTAACAGTGGTCAGCTCAAACAGTATTGGAAAGACGAGATCGCTAAGCTGGATGTGAATTTAGACCGTGTTATTCAAGCCAGCAAAGATCGCCTTAACGAAGACCCTACAGTTAAAGCACCACCCAAGATCCAACGTGATCAAATCAGCAACCGTGCTTTGCATTTTGCTGCGTGGCACTTAGGGGAATATGCCACCCGAATGAGCCATGGCGATTTAGTGCGACAAGCCTTTCGGTTTGCTGACGGGAAATTGGATTACCAAGCCATTGAGCTGGAAATTGCCCATCAATTTAAAACCGGTGAGCTCCTGGGAAAGGCGGGGCAATACTACACCACACCGGCACTCTTAGCCGAAGAGAAAGCGCTGATCAAACAAATTAAAGCCAGCCGAGGAAGCAGTCAATCTGTGCCCTTACCTGAGGAGCGCTCAGCCAACCTTGCTGATACCTTACTGGCCAGTAAGGATCGTGTACAAGTGATTCAGGTGAATGGCTTTCACCAGGAGAAAGACTTGATTCAAACCTTGGTCACGCAAACCGAAGCGAAGCGTGTACCGGTGCAAGTGCTGCATGTTGGAAAGACACAAGCAAACCAGCTGCAACAAGCGGTACAGCGCTCTAAGGCGCATTATTCGTTGTTTGATTGGATTGCGGATTTTTTTAGTCAAAAGCCTGACTTGGTGCAAACCGTGGCGGGGTTTAGCTTTCGCCGTGAACAAGCCTTGAATGGTTTTTTAGGGCAATTCAATACCCAGCATGATTGTATCCTGGTTCACGATGCCCAAAAGCTCAGCCTAGCCGCGTTTAAAAAGCTTGATCAATTAGCGGAGAAAGGCAAATCTAAATTGATCCTCCTGAATAACACCCAAGCCACCACGAACTTTAAAGCAGGGCATGTGATGGCGACGGTTGAACAAGCAGGGATTCAACCGGTTTATCATGCCATCCAGCGTCAACAAACCCCCATTGAATTAAAGGTCAGCGCACAACCGCTGCAAGCCTTAGCCAAACACTACGTGCAGCTCAGTGAGGCTGAGCGTGAACAAACGACGTTAGTGTGTACCACCAACAAACAACAAAACGAATTAGTGCAGTTAATCCGTGGCCACCAACAAGTGAAAGGGCAACTGGGTTGGCAAAGCACCACCTTTCAAGTGCTCTCCACACAAAGCCTAAGTGACGCGGAGAAAAGCCAAGCCCGCTTTTATCGCCCAGGGGATCGCTTGTTAGTCAACGGCATGGATTCGCGCAGTCGTGCGGTGTATCGGGTGGTGGATCCTGACACAGCGCGTGCAGCTGCAAAGCCTGCTGATCCAACGAGCCTGCTTGTCCAGGATGAGTCGGGTCAAATTAACGTGTTGGATCTAACTACCCCTCAAACCTTATGGGTTAATCGCGCCAGTCAATTAGCGATTGCCGAAGGCGAGCAACTGCGTTTAGACAAGCCCTGGCAAGCACAGCCCGAACTTGAAGTCGGGCAAGTCTTTACTGTTAAGCGGGTTGAGGCAGACGGGCTGCACGTGGAAAGGGCGGGGCAAGTCTTTCAGTGGTCACGTGAGGCGTTGCAAGAAGCGACACTTAACTATGCGTATACAAAAAAGCCCAGCCAACTCGATCAAACCGAGCAAGTCATTTGCACGCCGTTAGCTGCGTATCAGATGAACCGTCAACTACTGAGTGAGCTTAGTGACGGACAAAAGCAACTCCAAGTCTTCACTCTCGATGAAGCCAAAGCCAAGAAGCAACTCACCCAATCTAAATTGCCCTGGCAAGCCTCACAAGTGGCATCGGGTCAACCCTCACTTATTTACCGAGATGTGCAATACGCTGATCAAACCATTCGTCATGATCTTGAAGCGGTAGCCAGTGCCTTGCGTGGTGAGGCAAAAGGCAGTGTTGATACCGCAGTGGCTTATGCGCTGGCGAAACTGGGGGAACGCGAAGCCGCGTTTGAACATAAAGAGTTAGTGATGACGGCAATGACCTATGCGTTGGGGGAAGTCAGTGACCACGCCATTGAAGCGGCCTTTCAAGCCAAAGCGCAAGCAGGGCAACTCTTAGGCAAGGACAGCGTGTGGACGAGTCAAGGCGCCTTGGCATTAGAGCAAGGCATTTTTGAGAAGATCAAAGCGGGTCAGCAAGCGCTCACACCGATTGCCTCACCGGATCAACCACTGGAGCTGCCAGAACGCTTAACCCAAGGCCAACGCAATGCCGTGAGTTTGGCGTTAACCACAGCAGATCGCTTTGTCAGTGTGCAAGGCTTATCAGGCACCGGTAAAACCACCATGATGCGTACGTTAAAAGAACACGCTCTCAAAGCAGGGTTTGACGTCATTGGCTTAGCACCCACTCATGTCGCGGTTAAAAAAATGGATGCTTCGCTACAACTGCCTGATCCCTCGCGTCGGTTAAAAGCAGCAGGGATTGAAACCGTGACGATTCACCGCTTTGTGTTTGATGACAGCATTACCTTTACAGCAAAGACACTGTTTATTGTGGATGAAGTCTCGATGCTGGGGAGTCGTTTATTCAGTGACCTGGAAGATAAGCTGATTCAATCCGGTGGCCGTGCATTGTTAGTGGGGGACAAACATCAAAACCCGTCAGTAGAAGCAGGCAAACCTGTCCCACTCGCCCAAGCAGCGGGTGTGCTGCCTTATGTGGAGATGAACGAGGTGATGCGCCAACAAGACCCTGGCTATAAACAAGCGGTGTTATTCGCTGCCAACAAAGCGATTGCGCAGTCTGCCGAGCAACTCGAACGACTGAATCCACAAGATACGATTGACCGTGACGTCAAAGGCATTGAATCCTTTCCAACTACGAGCTTCATTGAGATTAGTCAACCCAAAGAAGCAGGCGAACCCGTTGTCCAGGAGGCTAAAGAATTTAGTTTAGCGAAAGCCATTGAAGAAAAACACGGCATAAAAATTGATTCAGCGGATCAAGCCACTGAAACGCCAGAAAACAAACCGAGTCTTTATGAAGCCATGGCGAAGGATTATTTAACAAGAACGCCTGAGCATCGAGCGAAAACGTTAGTCGTGGCCGATACTCACGAAGACCGTCAGATACTTGATACGCTGATTCGTGCGGGTTTAAAAGAACAAGGCGTGATTCACGGTGAGGAACTCAGCAGCACCCGCTGGGTGAGTAAGAATCTCGATCAAGCGGATTTATTGCATGTCAAAAACTTTCAAGCCGGTGATGAATTGCACTTTGCACGCTCCTTTGGTGGGGTTAATGCGGGTGATCATTGGACGGTGTTAGGAGTGATCCCTGACCGTAACGAATTGCGCTGTCAAAACCGCGAATCACAAATCAAAATGACCTTTAATCCTGCAACGCTGGCGATTCCTGCACAGATGAGTGCGCTCACCCCTCAAACCAGTCCGTTAGCACTGGGTGACCGACTGCGGTTGCGACAAACCAATCGAGAGAGCGGTTGGCTAGCGAATACTGAATACACAGTCAAGCACATTGATCAGGAGAAAGTGACCCTACTCAAAGAAGACGGCGACTTGTTAGTGCTGGATACCCAAAAGGACAGTGATCGTCATTGGGACTATGCCTACACCTACACCTCGATGGGTGTGCAAGGCTTAGATGATCGCTCGGTTATTTTCTTAGCCTTATCCTGGCGGGTGAATGCCACCACCCACAAAACCTTTTACGTGGATCTCTCACGCGGCGTTTCTAATGTTGTGATTTATACCGATAACAAAGCCGAGCTGATTCGTCGCTTAAGCGATCCGGAGAAACAACAAGCGGCTGAGAAAACCTCTGCGTTAGAAGTGTTGGGGTTAGTCGAGTCTACCGATGCGCAAAACCAGAAAGCACCTGACTCACTGAGTGCACTCGATCAACCAACAAAGCAAAGCTCACGCACTGAAGAAGAAGCGTACTTTAGTGCCAGCAACTCGGAGCGATTAAAACCATCAATAACACTAGGAGCAGTCGAGCAAGAATTGCATCCTCACATCTACCGAGTGCGCAAAACCCCGAGAAAGCACGCTGACTCACTGAGTGCACTCGCACTGGCACAACAAACCGAACGGCTAGCGATTACGTTATTAGGGGAGCCGAACAACAAGCTCTCTGGACGTGGTCAATTGCGTTACGGCAGTAAGGGCAGCTTGGCGATTAATCTGGAAACCGGTTTGTGGTTTAATCATGAAACAGGCGAGAAGGGGAATCTGCTTTCCTTAATTAGTTTAGAGCAAGGCTTGAGTGATTTTAAAGCGGTACTGCGCTATGCGTCTGACTTTCTGGGGCACGGTTCCCTGCCTGACCCTGTTCACCGGCCTCAACCGTCTCACGTGAAAGAAAAAAGCAGCAAAAGTACCACGCAAGATTACGCGCAATTACTTTACCGCGTATCTAAACCGATCAAAGGCACGTTGGCCGAAGAGTACCTCAACGACCACCGCAAGGTACATAACACTCAACAGGCGGACTTACGCTTTTTACCCTGGATTAACAGTCAACCGGCAAAAGGGGAGAGTAAATTCAAAACGCCCGCCTTATTAGCGTTTGCTAAGGATGAGCAGGGTGCGATTCATCATGTCCAGGTGATTAAGCTCGACCGACAAACCGCACAGAAAGACACTCGCTCAGCAGTGGCTAAACAAACCTATGGCCCCAGTAAAGGGTACGGTATTGTGCTGAATCACGCCGCCGAGCGCAGCATTACGTATTTAGCCGAAGGCATTGAAACGGGATTAAGTCTGGTTGAGGCGAACAAAAAGGCACATGTATTAGCCGTGCTAGGGAAATCTAACTTTGCCAACATTCATTTAGACCAGCTCGCAGATAAGGTAGTGTTGTGTTTAGATCATGATGGGGTGCAAACCTACACCAATCAGTTAATTGAAAAAGCAGTAGCACGGTTAGAAGCCGCAGGAAAGACGGTAGCGGTTTTGCTTCCCGACGCGCAAACCATTGCTCATCGAGGCGACTTTAATGATTTGCTGCGTGAGAAAGGGTTGGCAGAAGTCATCAAACAAATGCAGCAGCCGCTCCCGCTTAAAACGCTTCAAGCGATTTTAACACCGGAGAAAGAGCAGGCTCATTATCAACGGATCATACGCGCTGAAGAAAAATGGCTTGCCAATCAAGCCAAACGATTAGCAAATGAAAAACGACCGTCTGCACCCAAACCGCCTACGCTGCCAAAAGAACCGCCGTTGACACGGCCTAAGCCGCCTACCTATCAGCCCGAACGAATACCTACCGAAGCCTATCACCGTGAGAACCGTCGGTTAACGGCATTAGCAAAACGCTTGCAACGTGAAGAGCAAGAACAAACACTGGCCTCACCTCAGCAAACAAGCAAAACACGCGGGAGAGAAATCGGTGAGCGCTGATTTAATCATTAACAACAATGAGGAGAACAAATGGATATTACGTTAGACATTGGTGGTAACACCTGGAGTGAAGTTGATGTGCTCGCTCAGCACAAAGGGAAACGTACTGAGCACATGGCACTGGATTTAATTGAGCTGGGTTTAAAAGTCGCAAAGACAGAGAAGGGTGAAGAAGAGCAAGTCATTGATCCGCTGTTGCAAGCCCTGACTGAAAATAATCTGATCCTCAAAGAAGTGATTCGGTGTGTGTTTGATCAGACCAAGATCAGTGAGCCGTTATTTGAGGCAGAGAGTTTACTGTTGCTCATTCAGCAAAAAGTCAAAACCTACTTGCGTGGTAAGCAAGCAGCGGACTTAGAAGAGCAGGGGGCAGCATGACAGACTCATTCACTCAACACAGACACGCATTATCGAATGCGTTTTATCAAACGGCTTACGGGCACTACTTTGTAGGCGATGCAATGACGCTTTGTCGAGGTTCACTGGGTCAGCAGTATGCTGACCGTGTTAATTTAATTCTTACTTCGCCGCCGTTTCCACTGAACAAGAAAAAACAGTATGGCAATCGATTAGGGCAAGCGTATCTTGATTGGTTTAGCCAGTTAGCGCCGCTTTTCTCAGAGCTCCTGGCACCGGATGGTTCATTGATCATTGAACTGGGCAATGCGTGGGAAGCGGGTCGCCCTGTTCAATCGTTATTACCTTGGGAGTGTTTGTCCAGTCTGGTGAACAACCCGCACTCTGACTTGCGCTTGATTCAGGAATTTATTTGCTATAACCCCTCTCGCTTACCTTCACCCGCTCAGTGGGTGACGGTGAACCGCTGGCGAGCGGTTGACAGCTATACGCATCTTTGGTGGTTAGCAAAAAGTGACCTGCCGAAAGCCGATAACACGAAGGTATTCAGACCTTATTCAAAAAACATGAAACGCATGATTACGAAGCGTTCGTTGAACGCCGGTACACGGCCTTCTGAGCATCACATTAGTCAACAGGGTTTTTTACAAGATAATGGCGGCAGTATTCCGCATAACCTGTTTGAACTCGAAGCGCTTGACGAAAAACGATCCGTACGACTTCCGCATAATGTATTAAGTTACGCTAACAGTGCATCAAACGACTCGTATTTACAACAATGCCGAGCACAACAGCAGCCTCCTCATCCAGCAAGAATGCCTAAAGGACTCATTAATTTCTTTATTGAGTTTTTAACTGATCCAGGGGATCTTGTCTTGGATCCTTTTGCTGGCAGTAACACCACGGGATTTTGTGCGGAGCGTTTCAAGCGACAATGGCTTGCCATTGACACGCAGGCCGATTACGCAAGCAACTCCATGTTGCGCTTTACCGACGCGAGTGTCCTTGCTCAACAACGTCCTTTGATTCATTCAACCGCAATAAAGTCTCTCAATGAGTAATCACAGGGGAAGTGTATGCCGATAAAAACAACTTACTTGCATTGTCCGGTTGCTGTAGCCAATACGCTGATTCTTAACGCGAAGCGTGATCGAGTAGTAATGGATTTACTTAAAGTAGTGAAACTCATTTATCTTGTTCATGGATGGGGCTTGGTGTTTTTTGATCGCAAGCTCATGGATGAAGCGCCTGAAGCCTGGCCTTATGGGCCAGTTTACCCCAGCCTTTATTATGCGTTCAAACGTGGCGGTCAGGTCAAAAAGATCAACGACACCCAAGCGTACTACGAAATAGTGCAAGGTCGCTGGTTAGAACCGGTGATTAAGAGTGACCCTATTGCTGTGCGCGTCATTGACTTTGTCTGGACAATTTACCAGCGCCGTTCAGGTGAAGAACTGTCCGCCCTAGCGCATCAAAAGGGCGGGGCTTGGGATCAGGTGAAACAGCAACAGCCACTTTTACGTAATGCCAATATCCCAGATGCGTTGATTAAGGCGGAATTTAATTGCTTAAGGCAGCAATACAGAAGACACCAGCATTTAAAAGTAGCGAGTATTTAAAAGAAGGATTTAACATGAATAAGAGATTGAAAATTTTTTTGCTTATTTTTATTGGTTTTAATATTTTTTTAACAGTCGTTTCTTTGCCTGGCATAAAAAATATTTATCTGAGCATTTCTAGCTTGATAAATGGCGCGCTGCATTTCTCATTGCTATTGCTTTATATTACCTTACTACCAGGGTTATTCTATGCCTTGTTTAAAAAATCAACGAATCAGATAATAAAAGCAATAACCGTTTTCACAAGTTTATTCATTCCATATTGTGCAGTTGGATTATTTTGGTTTCTAGCAGCCTGTCATTATAATGTTGATGTTAGTATTGGGATTTTTGCATTCAATTGTTTCTTTGTGATGACAATGATAATTTTTACTAGTTACGCATTTGCTTGCTATTGTTTGGAGATTTTTCCATCATGGCTAGTTTATTTTTACGTTATTAATCCTGTATTTATTTCTTTAATTACTGTCATGATGTCAATGGCTGGTAGTATTAATCAACAAACTTTATTAGGATTTTCTATTTTATCTCTTTTAATCGGTGTAGTGCTAAGCTATCTTGCGGTGAAATTAGTTTATTGCGAATACAGAAGCTATTAATCAACGACACCCAAGCGTACTATGAAATAGCGCAAGGTCGCTGGTTAGAACCGGTGATTAAGAGCGACCTTATTGCTGTGCGCGTCATTGACTTTGTCTGGACAATTTACCAGCGCCGTTCAGGTGAGGAACTGTCTACCTTAGCGCATCAAAAGGGCGTGGCTTGGGATCAGGTAAAACAGCAACAGCCGCTTTTACGTAATGCTAATATCCCAGATGCGCTGATTAAGGATGAGTTTTTAGCAATCAAAACTCAATTACTGAAAACAAATAACAGTGTTGCCTCTCAAGTCATGCTCACTGAGTGATAATTGAGTCTACTTGATTAGTCGATTAACCAAAGCGTAATAAAGGTTGGTTGGTATTTGTTGACTTGCGTTTTCGTGAGCACTCAGGGAAAATACCGCTTTCCTTAACCCAGAAGAATGAAGAGGAGCACACATGCCTGGTGCATTAAAACGCGCGCGTTCACAAGTCAGTAATTTACACAGCATGTTACGGATGCTGAAATACAACCAAGCCATCCTTGTGAAAAAGGCAGGCCAAGCAGAGTACGAACAAATCCATCACACACTGAGCAATGTGGTGACGGAGCTTGAAAAAGAAGTGAAGGAGCTCCCTGTTGGGCATCGTTACACCGGCACGTTTTATCTTCGTAATACCTACACCATTCCCCATACGATTAAAGAGATTACCGGTTCTGCGTTTATGCGCGAGGATTTAGTGTCCTGGATCCTAAAGTCTGAGGATAAAAGTGTGAATTGCTCAAGTTACGTGCGCGAACTGTTTAAGGATAAAGAATTAAAGCATGTCTTAAAACGAGAAGACGGTGAACCCCTTTTTAGCTGGGAAGCCGTACGAGGAGAAGTATGAGCGAATTTTTATTTAAAAAGGAATCGTTAAGCCCTGCTGATGAGAGAGAAGAAGCACGTTTTTTACGTCAGCTTGAGCGCGAGCTGAATGAAAAGCAGTTGATGCCTAAAAAAGCAGGAGCAACACGAGCCGTGAAAAAAGTAGCGAGCACATGAACTTTGAGCGCTATGACCTGCTGTTACCGGATGACGCCATAGAAGAATCGTTAATGCTGGAAGTGGAGGGAGAAAATCCCCTCGAGATACCGGCGGGCCAATACGTTTTTATTGAGTCCTACTGCGCTCAACCTGATTGTGACTGTTGTCTCGTGATTTTGCACGTGTATCATTTGGCATCAGACAAACTAATGGCCATGTTGCGTTACGGTTGGCGTGACGTCGCGTTTTACCAAGAGCAATTGCGAGAGGAAACGAAAACGCCAGCGGTTTTGTCAGGAGTTGGCTTGGTTGATGATTCCATGGATAATCCAGTCAGTCGTGCTTTATTACGCTTGTTTGAAACCGTCGTCCAAAATAAGACGGGCTACGTCAATCAGTTACAAGCGCATTATTATCAATTTAAAGAAGCCATCCTACTTCGCCACATTGAGCAAGGGTTGATGAGCGAACCAACCCGCACAATCTTCACGGGTCAGGATAGCCCATGCCCCTGTGGCAGTGGATTACCCTACCAGCGGTGCTGCTTGAGTAGTACCAAGCATTGAGTAAAAAAGCTGGTTGAAAATGAGCTGACGCGCTACACTGCGCAACCAATGATTGAGACCGAGAAGAGACAAGGAGCCTATGCAATGGGAAAACGACCCAAAAAAACCAACGAACTCACCCAAGCTTCTGGCGACGCGTTTGTCACAGACATGATTGATTTTCTGAGTGAAGAAGCCCCTGACCCCGCTGAGATTGCCCAGCTCGTTAACATGCTCACTGCTGCTACTAAAGCGCAAGATAAAACCACTTTAAAACTCATGGACATGATTTTAGCGGGCCGTGAGGAAAAGCCCACAGAGGAAAGTGTGCTGGCTTTGTATGATCGTTGCTTAACCCATGTTCAAACCGTCTCGCCATTGCAAAGCTTAATGGCGATGCTACGCAAGGACATGGAATTTGGTGATGATGACGGATTGATGTAACGTGCTGCAATTGCAATGAAGGAGTGAAGGATGAAAAATGGCCTGCTTCGAGGATTAGGCGTAGGAATGATAGTCACCTCTCTCACGCTCGCTGGGTGCAATACAGTACACGGCTTTGGTGAAGACTTGCAAGGTGGTGGTCGCGCTTTATCAGATGCAGCAAAGCCGAGTCAACAAAAGTCTGATCAAACGACCAAGCAGTCCAAAAAAGTAACCCAGGCGACAGATCGTTAACAACTGACTCATACTCGTCACGCTATATCTAGTCTGCTCGGTTGTGGTAGACTGGCTTGTATCGCCACACTGCTCTTTAACAGGTTGATCAAAGGATAGACACAATAAAACTGTTTATCAAAGCAATTTAGCTTGCGCTACTCGATAAAATGACAGAATTAATGCGTAATAAAACAACACTTAGATAACGCCTGCTGTTTACTCGCTGACTCTACCACCAGATGGCTTAATGAGTTAACCGATGAATTTCTGCAAAAAAATAGCTAATACCCATCTTCTAAATACATCTATTAAAGTTATTTTATTCATTAATCTCAGACTCGTTAGTGAGAATAATTAATAGGATGACAACTTAAAACTGCAATAATTAAATACAATACTAAGAGCAAAGGCGTGACTTTGACTAATGCCACCCATCTATTTACGGGTTATTTTGAGACCAATACATTAGTAGGCCACCTCTAACGCCATGTGCTCTTGTGAGGCTCAATCGGGATAGTTTTTAATCCCTTGAAGTTATACGAAACCGGCGTTGTTTGATAATCAACCGTTTGAAAACCTCCGCAAATCTCGGTGGTTTTCTTTAAGCTCTCAGTCGTAAGATGATGAGATTTCGCCTCATCCATCGACTGCACGGCATTCGCATAAGCAGTACGAGAGTACATCACAAGATGCGGCATGACCGCATGGATTTGCTCCACCATGTGACAAAGATGATCTTTACCTTGATAAACAGGTTGTTCTACATCGAGTTTATTCTCACAAAAGAATTCAGTTATCCTTCTCATCAGGTTACCCAGCGTGACGCCTTTTTCATTTGCTAATGCGGTGAGCTGTTCATAAGTCGCTGGTGGAATACGAGTAGTAATTGCCTTCATCATTGCTCCTTTTCTAGGCGAAACAAAAAGTTACAATACAACTATATGTCACGGTATGCAACTATATGATGCTTTCAAAGCAAAACACGTCTAACTTATTGATTTTAGCGTAACTATATGTTGCTATCCGCACTATATGTCACAAAACCGCAACTATATGATGACTAAGAAAACAAATAGTTTCTTTCGCATCTTATAGTTCAGCTAATTATTAACTGGTTGTTTTTAAAAGGCTTTTTAGTTATTTTTGTGAAACTATATAGTTTCACATTTTTGCTTACACTTTATTCAATTTCAGAAAAACTTAACTGGTCATAAAAAAGTAAATTACCTTGTAACCCATTGTTTTTATTACTTCTTTTTTTGGAAAAAGAGCATGAATTTTCATGCGTGGTGTGTGGGTGAAAAAACGAGGGCATTTCTTCTTTAATTCAGGGTTGGCATTCTTTACTCGATTATTTATTGGGCTAATTATGCCCGTTTTAGAGGTAAAAACCAATGGGTTTTTGTAGGGTTTTTCAGTTTTGCTACTGCTTAATTTCCGGTATGCTAGCAAGCAATTGCTTGGCTTACCAGCTTTAATTTTAGGGAACCTTTCTGTGGCTCAGAAACATTCGATCAATCATCACGACCTCTTATTTAAGAGTTCACTGCAAGATATTGAGGTTGCCAAGGATTTCTTCAAAGCGCATCTGCCCAAAAAGATCCAGAAGATGATTGACTGGGAAACGTTGCAGCTAGAAAACGACAGCTTCATCGAGTATGATTTTAAAACGGCCTTCACCGATGTCTTGTATCGGGTTAAGCTCAAGAAGGAGTATGGCAAAGAGCAAGTTTATCTCTATGCGTTAAGTGAACACCAATCCACACCGGATCCACTCTTGGCATTTCGCCTGTGGTATTACAAGTGCAAGATCTGGGATCGGTTTTTAAAGCAGACACCAAAGCGTGATCACAATGACAAGCTCAAGCTTCCATTAATTTTGACGGTCACTTTTTATAATGGCCAAAAAACGCCCTATCCGTACACGATGGATTTTTTTGAGTTGTTTGAAGATTCTGCGCTCGCCAAAGAACTGTATAATGCGCCTTGCCCACTCATTGATCTAACCGTCATCCCTGATGAAGAGCTCTTGACCCATGGCTACGTTGCCACCATGGAGCTGTTGCACAAACACGCTTACCAACGAGATTTTCTGCCAGTTATCCAACGACTCATTCAGCAAGGGTTGCTTCAATTGCTAAAGTCATTAGATGGTGGTCAACATATCTCACGGCTGGTAAACTACACCTTAGAATATGAGGAAAAAAGCAGCGACAAAGAACTCGTTGATGCGTTGACTCAAGCACTACCCGATATGAAGGAGACCATTATGTCTGCAGCTGACCAATTACGACAAGAAGGCCATAACCAAGGCTTAAAGCAAGGGATGCTGGAGGGAATGCAACAAGGAATGCAACAAGGAATGCAACAAGGCGAGTATAACAAACAACGTGAGATTGCAATCAATATGTTAAAAGAAGGCTTTGGTGATCCTGTTGTGACCAAAACTACTGGCATTTCGCCAGAGGTTTTAGCAAAAATTAAAAAAGAACTCGACCTTTAGTCCTGCTTAAAATTAGATCGATTTAGACTTGTTTATTAGTCAGATAATACCCAACCCCCGATAACGCTGGTTATGGTGTGCTATATTACCTACAGTGTTTTCTACCTAAGAAATAATCCCCATACCCTTTCTGTTACTCTAAATAAACAGATAATTTCTATAAGTTATTCTAAACGCATTATTTGGATTAAATGAGAATGATAAATATGCAAGTTAGAGTTACTTACCTGTCCGATCAAAAAAAACAACCAGAGCGTGTCGAACAATGCAATTGGAATAGTATTACAAAAAAAGAACATATAAAGAAAATTGAAATCATAGATGAGATCACGAGCCTGGGTGATTGGGCGTTTTCTGGCTGCAGCAGTTTGCAATCCATTACGCTGCCCAATAGCGTCACGAGTCTGGGTTTAAGGGCGTTTGAAGGCTGCAGCAGTTTGAAATCCATTACGCTGCCCAATAGCGTCACGAGTCTGGGTTTAAGGGCGTTTTCTGGCTGCAGCAGTTTGCAATCCATTACGCTGCCCAATAGCGTCACGAGTCTGGGTTCTTGGGCGTTTTATGGCTGCAGCAGTTTGAAATCCATTACGCTGCCCAATAGCGTCACGAGTCTGGGTGGTTGGGCGTTTGAAGACTGCATCAATTTGCAATCCATTACGCTGCCCAATAGCGTCACGAGTCTGGGTTCTTGGGCGTTTTATGGCTGCAGCAGTTTGAAATCCATTACGCTGCCCAATAGCGTCACGAGTCTGGGTGATGGGGCGTTTTATGGCTGCAGCAGTTTGCAATCCATTACGCTGCCCAATAGCGTCACGAGCCTGGGTTCTTGGGCGTTTTATGGCTGCAGCAGTTTTCAATCCATTACGCTGCCCAATAGCGTCACGAGTCTGGGTTTAAGGGCGTTTTCTGGCTGCAGCAGTTTGCAATCCATTACGCTGCCCAATAGCGTCACGAGTCTGGGTTTAAGGGCGTTTTATGGCTGCAGCAGTTTACAATCCATTACGCTGCCCAATAGCGTCACGAGTCTGGGTTCTTGGGCGTTTGAAGGCTGCAGTGCATTGGCGCTCATAGTTGCTCCAGACGCGCTTATTTCAGATCTTGAAAATCAGATTCACCAGACTGATGGATCTTCTTTAATAATCTCACAGAATAATCACAAAAAACTCGATGATTATTTATTAACCTCACTTAATGTTTCTCATGGTTTAGATGATCCAAACAAAAAGCTACGAAATAAGTCACTAGTCGATTCAATGAACTTTGAGGATAAGGTATTCTGCTATAGAGCTTTTATTTTAAAGGAGGCTCACTATCAGCAAAACGTATTTACTGAAGTAGCTCAGAGTAGATCTGAAGAAATCCACCAATTTGCAAAAACCTATTTAATGAAGGATCAAGCTGAAACATCATCACTTTACAGCCTATGTAAATATCTGAATATAGGTCAGCTTTCCGCGATACGAGATGGCAGATTAAATAAGGATTTATTTGAGGCAATGCCGACGAAGATAGTTGACTCAATTATCATGGAAGCAATAGCATTAATTGAGGATGATGAACCCAGAAAAAGCGCTTATCTAAAAACGCTTTTTCAGAGTTCTAGCGGCTTAGATTATTTGCGAACACCTGTTAACAAATCAACCTATAAAAATCCAATTTTATTGGATGCTTTATTGGATCAGCGAAGACCAGATCTATCCTGTCGTAAGCGCAGATATGAGCATACCACTAGTGCAGAAATAGTCGTTGAGCTTATAGATTCGCTTCAAGAACAAGTGCAGATAGAACAACCAGGCTCTATCTCCAATAATAATAGCGCTTTATTTGCCCAAGGTAATAGATTGAAAAAGAACGTGGTTGAACCAGAACAGTCGTCAATGAACAGGCATTTTTTAAGCATAACTTAATTAGCTGCACTATTTCTACACATTGCCCCATAAGGTTCATTATGAGGGGTAATAATGGCCTTTTCTGAATAGATTCTGCCTAACCCCCGATAACGGTTGTTATGGTGTGCTATATTACCTACAGTGTTTTCTACCTAACCCAACTTTGCCCTTTCTAAAATTAAACCTATCCAAATCAATGACTTACATTTTAAAAAAACGTTTAGGGTCACTACAACTTAACAAATTGTTTTTTCAGTGCCCCCAGGTTCTGAATTCATGCCTAACGATTTATAGATCACAACTTGCTCTGGAGTTGCCTTAGAGGTTCTTCTAATAGAAAGCAATTTATTATTTTCAAGCTGCATTGTAGTAGTGATACGAACCTGAGTGCTAAAAATCTGCCGTATAGTTTGCCAGCTACTATCAATGTTCTGCAATTTAAGTTGATGGCGAATAGTGTGTAGTAAGTGATAAGCAAGAATACTAATAAACAGATGGGCATCAACTCGCTCTTGCTTTTGATGGTAGATAGGACGCAGGCCTAACTCTGATTTTAATGATCTGAATGCCGATTCAACGTCAGTTAGAGTTGTATAAATTCTCCAAATTGTTTTTTCATCTAAATCCATTCTGTTACTACGCAAACAATATGCACCCAGATTCTCAGAGTTAACTTTACTCCAACTGATTTGCGTAACCTTATCACCCTCTGAATCAAGCGTGATAGTGTATCGACCTGAAACACGTTTATGGCGCTCCTTTATTCGACCTAAACGCAAGGTTACTTTCTCAATTGCTTTCATTCCAGTTTTTTTAGTGAGTCCATTAGCTAACTTAATTAATTCCTCTTCGAAACGAGTCTCAGCCTTACTAATCATATTTAAGCTTTTTTCTTCCTTAGCCTGAGAATGGCAGTACAGTAAGACTTCATTTGCTTCAGTATCTTTAATTAATTGCGCTGTAACCGTATTATTTACTGATTCTTTTACTAGCACTTTATCAATGTTTTCATCGACAACAGGCAATGCTCTACGGCTCACTACAATATAATGGAAACCTTTTTCAGTAAGCCATGAAATATTTTCTTCAGTTGCAAAACCAGCATCTAAGACAATTGTTGCCTCTGGCTGTGCATGAAGCTCAGTTAGCATTTCGGATAATGTTTTAGGCTCGCTAACATTCCCTTTGAAAAATTCACTGCGTTGCGGGAACCCTGAGCCATCCAGCACGAGTCCTAGAGAAACAAGCGGACAATCAGACCGCTTCTCCTTTGATCGACCATGCTGTGCGTGATCATTCTGTAATGCTCTACCCTCAAAGTAGGTATTGGTTATATCGTAGAGAGTGATCACCTGATTTAAACTAAACAGATTTTTCTCACGTTCAAATAATTGATCTTCAATCACTTGTTTATGTTTAAGTAACTCATCAGCAGTCTTATAGAATTTCTTGAGTGATAGTTCTGAGAAATCAGTACCCAGTAATTCATCTAACGCACTTTGATTGCTTAAATAATAGTGCGTACTTAAATCACTTCCTGGGGCAACTAGCCGCCCAATGATGGTAGCAAGCATCAGGTGACATTGTTTTTGATTAAAGCCCAAAGCCCTGAACAATTCCTCAAGTTGTAATTGCCTGGCAGCATGTAAGCCCAACGCCTCAGCTCCAACGTGTCGTATGTCCGCGCTCTCAATGGAGTTAACATCCACTGTTTTAAAGTCAGGTTCTACCGCGCTTACTGAATTAACAGCGATACTTGTCTCATTGTCATCAGCAAACCTAGAGCGAATGCGTTTTACATACATTTGCGCCTGTTTTTCGAGATGTGCTGGTATTGAAATTAACGTGCCTTGACCCGTTAAAATTTCCTCAATACGGTCAGCAAGCAATTTCCAACTGTCCTTCTTTACTGAAAAATTCGCACCAAGATTTAAAATCAGTCTTTGACGTACTTTGCCGTCAGCAGTGCGATGAGTATCAACAAGTCGGTAGGTTGCGTAAGACTTACCTGTCCGAGGACTCTTTTGTGTAGAGGTTCGAATATACATAACTCAATACTCTCATCACTTCACCAGCCCATGCAACCCCTTATTGCCATTATGTGTCACTACATTCGAGAATTCACGTTTCTAGGCAAGTAAAATCAATGGGTTGAGTTAAAAATAGTGATGAAATTTTTGATTTTCAGGGTGAAATGGCCAAACTTGGGCTAAGAAATAATCCCCATACCCTTTCTGTTACTCTAAATAAACAGATAATAGACCTTCTGCGTAACTAACTGAGAACTACCCAAAATTGTTATCTCCCTACCTGAACTGAATTCGATAATTCTTTTTGTTCTTCTTGAGAAACACTATTTTCTTTAAAAAATTGCTCTACTAAGTGATACGTTAGAAGTTTTCTAATACCCTTCGCAATAAAGTGTCGTGTCACCTTGCCCTTACCATCTCCTAATTTAGCTAGCATAATTGCGTAATCGTCATAAGCTTTTTCCTTACCTATCTCATACAAATATGAGGCCACATAAAAACATACAGCCAGTAGATTTTGTATCCCTTTAAAATTTTTTATCTGCATATTTTCCCAGCCTAGTCCTTCCTTGAGAAATTTAAAAACATATTCAATTTTCGCACGAGATAGATAGGCTATGTATACCTCATACGCCTCATCAAAAGTCGTTACTTTTTTATTAGTTAATAGCAGCATGTCATTCTTAAAAATTCTCCTACCATCTCTGCCTGTAATTTGGATTTTAATTGCATTGATGTTCTCAAACTCTCCAAAATAAATAGTTATTTTTCCGTCTTGTACGCAATTCTTTCCAACTGTTAACTTTTGGAATTGCTTTTCGCCTTGAGCATCAAAATCAGCGTTAATCAGCTTAAGCTTTTTACCATCATCACCTCTACCTTCTATTGTTCTTGTTATTTTTGAGCGAATAATAAAGTCTTGATCTAGGTTTGTATCAATTAGTGAGAGATAGTCATTATCATCAAACTCTCTATCTAGAATATGGGTAATGGTTGCATCTTCATTCTTTGATTTTAGGCAGATTCCTATTTTTTCTATTTCACGAATAGACAGCAGCTTTTTATTAAAGTAATCACCAGATTCATAAAGACTCTTGGCCTCTTTATCTCCCTCAAATGGCTTTCCAGCCTCTATTTTCTTAATATGCTCAGCTTTTAAAAACTTAGGGTCTTTATTGCTGTAGCTTACATGCGATAGTAGATGCACAGCCTTATCACCAGGTACTAATGCAACTGCGTTATGCGTGCTGTAACCATTGATAATATCCCCGTCCAGACTCCTTACTTTACCTAGATTTTCAGTTTGCTTGCTATGTGGCTTTCTAATATCAGAAGGATCATGAAGAACATCAATTTTACTGGCGTGTGAAAGTTTTTCACAGCTCTGTTCTAGCAATACATCATTTGTTTTTATTGGATCTAAATCGGTGCTTTTATTTTCACCGGTAAGTGTACGAATCATCTTTTTATACTCATTGTTATCTTTTGATGAACTGAACAACTTACAACTACCTTCAGTTAATAGCTTTCCTACAATCGTCGATAGATTTTTTTAAAACAACTTTCCCAGTTAATTTTGAAAAAAGAGGGGCAGCGTAATCGGCGAAGTTTAACATTTATACTCATCTCGTTAGTCTTGTTAAAAAGACAAAGCATAGTCATTTTTACACAATATTTCAGCATTATTTTGCTGATTTAAATTTTGGGTAGTTTTCAGAATATCAAGCGATGAAAAGTAATGATCGCCTAACATCAAGGCCAAACGAGCATGGTGCAACAAGACTCGATAACTACCATTGTCGATTGCTTGAGCAATAACATCTTGTAAATCTAATAATTTGGCAGACCAGCGTTTTATTTGTGACACCCATGTATTAGCGTTAGTTAGTAGGCCTTGAGGGAACTCTAAACATGCTGCAAGTTCTTTTATATTTTTATTTTCATATCCCCATGTCTTATCAATCATCTTAAGCAGACCATCGAGACCAGTACATGGGCTACCTTTAGGCGCTTCTTTCTCATTTAAAATCGGAAGTTTATGGTGGGTAATAATTAGCCATGCAATTAATTTTGCTATGCTGGGTAAATCGGCTAACGACACTTGTTCAGTATTATTGTGTAAGAATCTTTTAATCGCATCTTCATTGATTCTTCCCTCTTTTAATGTGGTTAACCAGTCATGGTCTATATTTGGGTTTTTGGTATTGTAGATTAGTGCCTTGAGCAATAAATAGGACACCCATTCATGGCGTAACCGATCCGCCTGAGTGCCTTTGTAGTTTTTGGAAAGTTTATTCTGGAAGCGAATACTGGCTTTACCCCAATCGTGCAGTAAAGCTGCCAAAGAAGTTAACGCTCGGATAAGGGGAAGCAACTTCCAATCTAACAAATCGTCTTGGTAAACTAAATCATTTTTGGTGCGGTTTACAGGTACGCGACCTTCACGATTAAACTCCAGTTTATTCCCCACCACCCATACCAACTCAGTTCTTGCTCTAGATCTAATCCAATGACAAGACACAGCTGTATTTTTACTAGCAGTTTTTCTTAATAGTTTTTTAACAGCACTTAATCCTTCCAGTGTAATCACTGTCTGCCAGGTATTATCTCCAATACGATTAGCAAAAGCATCCAGAACTCTACGTGTTTTTTTCAGTGAATTTTTTTTACATTGGGATATAAATGTCACCATCATCTGTTATCACCATCAAAAGTCTTGCTCTGTAATGCTACTGCTTTTACTTGCTCAAACATAAAATCCAATGCTTTGTGACCGGTAAAGACTTGTAGGCACTGCTGACGAAATTCCTGATCGGTCGTGCGCTCCTTAGCGCAAATAAAGGCTAATGGAAGTACAATCGCATCTTTAATCAAATCAGCAACATCAAAAACCAAAGCACCACGCCTAGTTTTGCCGTGCATAACTGCGAACCCATGAGGAATCCCTAGTACCCAAAGGGTGGTTGCAGATAAGCCATAAGCTAAATAATTACCATGATTTAAAAATGCATTTGCCTGGTCAGATGCATTATGTTCGCGGGAAAAAGAAGACAAACCTACTTTTCCTGCCGCATACTTATAAAGCATTTTAGTTAGCTGAGCTTCAGTTAGTGGGTGCTGCCTTTATATAATGTAGAATATATAGCATAATATACACTTTAACATGATGAAGGATGGTGTTTGGATGTCAGCTAGAATTATCTCTGATGAAAATAATGAATTAACTATTGAACTCAAGCTTCCACTAAAAGGATCCATGCTTGAATGTGAGGACGCAATTCTTGATGGGCTTAATGAGGTTGGAACATTAGCCACTGAAAAAGCTTTAAGTAAGTTTGATGCAGATGGCTCTCCTATCCATGTTGGAAAAATAAAGCTAACAGCACGAAGTAGAGATGAAGCAAATTACCAAACGCCTTATGGAGTTGCTCGAGTTAAGCGTTATGTTTATCAAACCTCTAAAGGCGGTAAGATCTTTTGTCCTTTAGAAGATAAGGCTAGAATTATCCAAGGATCAACACCGCGATTTGCAAAAATAATCTCACATAAATACTCAAACTTACCTGCTCCTAGTGTTATTGATGATCTCAAGGTCAATCATAACCGTAAAATCTCACATTCATACTTGCAACGGGCAACTGATTTTGTTGGCGGTATTGCACAAGCCAAAGAGGCTGAGTGGGAATATGAAGAGCCAAAGCTTGATGCAGGCGTTGAGATGCTAAGCATTAGCTTAGATGGTGCATATGTCCTCACCGTTGATGATGGTTATAGAGAGAGCATGGTTGGAACTATTTCCATGTATGATAAGCATGGTGAACGCCTGCACACAACCTACGTTGCAGCATCACCAGAATATGGAAAAGATGAATTCTTTAATAGGCTTGAAAAGGAAATAAAGCTGAAAAAAAAATATTACCCTGATGCTAAAACAATTGGCGTTGCTGATGGAGCAAAAAATAATTGGCCATTTCTAAAAAAACATACTGATACGCAAATTTTAGATTTTTGGCATGCAACTGAATATCTCGGCGAAGCATCAAGGGCAATATTTACCAAAAAATCTGAAAGAGATGAGCGTGATGTTTGGCTCGAAGAGCGATGTCATGATTTAAAGCACAAGAAAGGTGCGGCAGGTAGAATACTTGCTGAGCTTAAAGAGCATGTAAATAAAAAACTGAATAAATCGCTTAGAGAAAAGCTAGAAGGAACAATTACGTATTTTGAAAATAATATTAAAGAAAAGCGAATGTCGTATCATAATTTGATTAAGCAGAATGCACCAATTGGCTCTGGCGTCACTGAAGCAGCATGTAAAACAATTGTTAAACAAAGATTAGGCGGATCAGGAATGCGCTGGAAAGACAAGGGAATGAAAATTGTTTTATGCTTGAGAACACTAGTAAAGACTAAAGGAAGATGGGATCAGTTTTGGGAGAAGGTTAATGATTTTGGCGTGCCAGCAGTAATATAGCCTACATTATATAGAGGCAGCACCCTTGCCAACACCCTCAATATTACTTTCAGATTCTTGGCCCTTATTCTCCTGATTCTTCTTGGGTGACTGATTACTGTCAGCTCCAAAAATAAGTTCACGTAATTGTTTAATTGTAATTTTCTGCTGTTGAAGCACCTCGGGCAACCAAAGAGCAAGGTCCAAACAACCACCTGCAAGCTCCTTATCCTCATCACCAAGATTGGACTGATTCAAGCGAGCACGAAATTCTGCAAATTCATGCTCTGATTTAGTCGCTATATCCGGTATTTCAGTTGCGGTTGGCATAATTATTTCACGTGATGCGTAAGAAACTGTCGTCACAATAAAATAATTTTCTTTTCTAAGTCAATAGGTTAATGAAGATAATGGATAATTATCAAGCCCAATAAAGTACTCGGCAACGAAAGTTTACCTTATCCAACTTATTGGTTCACACATACTTACCGCAAGCTCACGATAAAGCGTATCACGAAATATACACTGGGTTTTAAAAAGTTCAATTCAGCTAAGGCAACAATAGCTGGTATTGAGTTATGCCATATGCTAAAAAAAGGGCAGATGCGAGGCAATAGCATGATGCCAGCCTGGCAGCAGTTCTACACGCTCGCAGACTAGTTGCGCCCAAAAATAGACTACCTCATCTAGGTGTAAATTTTTCGACAGAACCCATTAAATACCTCAATAATTTGGTCGAGCAAGACCACCGATCGATAAAGCGTATCACGAAATATACACTGGGTTTTAAAAAGTTCAATTCAGCTAAGGCAACAATAGCTGGTATTGAGTTATGCCATATGCTAAAAAAAGGGCAGATGCGAGGCAATAGCATGATGCCAGCCTGGCAGCAGTTCTACACGCTCGCAGACTAGTTGCGCCCAAAAATAGGCTACCTCATCTAGGTGTAAATTTTTCGACAGAACCCTCTCCTTGAAGTCCATAAGTTAATGTATTTTATGCAAGAATCAGGAGAGCCGTTACGTTTAAAGTTTAAAAAAGCACAATATGGCCCTTATGGTGAAAATCTTCGGCATGTTCTGAATAGAATAGAAGGGTATTATATACAGGGATATTTAGATGGTGGTGATAATCCTCATAAAAGGCTTGAATTAACCCCTTGTGCTTTAGATTCAGCTAAAACCTTTTTTGAAGCACAGGAAGTTATCAATACTAAGAATCATTTGAAGCGTGTTGTTGATCTGGTTGATGGATTTGAAACACCATTTGGCCTTGAGCTTTTATCTACAGTTCATTGGGTTGCTAAACAGGAGCAGGTTCGCTCTTTGGATCTGTTAATTATAAGTGTTTATTCTTGGAATAATAGAAATAAACAATTCTCAGAAAGGCAAATAAAAATCGCTTATTATATTTTACAGAAGAAGGGTTGGATTAACTCTGATGGAGTAGTAGCCAATGATTATCCTCTAGAAAGCTAACATACCATACTTATACCAAGGGATAATACTGCCTTTTCCGAGCAGATTCTACCCAACCCCCGATAACGCTGGTTATAGGGGATTAAAATACCCATGATATTACATGGGGCAACACGCGGGTAAAGTAGGGTCAAACATTAAAAAATAGTCAACTTTTAATAAAAACCCAATCACTGCTACAAATTTCATAAAATTTATAAAAGATCCTTATTATAAAATCTTTTGTGTTTATATATAACATTTGAAAAAATTAAAAGGTTTTAAAAATGAAAAAAATTGCAGGTCTAAGTGCCCCAACAGAGCTAACCCAAAACATGGTCAAAAAAATTGGTCAAAGCTACCTAGAAAAGTATCCGGAATCTACAGCCGGTATAATCGCAAGGTGCCGCAGTACCATTTTTCCGCACCATAACCATAACCACGCAAAACAATTAATTAATGAGGTCAATAATTGCCAAACATACGCTGATAATTGGCGTCTCTTATTTAAGATTTACCAATCGTTACCTAATAACAATGGTAGTCTAGCCAGCAACATTTTAAACCATTTTGAATCAGCATTTAATGTAAAACTAGATAAAGCTACTGCTGCTGGCACTATTACAATAGATAAAACAACTGCAACTATAGCTGGTGAGATGGAAGGGCATCTCTCTGCCTTTGAGAATAAATCTAGTTTTGAGCTTACAACAACCCGTCCACAAAGCTAGATACCTGAGAACTACCCAAAATTGTTATCTCCCTACCTGAACTGAATTCGATAATTCTTTTTGTTCTTCTTGAGAAACACTATTTTCTTTAAAAAATTGCTCTACTAAGTGATACGTTAGAAGTTTTCTAATACCCTTCGCAATAAAGTGTCGTGTCACCTTGCCCTTACCATCTCCTAATTTAGCTAGCATAATTGCGTAATCGTCATAAGCTTTTTCCTTACCTATCTCATACAAATATGAGGCCACATAAAAACATACAGCCAGTAGATTTTGTATCCCTTTAAAATTTTTTATCTGCATATTTTCCCAGCCTAGTCCTTCCTTGAGAAATTTAAAAACATATTCAATTTTCGCACGAGATAGATAGGCTATGTATACCTCATACGCCTCATCAAAAGTCGTTACTTTTTTATTAGTTAATAGCAGCATGTCATTCTTAAAAATTCTCCTACCATCTCTGCCTGTAATTTGGATTTTAATTGCATTGATGTTCTCAAACTCTCCAAAATAAATAGTTATTTTTCCGTCTTGTACGCAATTCTTTCCAACTGTTAACTTTTGGAATTGCTTTTCGCCTTGAGCATCAAAATCAGCGTTAATCAGCTTAAGCTTTTTACCATCATCACCTCTACCTTCTATTGTTCTTGTTATTTTTGAGCGAATAATAAAGTCTTGATCTAGGTTTGTATCAATTAGTGAGAGATAGTCATTATCATCAAACTCTCTATCTAGAATATGGGTAATGGTTGCATCTTCATTCTTTGATTTTAGGCAGATTCCTATTTTTTCTATTTCACGAATAGACAGCAGCTTTTTATTAAAGTAATCACCAGATTCATAAAGACTCTTGGCCTCTTTATCTCCCTCAAATGGCTTTCCAGCCTCTATTTTCTTAATATGCTCAGCTTTTAAAAACTTAGGGTCTTTATTGCTGTAGCTTACATGCGATAGTAGATGCACAGCCTTATCACCAGGTACTAATGCAACTGCGTTATGCGTGCTGTAACCATTGATAATATCCCCGTCCAGACTCCTTACTTTACCTAGATTTTCAGTTTGCTTGCTATGTGGCTTTCTAATATCAGAAGGATCATGAAGAACATCAATTTTACTGGCGTGTGAAAGTTTTTCACAGCTCTGTTCTAGCAATACATCATTTGTTTTTATTGGATCTAAATCGGTGCTTTTATTTTCACCGGTAAGTGTACGAATCATCTTTTTATACTCATTGTTATCTTTTGATGAACTGAACAACTTACAACTACCTTCAGTTAATAGCTTTCCTACAATCGTCGATAGATTTTTTTAAAACAACTTTCCCAGTTAATTTTGAAAAAAGAGGGGCAGCGTAATCGGCGAAGTTTAACATTTATACTCATCTCGTTAGTCTTGTTAAAAAGACAAAGCATAGTCATTTTTACACAATATTTCAGCATTATTTTGCTGATTTAAATTTTGGGTAGTTTTCAGTAGATACAGGTAATATTAATAGTCTCCCCATAAGGTCCCTTATAGGAGGCTATTTTTTGGGTCTCCTAGGTTTTGTGTTGCTCCTATGTAGCCATAACTGTTTGTTTATTCAGGAAAATATTGTAACCTTGCAGATCTAAATAAATCCTCTGAAAGAAGTGTTTTAGGTTGGTTATGCCATAACAGCGCCGCTTAATGACTTTCACTTTATTGTTGATACCCTCTACCCAACCACTGGTTTCGCGACGTAGAAAATAATTGCAAATCATTTCCTGATAATACCTTAATGTTTTTGTAAAAGTGCTAAAGCAGTCCACGTCACTTGCTTCAACTTTTTCAATCCATTGATTGATCTTTTTCATCGCTGTACTTTTCCTATGATGCTTATTGTAAATATGAGTCAATTCTCTCGCGAGTCTATAAGGGTACTAAGGAATTTCTGTAAAAAAGCGCCTGATCTGTGGATAACTTAGTAAAGGGCTATTGAATCAGTGCTTTTTTTATCAAATATTCACCATACAAGATTAAGTTGCTCCATTCAATCGGGCTGACATGTTTTAAAAGGTGTAAATTAATCCGATCTTTAATCGGGTCACATTGCTCGCAAACTCTCATCATTTCCTTTGCCTGCCAATAAATAATGCAGGCATCAATGAGCGTCAAGCAATTACAGGAATTTTTTAACTGTGAAAGTTCACGACCTACCACTTTACCATGTTTACCATAAGCAACATCCCGTGATAATTGGTGTAACTGTTCTGTTTTCAGTAAACCTTGCTGCCGTCTTGCCCGTAAATCAGCACTAACCATGTGAGCTAAAATATTTTCGGTTTTAATCACGCGACCAAACTCACGATTGGCTTTATAAAAATTATTTTTCTCACTAAAGCTAGCTAATCGGCGCATTGCAGCAGAAGCCGAAGAATAACCAAGCTTCATAGAAGCATAAAACTGCCCCATCCGATCATATTGGTCAACAATACAATCCATATCAACTTGGTGTGCCTTACCGCTAGTGCGCCATCCTTTCTGTAAATTCCATTGACTTGCTGAAAATAAGCAGGCGACTCAGTCAGATTAGAAATTCCTTTTAAGGTAAACTTAACCAAAAAAGAGGAATGACAATGAGCTGCTATAAAAATGAGAACTTAATCGAAGAAGCCATACATGTTTTAGCGATGGAGGGGTTTGAAGCTTTACCTAAGCTTGTCTCCAGGTTGATGAATGAGGCTATGTTAATAGAAAGGGAGCGCCATTTAAATGCCAGTCCTTATGAGCGAACTGGCGATAGAAACGGATATGCGAACGGCTTTAAACCAAGGTTAATTAACACAGGTCAAGGTCAGCTTGAGCTACAGATACCGCAGGTTAGAGACTCCAATGAAGCCTTCTATCCATCAGTCTTAGAGCGAGGTGTACGCTCTGATAGAGCACTTAAGCTGGCTGTCGCTGAAATGTATGTGCATGGGGTTTCCACGCGCAAAGTTGAAAAGGTGCTAAAGCAACTCTGTGGAACAGATATTTCAAGCACAGAGGTAAGCCGTTGCGCTAAATTGTTGGATGAAGATTTAAAGAAATGGCGAAATAAGCCGTTAGGAAAGATAAAATATCTTTGGCTAGATGCACGTTATGAGAAGGTGCGCACTAGCGGCACAGTACAAGACTGTGCGGTATTGATAGCCTATGGCTTTCATGAATCAACCGGCAAGAGAACAGTGCTAGGTGTTTCTGTTGCGTTATCAGAGGCTGAGGTACATTGGCGTGATTTTCTTCAGCAGTTGGTTGAGCGAGGTATACATGGTATTGAGTTGATTACTAGCGACGCTCATACTGGCCTAAAAGCCGCTAGAAGAGCTGTGTTCCCCAGTGTTCCTTGGCAACGCTGCCAATTTCATTTGCAGCAAAATGCTCAGGCTCACATACCAAAGCGCTCAATGAAGGAGCCAGTAGCTGAGGAGATTACAGCTATATTTAATGCCTCAAACATTCATGAGTCGGAAAGACTATTGGCTATGGCGGTAGATAAATATCAGCAAACAGCACCAGAGCTTTCTTCTTGGTTGGAAGTGAATATACCGGAGGGCTTAGTAGTGATGAACTTTGACAGGCCGCATCAAAAAAAGATTAAGAACCAGTAACATAGCTGAGCGCGTAAACAGAGAGGTAAAAAGAAGGACGCATACAGTTGGAATTTTCCCTAATACTGAATCGTGCCTAAGGCTCGTATCGCTAGTGCGCCATCCTTTCTGTAAATTCCATTGACTTGCTGAAAATAAGCAGGCGACTCAGTCAGATTAGAAATTCCTTTTAAGGTAAACTTAACCAAAAAAGAGGAATGACAATGAGCTGCTATAAAAATGAGAACTTAATCGAAGAAGCCATACATGTTTTAGCGATGGAGGGGTTTGAAGCTTTACCTAAGCTTGTCTCCAGGTTGATGAATGAGGCTATGTTAATAGAAAGGGAGCGCCATTTAAATGCCAGTCCTTATGAGCGAACTGGCGATAGAAACGGATATGCGAACGGCTTTAAACCAAGGTTAATTAACACAGGTCAAGGTCAGCTTGAGCTACAGATACCGCAGGTTAGAGACTCCAATGAAGCCTTCTATCCATCAGTCTTAGAGCGAGGTGTACGCTCTGATAGAGCACTTAAGCTGGCTGTCGCTGAAATGTATGTGCATGGGGTTTCCACGCGCAAAGTTGAAAAGGTGCTAAAGCAACTCTGTGGAACAGATATTTCAAGCACAGAGGTAAGCCGTTGCGCTAAATTGTTGGATGAAGATTTAAAGAAATGGCGAAATAAGCCGTTAGGAAAGATAAAATATCTTTGGCTAGATGCACGTTATGAGAAGGTGCGCACTAGCGGCACAGTACAAGACTGTGCGGTATTGATAGCCTATGGCTTTGATGAATCAACCGGCAAGAGAACAGTGCTAGGTGTTTCTGTTGCGTTATCAGAGGCTGAGGTACATTGGCGTGATTTTCTTCAGCAGTTGGTTGAGCGAGGTATACATGGTATTGAGTTGATTACTAGCGACGCTCATACTGGCCTAAAAGCCGCTAGAAGAGCTGTGTTCCCCAGTGTTCCTTGGCAACGCTGCCAATTTCATTTGCAGCAAAATGCTCAGGCTCACATACCAAAGCGCTCAATGAAGGAACCAGTAGCTGAGGAGATTACAGCTATATTTAATGCCTCAAACATTCATGAGTCGGAAAGACTATTGGCTATGGCGGTAGATAAATATCAGCAAACAGCACCAGAGCTTTCTTCTTGGTTGGAAGTGAATATACCGGAGGGCTTAGTAGTGATGAACTTTGACAGGCCGCATCAAAAAAGATTAAGAACCAGTAACATAGCTGAGCGCGTAAACAGAGAGGTAAAAAGAAGGACGCATACAGTTGGAATTTTCCCTAATACTGAATCGTGCCTAAGGCTCGTATCAGCTGTTTTAGTGGAAATTGATGACCAGTGGAGCGGATCACCTAGATACTTAAGTTGAAGTGAATAATAAGGCTTCATAGGGTTTTAGGATAGATCATTCTTGTTCTTATTAACGAGATATAATTGCTATTACCTAAAAGTTAATAATTTATTTTGAGAGGAGAAAAATTTGAGGTATAAATAATTTTTTAGATTGATTAGCATAATTAATTTAAGATATTATGCGATGAGACAGGTACAATAGAGTGCCATTTAGAATTTTAAAGGTTTTTCTAAGTACTGAAGTTGGTTTTTACAGACAAAATAACGCTCTATCCTCGTATCAGCTGTTTTAGTGGAAATTGATGACCAGTGGAGCGGATCACCTAGATACTTAAGTTGAAGTGAATAATAAGGCTTCATAGGGTTTTAGGATAGATCATTCTTGTTCTTATTAACGAGATATAATTGCTATTACCTAAAAGTTAATAATTTATTTTGAGAGGAGAAAAATTTGAGGTATAAATAATTTTTTAGATTGATTAGCATAATTAATTTAAGATATTATGCGATGAGACAGGTACAATAGAGTGTCATTTAGAATTTTAAAGGTTTTTCTAAGTACTGAAGTTGGTTTTTACAGACAAAATAACGCTCTATCTTTATTGGAACCTGGATCAGACTAAACTCCGAAAGAAGCAAGCATCTTTTTAATCACAAAATGACTATATATATTAAATTAATAGAAAGTTACCGAAACGTTATTATTAGTAAGAGTAATCAAGAATCTCGTCAAAAGTATGTATCATCACAAGAGCAAGTAAAGCTGATAGCCAATAGAGAAGTTATTATGATCAGTAAAAAGTTTTATAATGCAAGCCCGGAAGACCAACCTCAATTAATGGAGCAATTGATTGATGCAATGAGGAAGGATTTCCAGTCAATTCGTAAATTTTGATTAAAATAAGAGTTGAGCGTATCCGTCTTATTTCAGCATGATGCTCATGCTGCGCTCTCTTTAGTTTACTGCGCCTGTGATGAGCGGATGGTAATTAATTCCGCTAGCGAAGGCATAGAATAGTTTTTTGTAATTCTGTCATATATATAATCGAAGACATTAACTGCTAGCTTTTTACATGTCTCAGTAATTGTAACCATTGTATCCTTAGCTTTCGTTCCTTCTTCACTCATAGTATGAAGGTGTACATCGCGCATTCTAGCCTGCTTCCGAGCCATCAACTCTGCTGGATTGTTATGTAGAGGAAGCTCAGGCTTTTCCAGCACTAACAATAGCTGCCTTTTCTTTTTTAAGGTGAGCTCAATTTGTTTATCTAGTTTCTCGTAGCCAGTGATTGTTGAGAATAACTCAGTAAACTCATTGGATAGCTTATCTATCTCATCTTGCCCTGGGTTCTTTTTATATTCAATGAGCTTATGATAATAATCCCAAAACCTATCCAAGAAGCTGTCAACAGAGTCTTGGTGCTTCTTAAAAATTGGCGTCAGCTTTTTATAATGCCTACCCTCATGAACCCAGCACAAGGCGAGTGATTCAGTAATGAGCTTAAACTGTGGCGCATCATCGGTAATGAGTGTTTCTATCGCATAAGGACTCTTTCTATATGTTGAGATAGCTGCCGCATCAGTAATCAGCTTTCTATATTTTGGAAATTTTTTATCACCTAATACCTTATCAAGAATAACTTCCAGCTCCTTACTGTTTAAGATAGTCGATGAGTGAAATACCTTTAAGCTTTCGATTACCTTGTGGGGTAAGTTCATAGTAGCCAGTAAATTAAAAGCGGCCTCATTTAATGTGAACCCAAAGTGGTCTTTGCTTAACATTTCAATGACGCTTAATCGACTTTTACTGGTCAGCGTAAAGTAAGCTGAATAATACTCATTACCCAATACATTAACATAACGGTTTTTCCCATCCTCTCTAGCGTTGGTGTCATCTAGGTGCTGGTAGTTCGTGGATTGTAAACCTGCCTTCACAACTTCTACCTTCTCGGGCTCAAGTATCGTAGGTGTTTTAATTGTGAAGCTATGGATGGTTGATTTACTAATATCTATGTTGGCGGTTTTATAAAATGTCTCAAGGCTTTCTAGCGTCATACCACCTTGAGTATTTAGGAAGCTTGTCCAGCTTTTAATAGTAGGGCCGAACTGGCCCTCATAACCAGTTGGCAGAGGTGCTGTATAGTGTTTGTTTTCAGAAGGGGAGTAATATTGTTGGCGCAAAAAAAGAGTGTTATTAGCAGCAATTTTTATATCCTGGATAAGTGTTTTCTTAGAGCCATTTGGCACAGCATCGCTGGGCAACGAATCTGGATTAATTGTTAGTGTCACTGTATTAGAGACTTCGAGATTTTTTTTACTAGATTTTGGCTTTCTAGTTTTATTGGTTTTATTTCCTTTTCTATCCTTCTCGGAGGAATGATCCTTGTCCTTGTTAGCGCGCGTTTGCTTTCTAACATTAGGCTTTCCTTGCTCACCTTTATATTTATTTAATGCGTTATTTAACGATTGCACCTTGTCTTCTAGCTTTATGATTTTCTCAGCCTGACTTTCACATACATTGCTAAAATCTGTTTCTAGTGCTGTTGGTGTAACAGTATTATTAAATCTCTCAATGAGATCGGCTAAAACTGATTTGTCAGGTTGTTTTTTCATAGGAAGAGTATACCACGGGTTTGAAAAGGTAAATTTTCCCCACACAGATGGCCGTACTGCTGAAATTATTTTTAAGCCATGAACCTGATCGATGAAAAAATAATCCGAGCATACAGCGTTGTTATAGAGCGCACATCATGCTTTTATGACACACGATGATTCCAATATAAAATTTCCAAATTTGCACGAAAAAGCTGTCAAGAACTTTTTGAATTATTTTCAAATCATGCTGATATTGAACGGATACAGTTGAGCGGTAGATTTGGTCCCTTTTAACCAGGATTCCGGCCGGACCTCAAAAGCAGGGGGAGTAGGGGAGTAAAACGCCAGTAAAAATAGCCCCCCATAAGCGACCTTATGGGAATGTATCAAAATATAATCATCAAAAAAGAGAGCTGAAAATTATATGCTCACATTCGCCGAGGATTTGAAAATTGTTTTGCTGAATGAGTATTCTCATGGCTAGTAGAGGTATTAGGGGTGAAAAAAGTTGAGTTGGTCTGAGTAAGCCGAATGTCTTTGCGAAATTTTTTATGATTATAGATCTCTTGTTGTTCTGAATTAGACTGAACATGTTCTGCTGAGAGGCTAAAGGCTTCTTGATGCGTGCGCTTAAGTGGTTGGGTTTGCTGTGCAATAGTATTACTTAATTGTTCTATATTTGGAACATCATCGCATGTGTGGCATACCTCAGCTTGAGAATGACTACTAGCGACATTGCTATTACCAGATGTTGATGCTGACATTGTGTGTTGCTCCTGTCCCAGTATTATTGATGAAGTAGCCGAAGCGTTATTCGTATTTAAAGACTGAGCAGCAAGAAGGAGCAAGTGAATCCAGTTAGGCTGACCATCTAAAGCTGGTTGAGGTATTGCGCTTCTACTCTGGTCCGCACTGAATGTAGGATAAATAGGAATTGGTTTATGAATAATTGGAGTAGGGTTATGCACTTGTTGTTGCGCGCTTACTGGATTATGAAGAGAAGAGTGCAAAGCATGGGTTGGTTGTACAGGAGGCACAAGGTGCTGATCAGTGCCTGACTGGACGTTATTATGAACCATGCTAGATGAATAATGAGGCGCAATAGTTGATGTGCTATCGGGTTCTGGAGCAGGACTTTTGGCTTGATAGGACGATTTGACGGCCTCAATGTTTTTCGAGCCACCGTCATGAGAGGCAATTTGCACGATTTGCTCGGCGGTAAAGTCAAGTCCCTTGAGTTCGTGATAGGACGATTTGACGGCCTCAATGTTTTTCGAGCCCCCATTATTTGAAGCAATTTGCACGATTTGCTCGGCGGTAAAGTCAAGTTCCTTGAGTTCGTGATAGGACGATTTGACGGCCTCAATGTTTTTCGAGCCCCCACCGTGTGCAGCAATTTGCACGATTTGCTCGGCGGTAAAGTCAAGTTCCTTGAGTTCGTGATAGGACGATTTGACGGCCTCAATGTTTTTCGAGCCCCCATTATTTGAAGCAATTTGCACGATTTGCTCGGCGGTAAAGTCAAGTCCCTTGAGTTCGTGATAGGACGATTTGACGGCCTCAATGTTTTTCGAGCCCCCACCGTGTGCAGCAATTTGCACGATTTGCTCGACGGTAAAGTCAAGTCCCTTGAGTTCGTGATAGGACGATTTGACGGCCTCAATGTTTTTCGAGCCCCCACAGTGTGCAGCAATTTGCACGATTTGCTCGGCGGTAAAGTCAAGTCCCTTGAGTTCGTGATAGGACGATTTGACGGCCTCAATGTTTTTCGAGCCACCGTCATGAGAGGCAATTTGCACGATTTGCTCGACGGTAAAGTCAAGTCCCTTGAGTTCGTGATAGGACGATTTGACGGCCTCAATGTTTTTCGAGCCCCCACCGTGTGCAGCAATTTGCACGATTTGCTCGGCGGTAAAGTCAAGTCCCTTGAGTTCGTGATAGGACGATTTGACGGCCTCAATGTTTTTCGAGCCCCCACCGTGTGCAGCAATTTGCACGATTTGCTCGACGGTAAAGTCAAGTCCCTTGAGTTCGTGATAGGACGATTTGACGGCCTCAATGTTTTTCGAGCCACCGTCATGAGAGGCAATTTGCACGATTTGCTCGGCGGTAAAGTATTTAATTAACTCCGGTGTGTGTTCAACAACTTTTAAAATAGTGTTGTTAGAGCTTCTCCTTATAATAATTCTATTAGCTTGCACCTCAGTGAAACCTAATTGAGTTAAACTTTTTTTATGATGCTGATAAAACTGCTGAGTTATACCGAGTTTATTTAGTCGTTCTTCTATAGTTTTCATTTTCATTAATAATGCTGTTATAGCTGTTATAAAATATTGTTTGAGTATACAGGGTGAGTCTTTTAAATATTTTAGTAACTTTTAATATACGGTAGGGTAATTACAATTAAGTTTGATGCACATTGAAAAATAAGCCGTGTAATTCTAGTCCCCATAACCAGCGTTATCGGGGGTTGGGTATTATCTGACTAATAAACAAGTCTAAATCGATCTAATTTTAAGCAGGACTAAAGGTCGAGTTCTTTTTTAATTTTTGCTAAAACCTCTGGCGAAATGCCAGTAGTTTTGGTCACAACAGGATCACCAAAGCCTTCTTTTAACATATTGATTGCAATCTCACGTTGTTTGTTATACTCGCCTTGTTGCATTCCTTGTTGCATTCCCTCCAGCATCCCTTGCTTTAAGCCTTGGTTATGGCCTTCTTGTCGTAATTGGTCAGCTGCAGACATAATGGTCTCCTTCATATCGGGTAGTGCTTGAGTCAACGCATCAACGAGTTCTTTGTCGCTGCTTTTTTCCTCATATTCTAAGGTGTAGTTTACCAGCCGTGAGATATGTTGACCACCATCTAATGACTTTAGCAATTGAAGCAACCCTTGCTGAATGAGTCGTTGGATAACTGGCAGAAAATCTCGTTGGTAAGCGTGTTTGTGCAACAGCTCCATGGTGGCAACGTAGCCATGGGTCAAGAGCTCTTCATCAGGGATGACGGTTAGATCAATGAGTGGGCAAGGCGCATTATACAGTTCTTTGGCGAGGGAAGTGTAATGTAGTAGGTTTTATATTGCTCCCAGCACAGCAGTTTTCCATTTAGAGCACCATGCTTTACTGTTAATCTGAGCACGCAGCTGAAGGATCGGGTCTAACCCTTCCCTAGTCCACTTCATGTGCTGCTGACCCTTGCACCTTTGGTTAATCAGGCTTTCCACTGTGGACTCCGCAAGATTACTTGTGAAGACTAGATGATTTTTTTTCCTTTCTCGGTAATTAACAATCTTGTCTTTATTATTTTGAATATATGTTATGAATTTTTTAATCTTATCTGACAATTTTGAAGAAAATTCATGCTCCTTTAATTGCTCAAGCCTAGTTATTGCAGCAGACACATTTCCCCGCCACAAATGCCATTTGATACGTAAGAATTTAGGCTTTATGTCATCTGGTAATGAGATATTTTGCATTTTCATGGAGATATGAAACCAATCTAATATTGAGGTGATTGTTTTGCATAATGGTTTTAATGCATCCACTATACTCCAGCAATTTGCAGCACCATCACATAGAGCAGTAATATGAGTATTTTGTGTCATCCCTTCTCTAATAGCAGCTATAACAGTGTTTTCAATCATCTCTTTCCCACTATCGTTCGCAGTTGATGCAGCGCATGATTTACTGGATAGAAAATTTCTAGTGCCTTTCGCACTGCTTTCGACAGCATCTGGCTTGTAAAAAACAGCCGTCATCGCTTCAAAACTTCTATAATTAGGCTCTTTTGAATTTACATGACCACCATCAACATTTAAAATTAATTCTTCTGCCTCATCTGCTTTTAACATGTTTTTTTCTTCTTTATTGACTAACTTTAATGAGCTGCCAACACGCTCTGTTGTTAATTTGATTCGATTATGATTGTTAACTTTGCGTTGTGCAGTTGAAAATTTATTAAAAATATCCTCGGCATCTCTAAAGGTCTGTTCGGCCCCTAATTCAGATTGAAGTTTTGCAAGGTCTCCTGATATCGTTGTGCCACCAAGAAAAGTCCTAACTGTTGAGGCCGGTTCAAAGCCACACTGATTACATTTTGCTCGTTGCATTTTTACTTCATGGTCAGTAAATACGTCGTGAAATGTCGACTTACGCTTGCCTTGCTTAATTAATTCACCTGGACATTTTGGGCACAAATGTAAATCATTATTGATTAGTTCAGTTTTTTCTATCAGAATATTATCAAGCGCAGCCTGCAATAGTTTAATTTGTTTCTCATGCTCTAATGAGAAATCTAAACAGTTTGTTGCTACCTTGACCGACTCTTCTATTAACGTAGATTGGCGAACAACTGTGCTGGGATTATCGAGATCAATAGATTCGAAGATTATGCGGTATCCTTTGTTCATTTTGACGCTCCAGTAGTTTTCTCAATCGACTGCAGCACAATATCATAGATAGCTGTTAAAACCTACTACATTACACATCCGTGTTCAGATAACAGATTTCTAAGCTGCCTGTGCGGCAGTTAACTTTTATATTTTTATAAATAAACCCCATCGTGGTTTCTAAGCTGCCTGTGCGGCAGTTAACTGCTGCCCGCTCCTGCATTAATCGTGCTGAGCTTTCTAAGCTGCCTGTGCGGCAGTTAACTTAAAGCGGGATCTCACAGCACGATTATCGCATTTCTAAGCTGCCTGTGCGGCAGTTAACTTATTAAACAATAAAGCTAAATTATTTTCGGATTTCTAAGCTGCCTGTGCGGCAGTTAACTCGCACATAACGTGTTACCCCCTTCATTCCCGTTTCTAAGCTGCCTGTGCGGCAGTTAACTACCTGCCCGCCTCGATTGTGCTGTCGCACCCTTTCTAAGCTGCCTGTGCGGCAGTTAACACTTAAGAACCATCGATGAGATCGGCTTAGTATTTCTAAGCTGCCTGTGCGGCAGTTAACATTACACTATATCTTTATTCAATGACGACAACTTTCTAAGCTGCCTGTGCGGCAGTTAACCGACACCGTCGCTCTCTTTACCCATGCCATAATTTCTAAGCTGCCTGTGCGGCAGTTAACAAGCCAACCGGTATCACTGCGCCGACGCGAGATTTCTAAGCTGCCTGTGCGGCAGTTAACGCGTCGATTTATGCCACTTGTATAGCCTTGATTTTCTAAGCTGCCTGTGCGGCAGTTAACTGCGTGAGTTTTTAGAACAAAAAGAGCTTTATTTTCTAAGCTGCCTGTGCGGCAGTTAACGGCTAACTATGAGCCTTGCCTTGTGTTTAATCTTTCTAAGCTGCCTGTGCGGCAGTTAACATATCCCGGTTAGTGTTTTTTGTGTGTCTGTTTTTCTAAGCTGCCTGTGCGGCAGTTAACTAGAATTAGACGATACTAATAGTTTTTTAAATTTTCTAAGCTGCCTGTGCGGCAGTTAACAGTTATACTAAATACTCGATTGGGGTTTACTCTTTCTAAGCTGCCTGTGCGGCAGTTAACTAGTGTCGACCCCACAGCCGCTGTACGTTTCTTTTCTAAGCTGCCTGTGCGGCAGTTAACTGGGTACTAAATCATACATAGCTGAAGGCTTATTTCTAAGCTGCCTGTGCGGCAGTTAACCAGCCAGCAACTTAATATCAGTCATCATTGTATTTCTAAGCTGCCTGTGCGGCAGTTAACAATAGCGCCGGTCATTTTCCTCTATTGTGATATTTCTAAGCTGCCTGTGCGGCAGTTAACTTCTATCTGAGCTGGGCAAATCGCTTGAGCAGTTTCTAAGCTGCCTGTGCGGCAGTTAACATCTAGCGAATCACGGGTTCGCGAGTATAGAATTTCTAAGCTGCCTGTGCGGCAGTTAACCCGTCCCTTACACAATAGTTTTTCTCTTTAGCTTTCTAAGCTGCCTGTGCGGCAGTTAACACCCGCAACCGCAGCGCAAGTTGCAAGTAAAATTTTCTAAGCTGCCTGTGCGGCAGTTAACAAGCCATTTCCACATGCCGAGGGATAAACCATTTTCTAAGCTGCCTGTGCGGCAGTTAACCTATCGCAACAATATTGCGCCGTAATTTCCCTTTTCTAAGCTGCCTGTGCGGCAGTTAACTCTGTCTATTCGTACAAAGCTGAATCGGATTGTTTCTAAGCTGCCTGTGCGGCAGTTAACTTATACGACGCAAATTATTTCCGCGCTTTTAATTTCTAAGCTGCCTGTGCGGCAGTTAACATTAAGGCGGGACCACACAGCACGATTAATACTTTCTAAGCTGCCTGTGCGGCAGTTAACGCGTTGATTTATCGTATGTGTATAGCCTTGATTTTCTAAGCTGCCTGTGCGGCAGTTAACCCTAATTATAGTGTAAAATTTGATAGTTACAACAAGCACTTAGCTAAAAAAAACCTTTTTATCCGATATTTTTAAGCTATGATGTAACTTATTGAAATTTAAACTAATTTTTAAAGAACAAAATTTATTGGTTAAAACCAGGGTACAGTAGCGGTCTTTGATAAACCAAACTGATCAAATTTGCCATAAACTGGCTGATCTAGCAATTCGCCAAACTCAATATAACGCCTGTACTTTTTCCTATTAGAAAGACTCAGCAATTCTAAATAAGGCTCATTTAATTTTTTAGAAAACATTTTTTCTTTGTATCTTTTAGTTTCTTCTTTTGATATAGACTCACGTTTATTATACGTCTGAGTTTTGCTTGGCTCATTGTCGTTTGTTTACGTGAAGCAGTACGAAATTTTGAGTTTTTAGGAACAAGCATGATCTCGCTCACGTCACAATAGCCTTTCATGCCACCTATCCAATTGATGCTTTGAAGATTATGTAAAACTGATTTTTCACCATGAATACGCAAAACATTTCCCAAAGTAACCTTGTACTTTGGGAAGCTAACGCCAATATTTATAGAGCTTAAATCACACAAGGTTTTGTGGAGTTTAGTGTAAAGTGCATTCAGTAAAACTGTTGCTGAAAACTCCGGATCAGAAAGGATGAATATATCTATATAGTAATTCATAAAGCCCTCTTATTTATCACTTTCACCGAAAACACCTCCTCGTACTAAAACTGCCATCACGTAATGTTCATCTTCAATCCGTCGTAACTTACAGCCACGTGCCCACTCATCAAAAAAAGTGTAGAAGTCTTGTTTGTCTTTTGGTGTTCTAAAGGCCTTACCCAAATGGGTGACAGCGCCGTATGGCTCGACAGCAATTGGGCCAACAGAAGCATCCTCATCATTATAATCAGGGTACCAAGTATCGATAGTACGTAGAGCATTACCAATTTTCTGCGAGTGCATAGCTGCAATGCCATCAACTGCATATAATACCTTACCTTTCTTTCCTTTACCTTTTTCCTTATTCTTATCAAAGACCATCTCTTCGCTAGGATACACATCCTGGGCTGTACCGACTTTTGCATAACAAGTAATGTTCAGCATTAAAAAATCATGCTCACTTGCTAATACTGAAGCAATATGTTCTGCCAAGCTATCGATATCGCTAGTTGTAGTTTTCATATCACGTGGATTAAATGCTAATGCATCAAATTCCCAGCTTTGCTCGGAATCAGTATTTAAGGCGTCAACTTTTACCAAAATATTTTCCGCTCCAAAACGATTACGCCATAAAAAACGAGCATTAGCAATATTCAATACATAGCGTTTCGAAAGCTCTTCCATACTTTGTGTATTGAAGTAATTGTTTACAGCTTGCTGATAGTTTTGTTTAAACGCTGCATTATTGCAGGCTGAAGGCTGAACCAACCCACCTAAGACCTTGAGTGTAAAATGAAGCTTCAGTGTATCCTGTTCTATGCCTAGCGAACAGGAATCAACCGTTTGTAGGTTAGGATTTTCAACTTTTTTTCCAAGAGCCATTGGATCATCAACCAAGACTTTGTCTTTTTTTCCAAATCGATTTGAAATTGTTCCGCGAACAGACTTTACCTTTAAAGGAAGCGGTAAGAATTGGGATTTGTTCTCCCACTGGCCACCATACATATAAGCGTCTGATGGAACTAATTTTTTCTCAAATGCCAGTACAGATGCGCTATTGCCTTTCTTAGCCATGTTAGTTCTCCTTAATTTAATTAATAATCACAGTTGGTTATTTCAGATGCAGGTGTTCGTTGAACGCAAAGGTAGAGATTGTTATCAGGTTCTACATGATAACGCCATAGCAGGTCTTCTGCAGATTGTAAGCGATAAGGCATTTTAAATTCACCCAAGGTAACTACACTTTCAGCAAAGCGATGTGGTACTTCAGGATCGCGCTGGTTAAGTGCATGATCCAATTCGCTAATACCATGAAAGCCGGTGGCAATGGGCACGATCCAACCCGTTTGATTGTCTGGTCCGATGGGCTTGCGCTGATCCTGCCAACTAACACGCTCTTCACCGCTGATTTCAGTCTTAGTGCATGTGTGATGGATGGCAAGATAATCAAGCAGTGCATCGATTGCATCTTGACCCTTCTCCATTGCTGATTGCATCAAATCTCGCCTTTCAATTAAAGCATACCCTGGCATTAATTGACGTTTTGCTATATTAAAATCACGAACTATTTTGGGTTCGTTGCAATTTAAAATATCACCTCCTGCCAATTTCATGCTACCAAGTATTACTTGATACAGTTGCTCTAACATTCGTTTTTCATCCTGAGCCTCAATACCGATGTATTGAATAAGAATGCTGGCTTGTAAATGACATCGAGCTTCTTCAATGAATGATGATCGGACGGCATTGCCTTTAGGTTTACCCTTTTCAGTTTTTGGCTCCAGAGGGTTGCCCGTCCCAATAATAGAATACTTAGAATCACCCTGTCCTTTATAGGTTTTCAAGTCAAAGTGATGTACCACGACACCGGCGGCAGAAAAAACTACAGCTATATTTATCGCGTTCAATTTTCGTTGCAATGCATGCACCGCACCCATCCAGGCTGTCATGGCTGGAAAACCAATTGTAAAAGGACTAGACAATGCATTAGCATTTTGAACTTTGATATGCGGTATAAGAATCAGATTATTGCTCACGTCTTAGTTCCTCCTTGTTATTTTCTATAAATTCTTTAATATAGTATCGTTCTGCCTCACCTAACATAACATGATGCTTAACGCTATTTTTATATGCGTCATTTATCCAGAGAGAAATGTTTTCGCACAGTGTATTGAGCCAATGGTCATTTTCAAACCTTTGTTCATTATATATTTCACAGAGCCAGATCTTCTGCCAAGTTGGTAAGCCACTAGTTTTTGGCCAAAATTGTTTAAACGATGCTTTACGTATAGCGATCATTTTCAGCAAGATTACATCTAGGATATCACTAAGGCAGCGATCTCTTGCTTTACGAATACTGTCTAATGGCATTTGATCTCCGTATCCTGCTTTCAAGATGTTATCGAAACACACTAGAGTTTTTTTGCAGTCATTGTAACGTAAAGTCTGAATAAAAAAATCTTTGGTAGGGAATTTTATATGCCAAGGTTCTATAAAGGGTGGGCGCGAATCAAGTAAATAGCAGGTTTGATATCTGTTATTTAACCCACTGATATTTTTAGGATGATCACCACCATGCTTAATAAGCGTAAGATTTAGGATGGTTTTATAACCTTTTTCATAGTACGTGTTATCTTTGTAGGCTTTTTTTCCTACGTAGGTATCTACCGAACGGTGATTCATTTGGTCAATTCGCTCTTTTAATTGAAAAACCAGGCCGGAAGGTTGTAATAAAGAAAGTTGGTGGTAACCATTTTCAATAGGAAACCAGACTTGCTTGACAAGATGGTGAGTATGGTAAACTTGTGATGTTATGCATGTTTGTAGTTGGTTACACCAAGTGTTTGCAGTTTCAGTATCTATACCAAAAATTAATTGCAACGATTTGGAATTTTTAGCTTTTAACTGCTCAAATATCGTACTTTGTTCAAGTGGAAGTGTAAGAAATTTAAAGACTTTCAGTTTAGCAGCATCAATGTGCAAATCAAAATCTGTGGTTATATTACCAGAACGAATTAATCCATCAGGCGCTCTTATCCCATCATTAAAATAAATTCTAGGGAATTTACAGGCTGGGTTGGTCATTTTGGAGGAGTGGCTAATTACAGTGCCACACTTGCTATCTCTGATAATTTTTTCCGCCAAATCAATAACAGGCTTCATTGAAAATTCTTCTAGGTCAATAACCTCTTTAAATAGCTGGAAATAGCTTAAACAATCTTTACTATGAGCCTTGATTTTTTCAACAATTTCTAAAGTTTCTTGCTGTTCTAAACCAAGCTCGCTTAAAGCTTCATACGCAATTGGATGGTCGATATCGCAGGCAGCTTTAAGTGTGATTTTTGGTTTTATTTCAATAGCAAGAAGTGATATCAAATAATAGTCTCTGTAATTTAAAGCGAATCGAATATTTTTTTTACCGTTGAGTAAAAACAGAAGGGTATTCTTATAGACATTCTTTTTGGAATAACCACCAAAAAGAATGTCGTAAAATTCGGAAACGTACTGTTGTTTTTTTGACTTCTTACCTTTAGCAAGTTCCTTAATCTTTTTTTCCAGTTTTTTGATAAAATTTAGAATCTCGCTTTTATCATCTGTCATGTTATTTTTTCCTTTTCATATAACCCTAGCTGATCATTGTATTCATACGTCCTATTAGCTGCTTCTTGATAAATGTCGAAACTGATTTCGCCATAGCAAATTGCAACTTTATTTATTGGCAGTTCATGCTGCTCACTTTGTAGCTGCAATAACTTCAGATAATCACGCTGCATCCAAAGCCGTTCGCACTGTTCCGCTGTAAGTGAGCTAGTTGTTATTTGATAAGCTTCGTCTTGTCGAACAAATTCACCTGTATTGACATAATTAAATTTACCTCTTGAGTCGCGTTCGGTGAAGTAGGCATCACCATCGTCATTGATTACCCGGTAAAGTTGAATCGTTCTTACACTTTGGCGAAATCGGTTAAGGTGTTGAGGCAAGGCCGTAAGGTGCCAATACCACTGGATATAACCTTGTAATGTCTCCGGTCCTTTTCCTTCGTAATAGGTCAAATGATTATTGATTACTGCATGCTCTAATAAAGCCATAGCAGTTTTACTTTTTTCTTGTCTCTCCTGAATTCTTGGGACAGCATCCAGTCTTTTACATATTAATTCATTATCCACAACTTTGAAAAGATCGTGATTCTGCATAGAGCCTTCCTTGTTATCTTTAGGTAACTTCCCAGTAGTTTCATACCCAGGCCTGTAAAAGCGAGGTTTTCTTGGTTTGTCACCATACCTCATGGTTCGCCAGTTATATTGCAAAATCCCGATATTTGGTTTATTTACTTCACCATCACGATGTCGTTTCACGCGACCAGCCAATTGAATAATAGATCGATAGGAGGAAGGTTCGATAACAGCCCAGTCAAAATCATGGTCGCGGCCAACCTCTTCAACGGGCGTGGCTATCAGAATAAACAAGATGTTTGTAACGTTAGTCTTCTGGCTCTCAATAGTGTCGAGATGTTTTCGAATAGTTTCGTCATAAAATGCTTCCGGTTGGTCATTGCACTTTTCTTTTCGCTTTAAAATATTATCTAAGTGTTTTTCCTGTTCATGACGTAGCAACAGCACCTGTTTACTGTGATAAGCCATTACTCGTGCTTCAGTATTTTCATGCCAGTTATAATTCAATAAAAATCTAGTGAGTTGAATACAGGGTTGAATATTGGCAATACGTACTACACCAAAGGAAACCTTTATACCGGTTTTATTATCTATCGTGTGGTGGTGCTCATGCTTTTCCAAAGTTGCCTGTGCAATCCGGTTAAACCAAAACTCTTTTTTATTGGCTGTAATTAGTTCATCGTTATAATCCATAGCCTGCTTACAACTGATCACATTGGCTTTACGCTTAGCTGGCTGTATGCTTAATTTTTCCACTCTCTTGTAAATAAACTTGTCATGGTGTTTACGATAGTCGTTGATTCCGTCTTCCTGATTATCAATATCTTTAACTTGAGATGAAAACTCATCTATCCAGGCACAACCTATTGACGGCCTGGCGTTACGGGTTTTTCAGTAAAGCAACCAGCCTTCTCGGTAAGTATTGAAATATCCTTCTGCCATTGAGGGTGGAATAGTAGCCGATGAGATCATTACTTGACGACCCAGCATACCTGCTAAGTGAATCAAGCGACCAATAGCAATTAAATCACCACTTGTGAAATCATCCACTTCATCAATAACCAAGTCAGATGATAGTAATCGCAATGCAGGCAAAATGTAACGTCCACCGCTTGTAGTCTCAGTTGCGGCAATAATGTGGTCAATGGTACAGACCAGAACCGGCGCATAGAGTAACTGCCTATCTTTATAGCTATGCAAAATAGTAGTTAAACCTTCTTCAGGCAGTTCACCTTGGTAAACAACTTCGTCGGAGTCGGCCAGTAGAGTTTCAGTAGATTCCGAACCTTTTTCCGCTTGATCCTGTACTTTCTCTTGTTTATTTTGGTAGTGCAGGTCTGCAATCGCCCTTGAACCAATCAATACAGCTAGATCACTGCCATCACTATGTTTAAATATACGCTTGCGGTATTCATCTCCAGTTTGCAATGTAAGTGTGCGTAACCCGAGCGCGAGAATATAGCGCAGACTATCACCATCTTCAGAGAGTGCCATCATGAGTTTCGCGTTAGCAAAGGTTTTGCCACAACCAGTACTAGCCATGTTTATTGCGAAAAAACCTTTTCGTGTTCCACCCCACGTTGTGCGCCAATCTCGCACTTTTCTTGCAGCAGTATCTTGCCAGGTATAGGGCTGTGGGCTTTTGCGTTTCAACTCAGCAGTATTAAAACTGGGATCCAAGTTGTTTTCGATAGCTGGTAACTTTCCTATAATCTTTTTGGCGCTCTCGCAAACACCGACCAAATGCTGGTCCAAAGCTTGTTTGGGTGACTTATCTTTCTGGGTATTGGCGATCAATTTGGTGATACTTTTCCAATTACGAGTTTTACTAATATCAAGCGATGAAAAGTAATGATCGCCTAACATCAAGGCCAAACGAGCATGGTGCAACAAGACTCGATAACTACCATTGTCGATTGCTTGAGCAATAACATCTTGTAAATCTAATAATTTGGCAGACCAGCGTTTTATTTGTGACACCCATGTATTAGCGTTAGTTAGTAGGCCTTGAGGGAACTCTAAACATGCTGCAAGTTCTTTTATATTTTTATTTTCATATCCCCATGTCTTATCAATCATCTTAAGCAGACCATCGAGACCAGTACATGGGCTACCTTTAGGCGCTTCTTTCTCATTTAAAATCGGAAGTTTATGGTGGGTAATAATTAGCCATGCAATTAATTTTGCTATGCTGGGTAAATCGGCTAACGACACTTGTTCAGTATTATTGTGTAAGAATCTTTTAATCGCATCTTCATTGATTCTTCCCTCTTTTAATGTGGTTAACCAGTCATGGTCTATATTTGGGTTTTTGGTATTGTAGATTAGTGCCTTGAGCAATAAATAGGACACCCATTCATGGCGTAACCGATCCGCCTGAGTGCCTTTGTAGTTTTTGGAAAGTTTATTCTGGAAGCGAATACTGGCTTTACCCCAATCGTGCAGTAAAGCTGCCAAAGAAGTTAACGCTCGGATAAGGGGAAGCAACTTCCAATCTAACAAATCGTCTTGGTAAACTAAATCATTTTTGGTGCGGTTTACAGGTACGCGACCTTCACGATTAAACTCCAGTTTATTCCCCACCACCCATACCAACTCAGTTCTTGCTCTAGATCTAATCCAATGACAAGACACAGCTGTATTTTTACTAGCAGTTTTTCTTAATAGTTTTTTAACAGCACTTAATCCTTCCAGTGTAATCACTGTCTGCCAGGTATTATCTCCAATACGATTAGCAAAAGCATCCAGAACTCTACGTGTTTTTTTCAGTGAATTTTTTTTACATTGGGATATAAATGTCACCATCATCTGTTATCACCATCAAAAGTCTTGCTCTGTAATGCTACTGCTTTTACTTGCTCAAACATAAAATCCAATGCTTTGTGACCGGTAAAGACTTGTAGGCACTGCTGACGAAATTCCTGATCGGTCGTGCGCTCCTTAGCGCAAATAAAGGCTAATGGAAGTACAATCGCATCTTTAATCAAATCAGCAACATCAAAAACCAAAGCACCACGCCTAGTTTTGCCGTGCATAACTGCGAACCCATGAGGAATCCCTAGTACCCAAAGGGTGGTTGCAGATAAGCCATAAGCTAAATAATTACCATGATTTAAAAATGCATTTGCCTGGTCAGATGCATTATGTTCGCGGGAAAAAGAAGACAAACCTACTTTTCCTGCCGCATACTTATAAAGCATTTTAGTTAGCTGAGCTTCAGTTAGTAATAAATCAGAAGATTTTAACGCACTGGTTGTAGCTTCGTTAAAACGGTGTAACGCGGACTCGATATCAGCATGAGAAATATCAAAGCCAGCCTCTTTTAGGTCACGATCTTTTGACCAAACCTTTTTTAAATACGCTATACGTGCTTGCTGAAAAAGTTTAGCAGCTTTTAATCGCTTCACATCATCAAACCAGAACGATAGCCACCCTTGTAAATACTCAGTGGGTCTATACTCACTTTGTGGTGTCATCCACTCAATTTCTGACCCCATAAATAATGGTGTTGCTCCAGCACCGCAAAAGCCAATTAAAACACCTGCTGATGCCAACATTTTCACCGCTGCCTGCGTAATAGATGTCCCTACACCAAGTAGAATAACTGTTGTATTCGCGATAGGAATATTCCAATACTGATTTTCTTGCTTAGCTTCGGTAAGATAAAGAACACGTCCATCTTTTTGCATTACCCTGCATTTTTCTAGGTAGTAAATATTTGCGCGTTTTGAGTGTAAAATGGCTTTAAGATCCGTAAGCGGCTTCACAATCTTCGAGTATCCTTACGATAGAGCGTTATTTTGTCTGTAAAAACCAACTTCAGTACTTAGAAAAACCTTTAAAATTCTAAATGGCACTCTATTGTACCTGTCTCATCGCATAATATCTTAAATTAATTATGCTAATCAATCTAAAAAATTATTTATACCTCAAATTTTTCTCCTCTCAAAATAAATTATTAACTTTTAGGTAATAGCAATTATATCTCGTTAATAAGAACAAGAATGATCTATCCTAAAACCCTATGAAGCCTTATTATTCACTTCAACTTAAGTATCTAGGTGATCCGTTCCACTGGTCATCAATTTCCACTAAAACAGCTGATACGAGCCTTAGGCACGATTCAGTATTAGGGAAAATTCCAACTGTATGCGTCCTTCTTTTTACCTCTCTGTTTACGCGCTCAGCTGTGTTACTGGTTCTTAATCTTTTTTGATGCGGCCTGTCAAAGTTCATCACTACTAAGCCCTCCGGTATATTCACTTCCAACCAAGAAGAAAGCTCTGGTGCTGTTTGCTGATATTTATCTACCGCCATAGCCAATAGTCTTTCCGACTCATGAATGTTTGAGGCATTAAATATAGCTGTAATCTCCTCAGCTACTGGTTCCTTCATTGAGCGTTTTGGTATGTGAGCCTGAGCATTTTGCTGCAAATGAAATTGGCAGCGTTGCCAAGGAACACTGGGGAACACAGCTCTTCTAGCGGCTTTTAGGCCAGTATGAGCGTCGCTAGTAATCAACTCAATACCATGTATACCTCGCTCAACCAACTGCTGAAGAAAATCACGCCAATGTACCTCAGCCTCTGATAACGCAACAGAAACACCTAGCACTGTTCTCTTGCCGGTTGATTCATCAAAGCCATAGGCTATCAATACCGCACAGTCTTGTACTGTGCCGCTAGTGCGCACCTTCTCATAACGTGCATCTAGCCAAAGATATTTTATCTTTCCTAACGGCTTATTTCGCCATTTCTTTAAATCTTCATCCAACAATTTAGCGCAACGGCTTACCTCTGTGCTTGAAATATCTGTTCCACAGAGTTGCTTTAGCACCTTTTCAACTTTGCGCGTGGAAACCCCATGCACATACATTTCAGCGACAGCCAGCTTAAGTGCTCTATCAGAGCGTACACCTCGCTCTAAGACTGATGGATAGAAGGCTTCATTGGAGTCTCTAACCTGCGGTATCTGTAGCTCAAGCTGACCTTGACCTGTGTTAATTAACCTTGGTTTAAAGCCGTTCGCATATCCGTTTTTATCGCCAGTTCGCTCATAAGGACTGGCATTTAAATGGCGCTCCCTTTCTATTAACATAGCCTCATTCATCAACCTGGAGACAAGCTTAGGTAAAGCTTCAAACCCCTCCATCGCTAAAACATGTATGGCTTCTTCGATTAAGTTCTCATTTTTATAGCAGCTCATTGTCATTCCTCTTTTTTGGTTAAGTTTACCTTAAAAGGAATTTCTAATCTGACTGAGTCGCCTGCTTATTTGTGAGCTTGCGGTAAGTATGTGTGAACCAATAAGTTGGATAAGGTAAACTTTCGTTGCCGAGTACTTTATTGGGCTTGATAATTATCCATTATCTTCATTAACCTATTGACTTAGAAAAGAAAATTATTTTATTGTGACGACAGTTTCTTACGCATCACGTGAAATAATTATGCCAACCGCAACTGAAATACCGGATATAGCGACTAAATCAGAGCATGAAATTGCAGAATTTCGTGCTCGCTTGAATCAGTCCAATCTTGGTGATGAGGATAAGGAGCTTGCAGGTGGTTGTTTGGACCTTGCTCTTTGGTTGCCCGAGGTGCTTCAACAGCAGAAAATTACAATTAAACAATTACGTGAACTTATTTTTGGAGCTGACAGTAATCAGTCACCCAAGAAGAATCAGGAGAATAAGGGCCAAGAATCTGAAAGTAATATTGAGGGTGTTGGCAATAACTCTGACGATAATACATCAGGCAATAAAAAAGGTGATAGTCAATCAGATAAGAAAGGGAAATCCGGTCATGGCAGGCGAGGTAATCAGGATTACCGGAATGCCACTGATGTTTATTGCCATGTTGCTGACCATGCATGTGGCGATGCCTGTCCTGGAGGATGTGGTGGGAAACTGTATAAGGTTAAAAAAGCCGGTGTAGTTATTCGTATAACTGGCAACTCATTAGGCACGGCAACACGGTATAATTTGGAAAAGCTTCGCTGCGCCTTGTGTGGGCTTATTATCACTGCCCAGTTACCCACGGATGTTAGGAAGCAACCAAAGTATGACGCTAAGTTTAAAGCAATGCTGTGCTTGCAAAAGTATTACATTGGCGTGCCTTTTTACCGTCAAGAAAAGTTCCAAGAGTTACTAGGCTTTCCGTTACCCTCAAGTACACAGTTCGAGCTTTGTGAGCAGGTGGCTGATATCGGCTATCGTGTGCTTGATGTTTTAGAACAGTATGGCGCGAACGGTGATATTATTCAGCATGATGACACATTCGCAAAGATACTTTCGATACTATCTGATAACAAGGCGGACCTTAATAAACCAAGAAAAGGGATGTATACAACAGCCATTTTAAGCAAGACTATTGGTGCTCACCAGGTTGCTCTATTTTATGCAGGCGAGCATCACGGCGGCGAAAACTTATCACAACTATTAGCAAACAGGGTGGCTGAAAAAAAGAAGGTGATTCAAATGTGTGATGCGTTAGCAGCCAACATGCCGAAAGAGTTACAAACTATCATCTGCAATTGCTTAGCTCATGGTTTTAGAAAGTTTCGTGATTTACTTGAATATTATCCTGAGCCTTGTTTGCACGTTATGCAAATCCTGGGTGAGGTTTATCGAAATGATGAGCAAACAAAGCAAATGGACCCACATCAACGCTTACTTTATCATCGAAAGCATAGCAAACCATTGATGCTTAAACTGCATGGTTGGCTCAATAAGCAATTATCTAACAAAGTGGTAGAACCAAATAGTCACCTTGGTAAGGCGATGAAGTATATGTTAAAGCACTGGAAAAAGCTTCGGCGATTCTTAACGACACCAGGAGCGCCACTAGATAACAACATTGTCGAGACGATACTAAAGATTCCTATTCGCATTAGAAAAGCTGCAATGTTTTATAAAACTCAGCATGGCGCTAACATCGGTAGCATCTTATTATCTCTTATTGTTACAGCTCAATTGTGCGGGGAAAACCCACTCGATTACTTAGTTGCCTTGCAGGAAAATAAATCAAGTGTTTTTAAGGATCCCTCCTTATGGTTGCCATGGAATTACCAGATTGAAGATAAAGGAGGTTTGGTCGATGAAGAGGCCGCTTGACTTATTACAGGAGGTTGACTAGCGAGCCTTCTCCATGGCTCACCGAGATGACTAGTGATAGGGTTACCTTGGTTAAGCAGAATCATTAGCTGCGTGCTATCGATATGGTACGTGGCTGAGTGGGAGTTTGGCCACCATTGTAACTTTCCTTGCGAAAAACGCTTTAGACAAAGCCAGAATCCATTGCCATCATAAACTAGAAGTTTCACTGAGGTACGGCGGCTATTCGTAAAAGCAAAGACCGTACCAGAGAATGGATCCTCACCCAGCCGTTGCTGGCAAAGCGCAACTAAAGCATCAATACCCTTTCTAAAATCAGCAGGTCTGACTGATAACAATAGCCTCATTTGAGGCGTGAATTGCAGCATACACTACCCCTTGCAAAAAGTAAGAATCAAATTAATGGTTTCAGCATACTCCGGCTTAGGCAGTTGTAACACGACGCCATCAGTTCTTGTAATGCTAATCAGTTGCTGTGAAAGCACAACTGAATCCTGAATAGTGGCTTCAACAAAACATTCATCGGCTTGGTCATCATCAGAATTGGCAACTGATGTACTGCTGGCTAATAATTCTTTTTCATTAATTTTTTTGTTGAGCCGTTTAGAGCTGATTGATAATCGTTCAGTAATGTCCTTTTTTGTATAAGCAGGATAGAGCGCAATAATTTTCACCCAAAGGTCTTCTGGAATCTCCCATGGCTCTTTTGATGATGAACGCCATGACTTGAGCGATTGAGCAATATTATCTAGTGTTGAAGGTGTTGCTGACTTGGGTGTAACGACTTTTTTATCAAATGTTTTGCCAAACATAATAGGACCTTTCTAAATAGTTTTACTATCGGTCCTTTAGGATAAAGTAACTAGCTGACCTAATGCACACATGCTTGCCGCAAGCTCACAGAAGGACTGGCATTTAAATGGCGCTCCCTTTCTATTAACATAGCCTCATTCATCAACCTGGAGACAAGCTTAGGTAAAGCTTCAAACCCCTCCATCGCTAAAACATGTATGGCTTCTTCGATTAAGTTCTCATTTTTATAGCAGCTCATTGTCATTCCTCTTTTTTGGTTAAGTTTACCTTAAAAGGAATTTCTAATCTGACTGAGTCGCCTGCTTATTTTCAGCAAGTCAATGGAATTTACAGAAAGGATGGCGCACTAGCCTTAACGACTAAATCTTCTATGAGCAAAAAGAGAAAATACTTTACATTATTGATACAAATAACACTACTGATTTGTTTAACCCCATAAGGAACCTTATAGGGTCTTAACTATTTTTTGTGTATCGCACATAGTTTTGCCTACCTGTTGAGCATCTATTTCCATAGTTAGTGTTTGTATGACCACGCTTGAAAAAAGTTGAGCTGTTGTTTGATTGGTGGGCGCCACTATTTAATTTTAACACTCTGTTATTAGGATTGGTGTATTGATTGTTTATCAATGGTTGCCTAGATTGATCAGGCCATGAAAAGGCTCGCCAGTTTTGTCGTGCAGAAAAACCACGTTTATTTTTTTTATCTGGATCTGCGCCTTTCGATAAAAGAATGGTGCAAATACTAGAAAACAAAGTAGTAGTATTTCTTCTTTGCTTAGCTGAAGTTGCTGCAGCATTTAATGGAGTAAAGCCATGATTATTTATTTGTTCTAAAAAAGCATTAAATTGAGAGCTGTCCTTGCCGCCAAAGGCGGTGTCGGCCGCCGCGATTAAGTCTTTCACCACCTCGAGGTGACCTTCTTTCGAAGCAGTATTCAAGGGGGAGAACTGATCTTTATCTTTATGAGTCAGAAACGCGCGAAAGCCGTCAGTGTTCTTGCCGCCAAAGGCGGTGTCGGCCGCCGCGATTAAGTCTTTCACCACCTCGAGGTGACCCGCACAAGCAGCAGAATTCAAGGGGGAGAACTGATCTTTATTCGGTTGAGTCAGAAACGCGCGAAAGCCGTCAGTGTTCTTGCCGCCAAAGGCGGTGTCGGCCGCCGCGATTAAGTCTTTCACCACCTCGAGGTGACCTTCAAGGGGGAGAACTGATCTTTATTTGGTTGAGTCAGAAACGCGCGAAAGCCGTCAGTGTTCTTGCCGCCAAAGGCGGTGTCGGCCGCCGCGATTAAGTCTTTCACCACCTCGAGGTGACCTTCTTTCGAAGCAGTATTCAAGGGGGAGAACTGATCTTTATCTTTATGAGTCAGAAACGCGCGAAAGCCGTCAGTGTTCTTGCCGCCAAAGGCGGTGTCGGCCGCCGCGATTAAGTCTTTCACCACCTCGAGGTGACCTTCTTTCGAAGCAGTATTCAAGGGGGAGAACTGATCTTTATTCGGTTGAGTCAGAAACGCGCGAAAGCCGTCAGTGTTCTTGCCGCCAAAGGCGGTGTCGGCCGCCGCGATTAAGTCTTTCACCACCTCGAGGTGACCTTCTTTCGAAGCAGTATTCAAGGGGGAGAACTGATCTTTATCTTTATGAGTCAGAAACGCGCGAAAGCCGTCAGTGTTCTTGCCGCCAAAGGCGGTGTCGGCCGCCGCGATTAAGTCTTTCACCACCTCGAGGTGACCCGCACAAGCAGCAGAATTCAAGGGGGAGAACTGATCTTTATCTTTATGAGTCAGAAATGCGCGAAAGCCGTCAGTGTTCTTGCCGCCAAAGGCGGTGTCGGCCGCCGCGATTAAGTCTTTCACCACCTCGAGGTGACCCGCACAAGCAGCAGAATTCAAGGGAGAGAACTGATCTTTATTCGGTTGAGTCAGAAACGCGCGAAAGCCGTCAGTGTTCTTGCCGCCAAAGGCGGTGTCGGCCGCCGCGATTAAGTCTTTCACCACATCGAGGTGACCCGCACAAGCAGCAGAATTCAAGGGGGAGAACTGATCTTTATTCGGTTGAGTCAGAAACGCGCGAAAGCCGTCAGTGTTCTTGCCGCCAAAGGCGGTGTCGGCCGCCGCGATTAAGTCTTTCACCACCTCGAGGTGACCCGCACAAGCAGCAGAATTCAAGGGGGAGAACTGATCTTTATTCGGTTGAGTCAGAAACGCGCGAAAGCCGTCAGTGTTCTTGCCGCCAAAGGCGGTGTCGGCCGCCGCGATTAAGTCTTTCACCACCTTGAGGTGACCCGCACAAGCAGCAGAATTCAAGGGGGAGAACTGATCTTTATCTTTATGAGTCAGAAACGCGCGAAAGCCGTCAGTGTTCTTGCCGCCAAAGGCGGTGTCGGCCGCCGCGATTAAGTCTTTCACCACCTCGAGGTGACCCGCACAAGCAGCAGAATTCAAGGGGGAGAACTGATCTTTATTCGGTTGAGTCAGAAACGCGCGAAAGCCGTCAGTGTTCTTGCCGCCAAAGGCGGTGTCGGCCGCCGTGATTAAGTCTTTCACCACCTTGAGGTGACCTTCTTTCGAAGCAGTATTCAAGGGGGAGAACTGATCTTTATCTTTATGAGTCAGAAACGCGCGAAAGCCGTCAGTGTTCTTGCCGCCAAAGGCGGTGTCTAATTTTTGCAATGCAATGTTAATGATTTGACCGTTACCATATTTTGCGAGAGAGGTTAAAAAAGTCCACCTTTCTTTTTCATCAAGCCATAAATGTGGTGTGTCCTTCTCCTTCACTAGGAAATGTTTGTTATTTATTAGTATGATGAGGGTTTGATCAAGACTGGGAGTTTTTTTCATCCTGTGCACAAAAACATACACGCTTTCTTGTAAAAACAAACTTGCTTCAAGTGCATTATTTTGAAAGTGGCTAACTATCTGTTCATCAGTAATCTGTTGTAATAATATTTGCTTGCGTAATGTGCTTATTGCTTCATCGTTGCGCGAACTTCTTAAGTGATAACTAGGCATGTGGTTTAATATATAAAATTATTTTCTAAAGTAGATATTCGAATATAATAAAGGATAAAAATTAACAGATTATTTAGTTATTATTCAGGCTACTACAGAATATACCGATGGCATTGCCTTAAAGTAGCGGTAAATACCCGTGATAACCACAAATTATCACGGGTATTGCGTCTTAAAAGAGCGCATATATAAAAGTAGTGTCACAGGTAGCTTTAGTGTTCGGTATCTGATTTTGGGGTTACAACTTTATTGAGTGTAAACTCTTCATCGGCAGCTTTTGATAAAAACTCTTCGGAATTATTTTCTCCAGATAACGTAAAGCGGAAATACTCTGTCTGACCACTAAAGTCCATTTTAGTGACGCAAATTAACCCCTGGCTGATTTTTGGTAGATAAAAAAAGAGGGTTCTGTCGAAAAATTTACACCTAGATGAGGTAGCCTATTTTTGGGCGCAACTAGTCTGCGAGCGTGTAGAACTGCTGCCAGGCTGGCATCATGCTATTGCCTCGCATCTGCCCTTTTTTTAGCATATGGCATAGCACCACTTTTATCAATGTTAACCTTTTTGGGTAACCCGCTTGATCGAATCGCTTTATTAAAAAAAGCTAGCACTGCCTTACGATCACGCTTCTCTGACAGCATAAAATCAACGGTGTTACCGTACTTATCAACTGCACGATAAAGATAAACTTGCTTGCCATTGACCTTAATATAAGTCTCATCCATCTTCCAACTATCAGCAAGTTTGCGCTTGCTTTTACGAAACTCTCGCTCAAGCTGGGGCGCATAGCGAACCACCCATTTTTGTACTGTAGAGTGATCAACGCTAACACCACGTTCTTCCATGAGCTCTTCAATATTTCGGTAACTTAATGGGTACGCAAGCTTCCAGCGTACTGCTGTTAAAATAATCTCTTTGGGGAAATGTCTTCCTTTAAAACTAATCGCCATAATAACTCCATTATTATTCAATGCTAAATTTGGTCGGTATTATATCAAATAACCATTAATTTGCGACAGAACCTAGGTTTCTGAGGAGTGGTAGAGGAAGCGGTAGACTTCTCTAAATATTGTTTACGCTTTGTCTCATACTGATTATTACTAAAAGCGAAAAACTTTTTAAGGACTGATGCCGAGTATTTTGGTTCAAGAGCAAAAATATTTGCCCAAATCGTATCCGGAATCGTATGGCCTAACTTCTCTTTATTATTACGCCACTCAGTCATTTGGTTATAGACATCATCTAGAGTGAATGTGTTTGCTGCCTGTTCTTCAGTTGTCATACTTGGTTCTCCAGTTGCTTAGATTTTAGAAGCAACTAGAGTAGCTTTAAGTTAAAAGGCTGTCACACCAACCCACCGGAACTATACACCCGCTTGATCCAATCGCTTTATTAAAAAAAGCTAGCACTGCCTTACGATCACGCTTCTCTGACAGCATAAAATCAACGGTGTTACCGTACTTATCAACTGCACGATAAAGATAAACTTGCTTGCCATTGACCTTAATATAAGTCTCATCCATCTTCCAACTATCAGCAAGTTTGCGCTTGCTTTTACGAAACTCTCGCTCAAGCTGGGGCGCATAGCGAACCACCCATTTTTGTACTGTAGAATGATCAACGCTAACACCACGTTCCTCCATGAGCTCTTCAATATTCGTCGGTAACTTAATGGGTACGCAAGCTTCCAGCGTACTGCTGTTAAAATAATCTCTTTGGGGAAATGTCTTCCTTTAAAACTAATCGCCATAATAACTCCATTATTATTCAATGCTAAATTTGGTCGGTATTATATCAAATAACCATTAATTTGCGACAGAACCGTAAAAGCTGAGTCGTATAACCAGTAGTATTTTCATCGCAATGGTCATTTATTATTTAAATCCTGTTGCTGGCGAGCCTCAAACCCGTGCTAATTTGTGGTTATCACGGGTATTTACCGCTACTTTAAGGCAATGCCATCGGTATATTCTGTAGTAGCCTGAATAATAACTAAATAATCTGTTAATTTTTATCCTTTATTATATTCGAATATCTACTTTAGAAAATAATTTTATATATTAAACCACATGCCTAGTTATCACTTAAGAAGTTCGCGCAACGATGAAGCAATAAGCACATTACGCAAGCAAATATTATTACAACAGATTACTGATGAACAGATAGTTAGCCACTTTCAAAATAATGCACTTGAAGCAAGTTTGTTTTTACAAGAAAGCGTGTATGTTTTTGTGCACAGGATGAAAAAAACTCCCAGTCTTGATCAAACCCTCATCATACTAATAAATAACAAACATTTCCTAGTGAAGGAGAAGGACACACCACATTTATGGCTTGATGAAAAAGAAAGGTGGACTTTTTTAACCTCTCTCGCAAAATATGGTAACGGTCAAATCATTAACATTGCATTGCAAAAATTAGACACCGCCTTTGGCGGCAACAACACTGACGGCTTTCGCGCGTTTCTGATTCAACCGAATAAAGATCAGTTCTCCCCTTTGAATACTGCTTCGAAAGAAGGTCACCTCGAGGTGGTGAAAGACTTAATCGCGGCGGCCGACACCGCCTTTGGCGGCAAGAACACTGACAGCTTTCGCGCGTTTCTGACTCAACCGAATAAAGATCAGTTCTCCCCCTTGAATACTGCTTCGAAAGAAGGTCACCTCAAGTCAGGCCGGCTTCGCCGGCAACTTTCTAAGCCTCTAAGAGTTTAGTCTTTACAAAGCCACGAGTATTATTAAGTCTCAAACTAGTCAAACCTGCCCATGGAATAATAACGAATAAAAATAACACACCTGCTATAGAAATTGCTTCAGGTAGCTGAGCAATAACTCACCTACTATACGCGCTTCTCATTTTACTCTATGAATAATGAAACGCTTTAGTATCAAACAAATCTTGGTAACCAATCAGAACTGGTGGAACTTTCACACCAAGTACAAAGATAAAATCAGAGAAGCTATTGTCATTGGCATTGTTAAGCTGCTTAGCTGCAAACATCCTATGCGTGGCCATAAAGAGTATCATTGAGTCATCCAAACTGTTCACACGTCAGTTCATCCGCCATACCTGCAAAGCTAAAAGCTGTTCATCGTGTGGTAAAAAAGCCACAGAAGTATGGATACAACAACAGATGGCAATCTTACCCAACACTACATGGCAACACATCACATTCACCATGCCCTCTACTCTTTGGGACTGCTTTTGGACAAACAGAGAGCTTCTTAATTTACTCCCACCATTAGCAGCAAAGGTGTTACTCAAGCTTGCTAAAAACAAGAGGGTTAAACCCGGTGTATTTATCGCGCTTCACACCTTTGGCAGAGATCTAAAGCGCAATGTGCATCTTCATGCGTCAATCACTCTGGGTGGTATCAACAAAGAGTTAACACAATGGAAAAGCCTCTACTTCCATCAACCTACACTAATGTCCATGTGGCGTTATGAGGTCATTAACCTTTTTAGAAACCACCACCAGGACAAAGGGCTTATTCTGCCAAATCAGTTAGCCTCTACACTGAACCACACTTTCAACTTTAATCAACTGCTTGATCAGCTTTACCAAAAACGATGGGTAGTACATTGCGCAAAGCCCTCAAAGAATCACAAACAAAACGTTAAATACTTAGGTCGATACACCAAACGTCCTCCTATTGCTGAGTCAAAAATTAAAAACTTTGATGGGAGCAGCCTCAGTTTTAATTATCTTGATCACGTCTCTAAAACCTACAAGCAATTTAAATTAACCGCGGAAGAGTTTATTGCTCGATTTATTCAACACATTCCTGATGTTGGCTTTCGTATGGTGCGTTATTATGGGTTTCTTGCTAACCGGGTGCGAGGTGAGATGCTACCCAAAGTCAGACTCCTATTAGGTGAAACTGATCCAAACACACCCCAGGTCAATTACCGCACTTAATGCAAAATAATTTTAACATTGACCCCTATGAATGTGTTCTTTGCGGTAGCCAAATGTTTTTAGCTAACTGCTGGTATAGACAACCTAACCGTTACAAATTGCTATCAAAGCATCGTGAACTCGCCTTACTGAAAAAAATCTAATAACTTCCTAGGGGGTAGTCCGTCCAAAACAACCCAGCTAGTTTTGGCTATTGTTTGTCATAACTAACCCTGCCCCACCACTAAATCGATTTTATAAAAAATACCTGTGCTAAAATTACTCATTTTAATTGGTGGTATTTTTACCAATTGACACATTGAAATTCCTTAATATCAAGGTGGTGAAAGACTTAATCGCGGCGGCCGACACCGCCTTTGGCGGCAAGAACACTGACGGCTTTCGCGCGTTTCTGACTCAACCGAATAAAGATCAGTTCTCCCCCTTGAATTCTGCTGCTTGTGCGGGTCACCTCGAGGTGGTGAAAGACTTAATCGCGGCGGCCGACACCGCCTTTGGCGGCAAGAACAGTGACGGCTTTCGCGCGTTTCTGACTCATAAAGATAAAGATTTCTCCCCCTTGAATTCTGCTGCTTGTGCGGATCACCTCGAGGTGGTGAAAGACTTAATCGCGGCGGCCGACACCGCCTTTGGCGGCAAGAACACTGACGGCTTTCGCGCGTTTCTGACTCAACCGAATAAAGATCAGTTCTCCCCCTTGAATACTGCTTCGAAAGAAGGTCACCTCGAGGTGGTGAAAGACTTAATCGCGGCGGCCGACACCGCCTTTGGCGGCAAGAACACTGACGGCTTTCGCGCGTTTCTGACTCAACCGAATAAAGATCAGTTCTCCCCCTTGAATTCTGCTGCTTGTGCGGGTCACCTCGAGGTGGTGAAAGACTTAATCGCGGCGGCCGACACCGCCTTTGGCGGCAAGAACACTGACGGCTTTCGCGCGTTTCTGACTCAACCGAATAAAGATCAGTTCTCCCCCTTGAATTCTGCTGCTTGTGCGGGTCACCTCGAGGTGGTGAAAGACTTAATCGCGGCGGCCGACACCGCCTTTGGCGGCAAGAACACTGACGGCTTTCGCGCGTTTCTGACTCATAAAGATAAAGATCAGTTCTCCCCCTTGAATACTGCTTCGAAAGAAGGTCACCTCGAGGTGGTGAAAGACTTAATCGCGGCGGCCGACACCGCCTTTGGCGGCAAGAACACTGACGGCTTTCGCGCGTTTCTGACTCATAAAGATAAAGATCAGTTCTCCCCCTTGAATACTGCTTCGAAAGAAGGTCACCTCAAGGTGGTGAAAGACTTAATCGCGGCGGCCGACACCGCCTTTGGCGGCAAGAACACTGACGGCTTTCGCGCGTTTCTGACTCAACCGAATAAAGATCAGTTCTCCCCCTTGAATTCTGCTGCTTGTGCGGGTCACCTCGAGGTGGTGAAAGACTTAATCGCGGCGGCCGACACCGCCTTTGGCGGCAAGAACACTGACGGCTTTCGCGCGTTTCTGACTCAACCGAATAAAGATCAGTTCTCCCCCTTGAATACTGCTTCGAAAGAAGGTCACCTCGAGGTGGTGAAAGACTTAATCGCGGCGGCCGACACCGCCTTTGGCGGCAAGAACACTGACGGCTTTCGCGCGTTTCTGACTCAACCGAATAAAGATCAGTTCTCCCCCTTGAATTCTGCTGCTTGTGCGGGTCACCTCGAGGTGGTGAAAGACTTAATCGCGGCGGCCGACACCGCCTTTGGCGGCAAGAACACTGACGGCTTTCGCGCGTTTCTGACTCATAAAGATAAAGATCAGTTCTCCCCCTTGAATACTGCTTCGAAAGAAGGTCACCTCGAGGTGGTGAAAGACTTAATCGCGGCGGCCGACACCGCCTTTGGCGGCAAGAACACTGACGGCTTTCGCGCGTTTCTGACTCATAAAGATAAAGATCAGTTCTCCCCCTTGAATACTGCTTCGAAAGAAGGTCACCTCAAGGTGGTGAAAGACTTAATCGCGGCGGCCGACACCGCCTTTGGCGGCAAGAACACTGACGGCTTTCGCGCGTTTCTGACTCAACCGAATAAAGATCAGTTCTCCCCCTTGAATTCTGCTGCTTGTGCGGGTCACCTCGAGGTGGTGAAAGACTTAATCGCGGCGGCCGACACCGCCTTTGGCGGCAAGAACACTGACGGCTTTCGCGCGTTTCTGACTCAACCGAATAAAGATCAGTTCTCCCCCTTGAATACTGCTTCGAAAGAAGGTCACCTCGAGGTGGTGAAAGACTTAATCGCGGCGGCCGACACCGCCTTTGGCGGCAAGGACAGCTCTCAATTTAATGCTTTTTTAGAACAAATAAATAATCATGGCTTTACTCCATTAAATGCTGCAGCAAATTCAGCTAAGCAAAGAAGAAATACTACTACTTTGTTTTCTAGTATTTGCACCATTCTTTTATCGAAAGGCGCAGATCCAGATAAAAAAAATAAACGTGGTTTTTCTGCACGACAAAACTGGCGAGCCTTTTCATGGCCTGATCAATCTAGGCAACCATTGATAAACAATCAATACACCAATCCTAATAACAGAGTGTTAAAATTAAATAGTGGCGCCCACCAATCAAACAACAGCTCAACTTTTTTCAAGCGTGGTCATACAAACACTAACTATGGAAATAGATGCTCAACAGGTAGGCAAAACTATGTGCGATACACAAAAAATAGTTAAGACCCTATAAGGTTCCTTATGGGGGGCTATGTTTTCAGGTGGTTTCGGGTTGCTTTCTGCGCATCCCTGCCCTATGCTTATCTCCGGTTATCGTATCTCCGGTTATCAGCGTTTTTTGACAATCAAAAAAACGATGAATTTTTCACTTATTTTTCAATCGGTTAGAAGTGGGGAACATCGGGATGCTTGTGGAACCTTGTTTTTTGCGCCCTACTCCTTCAGCAATGAACAACCCAGCAAGGAAAAGAGTATGCCCGATTCAAAGCAACCTACTAGTTTAGCGCAACGCCTCGCCCAGCAAGCGTATCGGCGAAAACAACGCGAGCGTGAGCTGGTGCGCGTGGAAATTCAGATGAAGCAAGCCTATAAACACCGGTTTGATGAGTTGGTGGCTGCGAAAGCGAAAGATCTGCCGGAAAACTGGCATCAGCATAAGCGATTAGCCCAGGCTCGCCGGTTAGTGATCGAAGAGGCACTGGCCAACACCCAAACCAGTTTCATTACCTTGCAAGATCACGTTGCCCAGCTCAAAGCGGAAGTGAGTGCCCTTTCCCCTGCTTTTTTTGAAGCAGCGCTTGAGGCCTCCACCTCGTTTTTGCCTGAAGCGATTAATAGTCTACCCAATGAAGCGGCCTTTTTAAAGCAGCTCTTGGCGCAGTTTTACAAAGCCAAAGTGTTGGCTGAACGCCAACAGGTTCAACAAACGAATGCGGCTAACCAGTATAAAAAGCTCTATGAGGCGGTTGAACAAGAAAATCAGCGTTTACGGGAAAAGTGTGCCACAAAGGAGCCTTAAAAAAGTAAAAATAAAAAAAGAATAATTTATTTGATGTAAATAGATTAATCATCCGACACTTAAGCCTCGATTACCCGACACTTAAACTGGGGACAACTCGATTAATGAACATGATGGGGTGTCGCGGTGGATAAAAAGTGGGTTTGGTGGATGCGATTTAAGGGCTTTTCAGGCGTTCTGAGGGCGAAAAGCAGGTTGTGAGTGGCTTAGGGTGAGATTTTAGCGTATTCAGGCCACAGGAAGCCCCTACTGCATTGTAGTGGGTTGATGGGTGGTTAAGGTTAGATTAGGCCGGTGGTGCGCCTAGACGGGCGAGAATGGCGGCGTCATCAAGATCCGGCTCGGCTTGCAATAAGTGCATCTTCTTTAAAAACCATTGATTGCGCTGCTTGGCTAAGGCTTGTTGCTGCTTCGTTTGATTATGAAGTTGTTGTTGCGCGGGCAGTAGGTTTTGCACCAGTTTGGCCAACCCAGACGTTTTCGGAGCCTGAGGTTTGTTAGTCGGCTTTTTATTTTGCTTGTGCTGATTCGCCAGATACGCCAGTTTCGCTTCCGCTTTGCTGTGTTGTTTCTGGCGGCGTTCGAGGCGTTTTTTCGCCCATTGGATGCACTGGTTGAGTTTACCCCACCCGACGCCTAAATGATGGAATAACACGGCATTCAAGCGTTTAATCGAGACTAAGGCACGAATAGCCCCTTTTTTGAAGGTAAAGCGTTTTTCCAGGGTTAAGTACCCTGCTCGCTTGAGATCTTTTAACGCCCGCTCGCAGCGTTTAACGGTAAGGTTAGCCAGCTTAGCAATCTCGGTGATCTTCATATCACGCCAGCTCGTGCCATTGAGATACCGCACCACCCGTAAGTGGGCCATATCCGCATGATTAATGAGCACCCCTAACACTAAGCTCACGGCCTCACGGCGTTCTGATCGGACTTGTCGATCCGACTCACGACTAAAGTCAATCAGATCCAAGACCCCTTCAGGGCTAAACGCATAGCGTTGGGCATTCTCTGAGGCAATCTGAAGTGCATCGAAGGTTTTTTTATGGTCGGAGTCACGGGTATAGGTGCGCGGGTTCGCAGGGTCATGGCCACAGCGATTACCGGAGCGAGTCAATTCGACTGGCTCCAATGGTGCTGCGCCCTGCCCTGTAATGTCAATGGCCGCGCCGATGAGTGATTCCTTTTCGCTCACTTGGGGTGGCGAAAGTCCTTTTTTGGGCACGAAAATCCCCTTACCTTCAAAATGTGTAATTCCTAAGTTGAATAACGGGATTTCTATTGATAGACTCTTAACTGTCATGTTTTGAGATATCAAAAATCCCATACATCTAAATAAGCCAGAGCACCAATGTTTAGTAAGTGCTTCTGGCTTTTTGGTTTTAACCTAAAGACATAAGCTATTTCCTTTTTTTATAAAAGTATCCATATGGATACTTTGCATAAATAGTAAAATGTTATACTTCATTAAGTATCCATATGGATACTTTCTAGTAATTCTATTAATTTTGGTTTTAATTCATTTAAATTTATTAATGAGCTATTAGTATCAATTGTCAATTTAGTGCCTGTAGTGTTTGTTACTACCTTGCAAATAGTTTTTCCTTTAGAGTTTTTTATGGTTTCACTCTCTAATTTTGTTTGCTTGTTTGGAGTTCGTAATGATTTTACCTTATGAGCTATGTTAGATGCTCCTAGCTTGCCATCACTAATCTTGCCAGCAAGTAAGATAATTTCTTGCGTATATCCTTTGTTACATAAGGCTCTTATTTCTGTTGCTAAACGAGCACTTACATTTTTCATATTGTTAATAGCTGATATAACTTCAGGAGGTATCTGGCTAAAAGACATTAATCTATTGGCCTGAACCTTTGATATGTTAAAGCGCTTTTGCAAGTCAGTTTGTTTTAGCAGGGATTTTTTTATTAATGTGGCATAACTCATTCCTCTAGCATAGTCAGATAAATCCTGCCTATTTAGGTTTTCTGCTGCTTGAATTATTGCAGCTTGTTCGTCAGTTAAGTCTTTAATAATGACATCTAATTTAATGTTAGCTAACTTAGAAGCTCTCCAACGCCTTTCACCAACGATTATTTCATAGTCTATACCATTAGTTTTCTTGGACTGTTCTATCTTTCGCACAATACATGGCTCGATTTGCCCATTTTCTTTCATTGAGATAGCGAGTGAGTCTAGGTCACCAAGCTCATTATCAGGTCTGTCAGGATAGGCCCAATTTATTGCTAGGTAGGGATTTATTGATAATACTTTAGGTGAGGTTCCGTTATTTGTTAGTGATTGGTTTGCTTCATTTTTTTTTGTTTTTAAAATTTCCTGTTTTTCAGTGCTACTTTTATCAAATTCCTTCTTGCAGCTAGATTTAATAAAGTTAAAAAAACTATCATCTTCTTTCACAGATACTATTGCTGGTTTATTTAAGGGCTTATTCATACTTTAACCTCTGATGTGGCTATTTGTGTACTTACTGTTTGGCTGTTCCAAAAATCTTGTATATAACTATATATTTCACTATTTACGGCTTGGGCTGCTTGTAATGCTCGTTTTAGTGTTTTTCTATCTGCATGTAGTGATTCTGCAAATTCTTGAGGAGATAGGTCATAAATGGTTTTTAAGTGTGTACTGGTTTTTTCAATGGCGTCACTTTGTATCATAGTATTAACCAGAACTCTGCCTTCAAAGTAAATTTTTACAACCTGTGCAATATTTGCATTATGATTTGATTCATTCTTAACCCCTTTGCTATTTGATGGTCTATGCTTTGTAATCAATATTTTAACAAAAGAATAATCTCTATCAGGTAAGGTGCTAAAAATAACATTCATATTTTCAACGCACTCAACTGTACTTGAAACATCGGTCATTACTGGTGGCACAGGTATAATGATTCCGTTAGCGGCATACAGTGCATTATAAGTTAAGGTATCAAGGTAAGGTGGGCAGTCTATAATTATGATGTCGTAATCATTAATAATTCCTTCTATTTCATTTGATCCATAGATGCCACTATAAAGTATATTGTGAGTATCAAAACTAACTCCCACCATAGCGCACCTTATTAGGATTGCAGTCATTTCATCTTGAATGTTTTGTATGGTTAAGTTTGCAGGAATTAAATCTAAACCAGGGAAGTAGGACTTTTTAATTAAAGGCTGTAAGCAATTAACAGAATAATAGTCATCTTGATCTGTTACTCCAGTAATTGGTTTTCTGAAAAAAGCAGCTAATGTTTCATTAGGACTTATGTCTTCTCTAGGATTAAAACCCATATCTATAGTTGAAGAAGCTTGATGATCACCATCTATTAATAAAACCCTATGTCCTTTGAGCGCATAATCTTGAGCTAAATGAACAGAAGTTTTTGTTTTAGCAACCCCTCCTTTTTGATTCATAACTGCTATGACAGCTGCTTTTGTTTCTTTTTGTAAAACTGGTCTTGTGCCAAAATAGTCCCGCATGGAATTAATATCATCTAACGTGTATATTCTTTGTCCGTTTTTAAGTTTGGCAGATGGTAATTTTCCTGAAAGTTCATTTTTCCTAATAGTTTCTTTATTTTTCCCAACCAGTTTAGCAGCTTCTGTAATTCCAAAAGTTCTTAAGGTTTTTTTGTGGTTTGGCGCCCATCCCTTGTCTCGAACATTAGAGATTAAAAGGCGACCCCTATCTGCTAAATCAGCAAAGATTTCTGAAGCTAACATTAAATTTCCTTCATAAAAATTTATTATTGTAATTTTAAACACACTGATTTAGGATAAGCAAGAAAATTGGCGTAAAAACTAAATTTAATTTAAAATTGGCCAATAAAGTTTATAAAGCGAGTAAATTTTATGAGTGTACGCAATAGTTTAAAAATGCTACAGGAAATTGCCTCAGGCTCGCTTAATAATCAAAGTTTAATTAAAGAATTACATACCGATAAATTATATCCAGGTAAATATCAGCCAAGGCACATTTTTCCCGATAAAACACAGAAAAAATTAGTAGAATCGATAAAAGAACAGGGCATTATACAGCCATTGATAGTTAGGCATCTTAATGAAGAAAATGAACAATTCGAGATTATTGCTGGTGAAAGGAGATGGCGAGCTGCTAAGTCCATAGGCTTATTAAAAGTTCCTGTAGTAGTGAAAAATGTTGATGATCAAACTGTTGCCTTGTATAGCTTGATAGAAAATATTCAGCGTGACGCCTTAAACCCTTTGGAGGAAGCTGGAGGATATAAAAACTTAATAAATGAATTTAATTTAAGTCATGCTGAGTTAGCAAAAAAACTTGGGCTTCCTAGATCCACTATTTCAAACTATTTAGTGACTGACAGAAAACCCGCAAAGCCTTTTATTTTCAATGTTTCGGGGCGAACTGGTCACATGAAGATTTTCAAAAAACAGCACTAAATACTCGTTTTCCAGCAATTTACAGCTTATTTTCGATATAATGCCTTAATCTTCGATGATTTTTCGCCACAGCATGGTAACTCTTCACTGGAAAGCAAGAATGACAAGACTAGCCCAAAATCCACAAATGCAAATTGGCCAAGTAGATATTTCTAAAATTCAAATCAGCTCTAAATCACGGGATGACATTCCAAAATTATTAAAAGGGCTACAGTTTATTTATAGTACACCCTCTGTACGGAAGGAGATTTTCGAACTACTAGAGGCTCAGATTGCACCTGAGGTTGACAAGAATAATGGACGCCCTGATATGGAATTATGGAAAATATTGGTCATGGGAGTACTCCGCCTGAGTCTAAATTGTGATTATGATCGACTGCATGAACTTGTGAATCAACATAAAACCATTCGTGAAATGCTAGGGCATGCTGATTTTTTCGATAAAATAGAGTATCAGCTGCAAACAATTAAAGACAATGTCTCGCTACTCACTCCCGAGTTGTTAGATGAGATTAATCAAGTTGTTGTGAAAGCTGGTCATTCATTGTTAAAAAAAAGTGAGCCTCTGCGAGGCCGTTGCGATTCCTTTGTGGTTGAAACAGACGTACATTTTCCAACAGACATAAGCTTACTGTTTGACGCAATGCGCAAAATAATTCAGCAGGTGGCCAAGCTGTGTGAACACAGCGGATTGAGTGACTGGCGTCAATATCGATATAACATCAAGCATCTGAAACGGCTCATGCGAATAGCTCAACTAAAAAAGCGCAGTAAGAGCAAGCAAGCAGATCAACAAAACAAAAAGGACAAGGCAATCAAGGATGCTCATCAGGAGTATCTCAATATTGCGCAAAAATATTTAGATAAAGCACATGCCTCAATAAACGCTATCCAGAAAGCCGATCTACTGAAGCCGCAAGATGCGCCACTGGTTGAAAGTATAGAAATGTTCACGGTTCATGCAGATCGCCAAGTTGATCAAATTAAACGCCGAATATTATTGGATGAAAAGATCCCGCATGAAGAAAAAGTCTTTTCTGTCTTTCAGCCACATACTGAATGGATTGTAAAAGGAAAGGCTGGTGTACCAGTCGAATTAGGAATGAAAGTCTGTGTCTTGGAGGATCAACACCAATTTATATTGCATCATCGTGTGATGGAGAATGAGACTGATGACAAGGTCGCCGTATCTATGGTTCAAGAGACCCAACAAAAGTTCCCAGAGTTAAACACATGTAGTTTTGATAAGGGCTTTCATTCAAAAGAAAATCAATCTGCGTTAGCAGATATTTTGGAAGTTGTTGCATTGCCGAGAAAAGGTCGACTCTCAAAGGAAGCACAGGAAATTGAAAAGTCAGACTCGTTTGTGAAAGCGAAACAAAAGCATTCTGCGGTAGAATCCAGTATTAATGCTCTTGAAGTTCATGGGTTGGATCAATGCCTAGATCACGGCATTGATGGCTTTAAGAGTTATGTTGGCTTAGCGATTGTTGGAAAAAACATAGATCGTATCGGAAGTCTTATACAAAGAGCTGAGCAAAGGAAAGCAGCGCGACTAAAAAAACGCATTCGAGGTCGCAGCCCACCGTTAGCTGCCTAGTCAGCCTCAGAATATCCCATTGTATTCCAGAAAGCAGGGTGCTTTTTTTCGTATCAAAACAGCGAGATTTCATTTTTTTGTACGCGGCCAGGGCTTAACATGCTATTTTTATTATGATCTCGCGCGGATATAAAAAAATGAAAGTGTAATAAAACAACAAAGACTAAGAATTAGTAGGTTTTCTGTCAGTCACTACTTAGATCAAATTGAGGATCCTGATGATCTGGCTTTATCCTTAAACGTGGTTCGTGAGTTTATTGTGGCCTTAGCCGATCCCGATCAAGCCATGACCGCCGTCAATCGTGCGTATTTACTCGAAGCGGTTGAGCTGGCTTATCAATCCGCAGGGGTCGAGGCCAACATTGACACTGTGGTGGCGATGATCGAGCAAATCCAACAACGCAAGCTCAAGGAATCGGATCAGCGTGTGCCGGCACTCGATGATGTCAAGCAACTATTAAAGCAATACATGACAACGGGGTTATACGGCAAGTATTTTAATACCTTTTCAGACTTGGATCCCAAAGCACCACTCATTGTCTTAGAGATGGGTGGACTCAATGAAAACACCGAGCTGCGTGACGTGGTGCTGTTTTCATTAATTAATCTCATTAGCCAGCAAATGTATCTGACTGATCGCAACCTAAAAAAATTGTGCTTAATTGATGAAGCCTGGGAACTGTTAGATGGCAATAACGAGCAACACGGACGCTTTATTGAAGCAGGGTTTCGTACCTCTCGAAAACACCGTGGCTCGTTTTGTGTGATTCGGCAAGATGCAGACGGGTATTTGAGCGGTAAAACCGCCAAAGCCTGTTGGGACAGTGCCGACATTAAATTACTCATGCGCCAGGGTGAAGGCACCCTTGATTCGCTCCGCGAAAAGCTCCCGAGTTTTCTCAGTGACGCCGAAGTGGCACTCGTCAATCAATTTAAACCGAGCTTTGAGTCAGGCTTTTCCTCACTGCTAATTAAAGCGGGCCAACTGAGTGCCGTACAGCGTTTGTTTATCGATCCGTTTAGTAAAGTGTTGTACTCCACCAAAGCCAATGAATTTCAAGCGGTGGAACAATGCCAAGCGCAAGGGGCAACCCTCATGCAAGCCATTGAATCGACCGCACGTGAGTTTCACGGTGAGGAGCTGGCCTGGTTAGAACAAGCAAGCTCGACACAGCAACACCCCGTCAATCAACAAGAGGAAAATCGTCAATGACCACTCAACTTTTTAATGCCAAGTCACAGCAAACCCAGCCACCTTTACTCAGCGCTTGCTACGCACTGAGTGAACTTTTTCTTCATCAGCTTTATGTTGTCATACAGACCCTTTTTTTGCTGTTGTCACTCTATACCCTGGGCTTTTTATCCATTCATGGCGCGCGTGAGACCGTGATGGCCATCACACAGTATCAACCGGTTTTTATGAAGCCCTTGCTTACTTTTGCACTGTTCATAGCACCAGGCATCGCGTTTGTCTCAGGGTGGTCTGTTTCGCGTGAATGGCGTGATTGGTACCAGCAAGCGCACGCGGCTGCACACACCAGCGTTACTCCCGCTAAGGAATTAACAAATGACCGCTAAGCGCTTACTACTGAACCCCTTGCACGCACTGTGCCGTCAACCGCTGCTTTGGCACGGGTTGCTCACCGGTGTTGCGATCTTGCTTGCGTGTCTGGCGTTCGTGCGCAGTCACAGCGCTTGTGTCGTGACCTATTCGCCCCAACACGCCATTGTGCAGTTCTCACGCGAGCTCGCTCAAGCACAACCGTTAACCCCTGCTCAGCGTACCCAATTGATTCAACGCTTTTCCAACGCCATGGCAGCAAGTCTTAACACGTACGCCAAGACGCATCACGTCACCGTGTTGTTACGCCATCACGTGTTGGCAGGCAGTCACGCGGTTGACGCAGCCATTAATGCAGCCATTACCCAGCAATTAAAACGAGGGAGCTCTCATGCTTAAACGCTGCTTGCTCTTTGCGGTGAGTCTTCTCATCGCCTCAAGCGCGACAGCCCAGTCATTAGGGGTGGTCGGGCAAGTCTATTCGATTGCTGAACCTGATCTACTTCGCTTTATTCACGCACGGTTAGCACTCTTTCAGCGAGAGGGGAAATTAACACAGTTACAACACCGCATGGTGCAACAAGCGCGCCAAGCCATTCTCACGCCGACACCAGTCGCAGGCGTTACGACCACCCAACACGCGCGTACCTTCACCTTTACCCCACGCTACACCGTGAAACAAACTCGCTACGATACCCAAGGACACGTGTTGTTACTCAAAGGCACCACGATCAATCCATTAGATCCGAAAAGCGTCGCAGCTGTTGCCCCGTTTGCTCACGTGCCTCACTTTGATCAAGTCTGGTTGTTCTTCAATGCACGTGAGGCTAATCAAGTGAGGTGGGCGCAAACACAAATTAAGGCATTAAGTGCTAAGCACCACCGTTTTAAGCTCATTCTCACGGCTGGCAATGTGGCCACCGCCAGCAAGCAATTAGGGCGCGTGTATTTTGATTTAGACGGCACGCTCTGTCATCACTTCGGGATTCACACCGTGCCTGCGCGCTTACATCAAACCGGTGACCACTTAGTGATTGAAGAAGTGACCACTACCCCACAAGGAGTAAGCCATGAGACTGCTTAAACGACAACTAGCGAAAGGAATGCTGGTGGTGCTGTTGAGTCTCACTACCGGCTTATTCAGTACGAAGGCGATCGCTAACGAGCTGTGTACCGGTCACTTTGTCAATCCGCTTACCGATATTTGCTGGTCGTGTTTGTTTCCGTTAAGTTTGGGCAGCTTACAAGTCGTGCATTCACGGTTTCCCGATACGAAAAACCCGAGCTCGCCACTTTGTGTGTGCAATCTGCCAGTCGGTTGGCGAATTGGCATTAGTTTTGGCTATTGGGAACCCTCTGCCTTAGTCGATGTCACCCGTGAGCCGTTTTGCATGGTCAATTTAGGTGGCGTCAGTTTTCATGTCGGCTCACTCAATAACGACATTGGCGCCACTGACTTTCAAAACGCAGGCGTGGATCACGGCGCCTTTTATTGGGTGCATTATTACAAGTACCCGTTGATCTTTTGGTTAGAGATTCTCACCAATCTCGGTTGTATGCAACACGGTAACTTCGATTTGGCCTACCCCTCTGAGCTCGATCCCACCTGGCACGATGACGAAATGACATTTATTTTAGATCCGGAATCCGTGCTGTTTGGCAATCAAGCCACCCAGCTCGCTTGCACAGCGGATGCCACCAAAACCACCACAGGGCGCGCCTTACCGATGGATAAACTGTTTTGGTGTTTAGGATCACAAGGCTCGGCCTATCCACTCGATGGCAGCGTCGCCAATCAAACCTCACCGATTCAAGCAGCGACCTTAGAAGCGGAGCGCATGGTGTACAAGCTGCATCGCGCCCCTGCCTTAATCTGGGACACCGAAGGCAAGAACGGCCAAGCGTTGTGTACCGAGCACTTTCATCCGATTTTACCGAAAAGCCGTTATCGCTATGAGTTAGTGAATACCGAACCGGATGCGAAAGCCTGTTACCCCTTTGGTACCAACACCGAGCTGTGGGAAGCAGGGCATGAGCCCCCAGGGGCACACAACAATTTTGGGTTTTTAATTTGGCGCAAACGTAACTGTTGTTTGTTATAGGAGTGATGAGAGCATGAAGAACCGTTATCCAACGTTGTTAGTGAGTGGGTTGCTGGCACTGGCGAGTTTAGTCGCTGCGACGCCTGTCACGTCACCCGCTTGGTCGTCCTCGTTAACTCAGGTGTCGCATCAAGCGCGACTGAATCAACAGATGGGTGTCCCCAATCAAGCGAGCGGCGCGATGCTGTTTGTCTCCCTTGGAATGCCCACCTTGGCGCTGCGCCAAACCTTGCAACAAGCGGCGCATTATCAGGTGCCGGTGGTGATTCGTGGGTTGGTCAATGACAGCGTGCCAGAAACCAGCAAGCGCTTATACACCGTCCTCCATCCTCACAATCACAACCCGATTGTTGCCGGTGTGCAAATTGACCCCACGCTGTTTCAAGCCTATCACGTGACGGTTGTGCCGACGTTAGTGGTGACTGATCGCGTGTTAGCCTGTGAACAGCAACGCAATTGTCCTCCCGCTACTTATAGTTCAGTGGCAGGCAATGTGCCGTTAACCAGTTTACTCAATGAAGTCGCACGTCGGGCACACACCGTGCGTTTGCGCCAAGTCGCCCAACAAGTGTTAGCGCGAGGGGAGGTTCAATGAAACGTGTGTTAGTGTTGAGTGTCGTCGTGCTGAGTGTAATGCAAGGGGTGCAAGCGGAGAACCGTGCCGACTTTAGTGCAGGGGTAGCTGCTGCCGCACGCGCGCAAGCGGCAATGCCGAACCAGCTTGCTCAGTTTACGCCGAGTCAATTACCGCATTACACCGCGACGCCGAAGGCAACTCAATTCTATTCACAAGGCGATGCGTTAGTGGCGAAAGGGGCTGCTGAAATTGGTAATGATCAAGCGGGAAGCTCGATCAACAGCCACTTCGCCAATCATCCTGAAATCACAATTAACGCGAAAGATCCTGGTATGGCCAAATCGCTCGTGATTCAAGACGATGCGAAGCATATCGCACACGGCCTCTCTGATCAATACATCCACTGTGACCGCCAACCGCATTGCCACACCACAACCACCACCGTGCAGTGTGACAAGACTCGACACCAGCTGCTGCAATGCACCCGTGACTTGGTGGTTGAGGTGAACGCACCACCAGGTTTTGTGGGCACCTGTCAGCACGTGGTCTTTCAAGCAGACGGCCCGTTTAAAAAAACGCCCGTGTTAGCCTCGGGGCCTGCGAGTGATCAAAGCTGTGTCCTGAAATTCTTGCAAACCCCACGTTATGGCACCACCGCGTCCACCTCAGTAACGCTACCGCCCCAACAAACGCTCACGTTACACACGTATTTATGGCCAGTGGGTTCGCCGATTGATTTGCATCCGCAAGCAAGCTTAAGTCAACTGGTCACGCTTAACGGTCAATTGCGCGTTGTCTCCCAGCAACGCTTTCAAGTCCCTCATCCGTTGGTGAGTACCCTGACAGTGAAACGCTTAGGCATGGAAATGTTAGGGCCTGGCCAAATTGAAAACCCAGCTTATGCGTGGGTGACTCAATTACTGAAACCACCACCGATTATTACCACACACTGGGAAGTGCATTGTCCGAACTTACCACCCAATTATTGTCACGTGCAAACCCCTTGGCATTGCACCGCCGGTCAAGCGACTAAAACCATTGATGGCGTACCGGTGACTGAACCCTGCTGGGCACAGCAAGAAACCTATTTTTGTGGGTTACCACCCAGTGATTCGTGCCAAGGGTTTTTAAATCAAGGGTGCAGTGAGGTGGCGAACCAATGCGTCACCAAAATGGCAGGGTTTTGTGTCAAAGCCACTGTCACGATGCAATGCACGCACCGGACTTGTGAGGATAGCCAAGCAACCCCTTGTGGGGGTCAGTATTTTTGTCTCGATGGACAATGCTATACCCCAAAACCCACGACAAGCACCGACTTTGCCAAAGCCGATGCCGAGATGGCAGCGGCAGTGGGTGCAGCTAAATCCGCAGCCGGTGATCAGCAAACCTTAAAAGCCTTTGCTGGGACGCCCATGAAATGCTCGTTAGCGGCTTTTGGTTATTTGAATTGTTGTAAGGATGACGGTTGGGGTAAAGACATGGGCTTGTCCAAATGCTCTGATGAAGAAAAGAAGCTCGGCTTTGCCAAACAAAAAGGCTATGCGATTGAAGTCGGGAGCTATTGTGCTCATAGAACCTTAGGCGTTTGTACCAGCCATAAAAAAAGCTATTGTGTCTTTGATGGGCTCATGGCGAAAGACGTGCAACAACAAGGGCGACTGAGTCAATTAGGCATTCCGTTCGGTGCACCGCATCACCCCAATTGTTCAGGCATCAGCGTGCAAGACTTACAGCGCATTGATTTTGACAAGATTGATTTCAGTAATTTGTACGCGGATCTGAAAAACCGTGTCAAGTTACCGAATGCCAATGACATCGCCAACCGCGTGAAAAAGCGCCTGCACCCTGGAACGGTGGGTGCAGGGACGCTTTGGAACAAACGAGGAGTTTCAGTCCCATGAAGCAAGTCGTTTATCGTGGTTTACAGGTTTTTATTGTTTTGCTGGCGACGCACGCAAGCTTTGCGGACACTGCCTATTATAGAACGAATCCGCAGGGTTGGCATTGGAATGACATGCCTTTGGTTGATCAACACAAGTTAGTCAAGCCAAAAACAGTCCAGGCGACCTCCCAAGCAACCACTCCACTCGCTGTACTCCACCGTGTGCAACGCCAACTCCAAGCCGCCAAAGCCTTAGCGGTGTTGCAACCGACTGTTGCTAACACTGCTCGCTTTTATGCCATGCAGCACTGGATCAGTGAGCGCGCCACTCAGTTTGCTCAAACCAGTCGGTTAGTGATGCTGTTGTATCCGTCACTTGACTACGGCTTACAACACTCGAGCAATGCCCAAGCGGATCAGCTTGCGCAATTGCAACACGCCGAGCGTGATCAACAGCGCTTACACCAGCTGGCACAAACCGACGTGCTGATCTTTTTTTAATATTAAGGAATTTCAATGTGTCAATTGGTAAAAATACCACCAATTAAAATGAGTAATTTTAGCACAGGTATTTTTTATAAAATCGATTTAGTGGTGGGGCAGGGTTAGTTATGACAAACAATAGCCAAAACTAGCTGTTATTTGTTGTTTTGGACGGACTACCCCCTTAGGAAGTTATTAGATTTTTTTCAGTAAGGCGAGTTCACGATGCTTTGATAGCAATTTGTAACGGTTAGGTTGTCTATACCAGCAGTTAGCTAAAAACATTTGGCTACCGCATAGAACACATTCATAGGGGTCAATGTTAAAATTATTTTGCATTAAGGTGCGGTAATTGACCTGGGGTGTGTTTGGATCAGTTTCACCTAATAGGAGTCTGACTTTGGGTAGCATCTCACCTCGCACCCGGTTAGCAAGAAACCCATAATAACGCACCATACGAAAGCCAACATCAGGAATGTGTTGAATAAATCGAGCAATAAACTCTTCCGCGGTTAATTTAAATTGCTTGTAGGTTTTAGAGACGTGATCAAGATAATTAAAACTGAGGCTGCTCCCATCAAAGTTTTTAATTTTTGACTCAGCAATAGGAGGACGTTTGGTGTATCGACCTAAGTATTTAACGTTTTGTTTGTGATTCTTTGAGGGCTTTGCGCAATGTACTACCCATCGTTTTTGGTAAAGCTGATCAAGCAGTTGATTAAAGTTGAAAGTGTGGTTCAGTGTAGAGGCTAACTGATTTGGCAGAATAAGCCCTTTGTCCTGGTGGTGGTTTCTAAAAAGGTTAATGACCTCATAACGCCACATGGACATTAGTGTAGGTTGATGGAAGTAGAGGCTTTTCCATTGTGTTAACTCTTTGTTGATACCACCCAGAGTGATTGACGCATGAAGATGCACATTGCGCTTTAGATCTCTGCCAAAGGTGTGAAGCGCGATAAATACACCGGGTTTAACCCTCTTGTTTTTAGCAAGCTTGAGTAACACCTTTGCTGCTAATGGTGGGAGTAAATTAAGAAGCTCTCTGTTTGTCCAAAAGCAGTCCCAAAGAGTAGAGGGCATGGTGAATGTGATGTGTTGCCATGTAGTGTTGGGTAAGATTGCCATCTGTTGTTGTATCCATACTTCTGTGGCTTTTTTACCACACGATGAACAGCTTTTAGCTTTGCAGGTATGGCGGATGTATTTGACGTGTGAACAGTTTGGATTACTGCAATGATACTCTTTATGGCCACGCATAGGATGTTTGCAGCTAAGCAGCTTAACAATGCCAATGACAATAGCTTCTCTGATTTTATCTTTGTACTTGGTGTGAAAGTTCCACCAGTTCTGATTGGTTACCAAGATTTGTTTGATACTAAAGCGTTTCATTATTCATAGAGTAAAATGAGAAGCGCGTATAGTAGGTGAGTTATTGCTCAGCTACCTGAAGCAATTTCTATAGCAGGTGTGTTATTTTTATTCGTTATTATTCCATGGGCAGGTTTGACTAGTTTGAGACTTAATAATACTCGTGGCTTTGTAAAGACTAAACTCTTAGAGGCTTAGAAAGTTGCCGGCGAAGCCGGCCTGACTTGTCGTGGCGGGCAAGCCTTGGATCAATTGCTCGCAAAAACCGTCGCGCAGTTTGCCGCACAAGCCAATATGAGTTTATTAGGTGCGCCGATGGATCATCGTGCCTTAGCGGTGATGCCTAAAAACCTCACCGATTTTGGGCAAGCCGCAACACTGGGGGTTAAAGCTTTACCGGCATTGGTGTTAGTGAACCCCACCACCCGCGAGTCGCAAGTGGTGGTCTATGGGGCGTTTAGTCAAGCCGCGTTACCGCGCTTAATCAGTGAGCGCGTGACGCAATATCAAGAGGTGGCACAATGACAAAAAACCGAATGAAATGGACAGGCTGGTTAGGACTTATCGGGTTTCTCCTGGGCTGGGGGATAGCGTCCCCAAGCATCGCGCAGCAGATGGATGGTCAATTGCGCGAGATGATTGCTTCAAGGACACAACAAGCCCTAACCGTAACAACACCCCAAACACGGGGTAGGGCGCAGTCTACACGAAGCGCATTCAACACACCAGCCCAATCGTCCCCCTGGGCTTTAGTGCTGGTGTATCGCGCCACCTGCCCGCACTGTCAACGCTTTGATCCGTTGGTGAAAGACGTGGCAGCGCGGTTGCAGTTACACACCTTTGCCTACACCACCGATGGGCAAAGCTTACCGAGCTTTCCGCATTCACTCTTGGCAACGCGAGACGTCATTCAAACGCTGTACGGCTCACTACCGCATCAAGTGCCTGCTTTGTTTGTGGTGAACGTCAACACACTGGGTCTGACCCCCGTCACACTCGGGGAAGTCTCTGAACCGGCACTGTTGAATCGATTAACCACGGTACTCACTCAACTCAAGGACAAGACTTATGCTGACTAATGCGTTGCGTGCGTTGCTCACGTTCTTCCTGCTTGCACCACTGACACTGGCCAACGCGCAAGTGAGCAGTGATTTGGATAGCTTCTGGCAAGGCTTAGGGTATGCCTCAGACACCACCGGCCCGCATGTCTTTCAAAGCCAAGCAGCAGGGTATTACAGTGCGGGCTCCTTGTTCTTGCGCTCGAAATCGCGTGACTTACAAATTGCCCAAATTGATTTACCGTCATTAAAAGCGGGCTGCGGGGGCATTAGTTTGTTTGGTGGCGGCGCTTCCTTTATTAACAGTGCTCAGCTCACCCAGTTTGCGAAAAACATTTTATCTGATTCCATTCCCTACGGCTTTCAGCTCGCCATGGAAACCTATGCGCCCCAAATCAGTAACGTGATGACCAAATTACAATACTGGGCACAGCAGATGAATCAAAACAACTTAACGAGCTGTGAAGCCGCACAAGATTTAGTGGGCGGACTGTGGCCCAAACACACCGCTGCGCAACGCCAAGCGTGTCAGGACTTAGGGGTCCAAAGTAATGCCTTTAGTGATTGGGCGTCTGCCCGACAAGGCTGTGGGTTTGATGGCAAGGGCGATTCCACCCTAGATGATCTGAGTAAAAGCGATCAAGGCAAAAAGGTCATTACCCGTAACATTAATCTTGTCTGGCAAAGCTTAGAGAAAAACGGTTTCTTGCAGCAAGACACCGAATTGGCAGAATTTTTTCTCTCACTTTCGGGAACGATCATTTTTGACAAAAACGGCAAGCCCAGTATTTATCCAGCACTCATTACCAATGACAGTCTCCTCAAAGCCTTAATGAACGGTGGGGATGGCACCATCTATCAATGCAAAGACAGTGGTAAGAATCAATGTTTATTCTTGCAACAAGGGCATGTCCACATTGCCCCCACGCAAGCGCTGATCTATCGGGTCAATCAATTCCTCATTCAGCTCAGTGACGATTATCAAGCCGATAAAGCCTTAACCACGGCACAAAAAGGCTTTTTAGCGAAAACCAGTTTGCCGGTGTTGCGGTTTATTGAAGTCTCACTGGAATCGGGCAATCAGATTGACACCTTAAGCTATGCGGAGCTGATTGCCGAAGATCTGTTAGCGAAATACCTCGAAGACAGCTTACAACTGATTCAAGCGAGTTTAGCCAACAGTCAGCACGGCGAGCTGTTAAAACCGATTGAAAACAATTTAGCCCGTTCCATGCAAGTAACCCAACAGTTACGCACCAATGCTAATAAAAAGATTCAAGCCGAAGTGGCTCTAATCGCGCAAAGTCTGCACTACCAACAAGCGATTGCGGGGCAATTAGCCAGTCGGTTTCAGGTGAGTTTAGGAGGAGCGGATTAATGCTAGGCGTGTACGTGTTTTCAGACGGGGATGTGGCCACCGAGGTGTTTAAGGCGGTGGCGGCTTTTATCGGTGGGGAAGGCTTTGCCTCGGCCATGGGCATTGGCGTAGTGTTTTCGGTTTTGGGCGCCACCTGGCAATATCTCAAGAGTCATGATTTACTGGTGTTTGCCAAATGGTTAGGGATTTACGTGGCGGTGATGGGTGCGCTGATTGGGGTTCGCGTACCCATTCAGGTGATTGATATCAGTAATCCCATGAGTGCGGCGGGGGCAGTGGATAACGTCCCTTACGGGATTGCGATGCCTTCGCATCTGATCTCCACGCTCAGTCTTGGAATCACACAAGGAATTGAAGACGTGTTTCACACACCGGATGATTTTGATTACACGCACACCGGCATGATCTATGGCGCGAAGCTCTTTTATGCCGCCAATCAAAACACGCATGTCCTTGATGCCAACGTGCGTCAAGTGGTCAATGCCTTTATTAGCCGCTGTATCGTGCCGGATATTTTGATTAACCATAAATACACCGTCAGCCAACTTGCGAATAGCTCAAATTTGTTGGGCTTTTTAAGTCAACAACCCATGTCGCCGGTACGCGGGCTGTATATTGATCAACAGTTTCAGACCTGCAAGCAAGCGCTCCCTTGGTTGAAAAAGCAATTAGACGCGCAGCTCGCCCAGCAAACCAATTGGCTCAGTGAAGTGTTGTTTGGGAAAAGCAACCCCACCACCCAATCGCATTTACTCACCAGTCTGGGTACAACCTATCAATACTTCATGGGCATGGCGAATGATGCCAAACAAGCGCTCATTCAAAACACGATGATCAACGCGATGCGCTCAGGCATCGGTACCCAGTTAGCCACCAGCAATGCTCCTGCTGCGATGATTAATTACAACACCACTGCTGCCATGCAAAAGCAGATTTTATCCGACTTTACCTTAGCGCATTTTGCGAGCTACATGATGCCATTGATGGGCACAACCTTGTTTTTGATTTTAGTCTGTTGTTTTCCGCTAGTGATGATGCTGGCCTTACAACCGGCGATGTCACTCACGATCTTAACCCAACTTTGTCCGTTCTACAATTAAACCTATCCAAATCAATGACTTACGTTTTAAAAAAACGTTTAGGGTCACTACAACTTAACAAATTGTTTTTTCAGTGTCCCCAGGTTCTGAATTCATGCCTAACGATTTATAGATCACAACTTGCTCTGGAGTTGCCTTAGAGGTTCTTCTAATAGAAAGCAATTTATTATTTTCAAGCTGCATTGTAGTAGTGATACGAACCTGAGTGCTAAAAATCTGCCGTATAGTTTGCCAGCTACTATCAATGTTCTGCAATTTAAGTTGATGGCGAATAGTGTGTAGTAAGTGATAAGCAAGAATACTAATAAACAGATGGGCATCAACTCGCTCTTGCTTTTGATGGTAGATAGGACGCAGGCCTAACTCTGATTTTAATGATCTGAATGCCGATTCAACGTCAGTTAGAGTTGTATAAATTCTCCAAATTGTTTTTTCATCTAAATCCATTCTGTTACTACGCAAACAATATGCACCCAGATTCTCAGAGTTAACTTTACTCCAACTGATTTGCGTAACCTTATCACCCTCTGAATCAAGCGTGATAGTGTAGCGAGCTGAAACACGTTTATGCCGCTCTTTTATTCGACCTAAACGCAATGTTACTTTCTCAATTGCTTTCATGCCGGTTTTTTTAGTGAGTCCATTAGCTAACTTAATTAATTCCTCTTCGAAACGAGCCTCGGCCTTACTAATCATATTTAAGCTTTTTTCTTCCTTAGCCTGAGAATGGCAGTACAGTAAGACTTCATTTGCTTCAGTATCTTTAACTAATTGCGCTGTAACCGTATTATTTACTGATTCTTTTACTAGCACTTTATCAATGGTTTCATCGACATCAGGCAATGCTCTACGGCTGACTACGATATAATGGAAACCTTTTTCAGTAAGCCATGAAATATTTTCTTCAGTTGCAAAACCAGCATCTAGGACAATTGTTGCCTCTGGCTGTGCACGAAGCTCAGTTAGTATTTCGGGTAATGTTTTAGGCTCGCTAACATTTCCTTTGAAGAATTCACTCCGTTGCGGGAACCCTGATCCATCCAGCACAAGACCTAAAGAAACAAGCGGACAATCAGACCGCTTCTCCTTTGATCGCCCATGCTGTGCATGATCATTTTGTAATGCGCGACCTTCAAAGTAGGTATTGGTTATATCGTAGAGAGTGATCACCTGATTTAAACTAAACAGATTTTTCTCACGTTCAAATAATTGATCTTCAATCACTTGTTTATGTTTAAGTAACTCATCAGCAGTCTTATAGAATTTCTTGAGTGATAGTTCTGAGAAATCAGTACCCAGTAATTCATCTAGCGCACTTTGATTGCTTAAATAATAGTGCGTACTCAAATCACTTCCTGGAGCAACTAGCCGCCCAATGATGGTAGCAAGCATCAGGTGACATTGTTTTTGATTAAAGCCCAAAGCCCTGAACAATTCCTCAAGTTGTAATTGCCTGGCAGCATGTAAGCCCAACGCCTCAGCTCCAACGTGTCGTATGTCCGCGCTCTCAATGGAGTTAACATCCACTGTTTTAAAGTCAGGTTCTACCGCGCTTACTGAATTGAGAGTAATGCTTGTCTCATTCTCTTCTGCACGCTTTGCACGAATGCGTTTTACATACATTTGAGCCTGTTTTTCTAGATGCGCTGGTATTGAAATTAACGAGCCTTGGCCCGTTAAAATTTCCTCAATACGGTCAGCTAGCAATTTCCAACTGTCCTTCTTTACTGAAAAATTTGCACCAAGATTTAAAATCAGTCTTTGACGTACTTTGCCGTCAGCAGTGCGATGAGTATCAACAAGTCGGTAGGTTGCGTAAGGCTTACCTGTCCGAGGACTCTTTTGTGTAGAGGTTCGAATATACATAACTCAATACTCTCATCACTTTACCAGCCCATGCAACCCCTTATTAACATTATGTGTCACTACATCCGAGAATTCATGTTACTAGGCGAGTAAAATCAATGGGTTGAGTTAAAAATAATGCTGAAATTTTTGATTTTCAGGGTGAAATGGCCAAACTTGGGTTAAAAAAATACGTTGCCTCGATGTGCTTTGTTTACACCTGGCCGATGATGTTTACGGTGGTGAACTTTTTAATGACGACGAAGCTCAGTGCGAACATGAGTGGGTTAGCGATTGCGCAAGGCGGGATTACCTTATCGAATCAAAATGCCTTAGTGCATGAAGCCACTCAATACGCTGCCTATTGCGGGTACTTAATGCTCTTAACCCCGCTCTTAGCTGTCGGGCTCTTCAAAGGCTTTGATGGGGTCTTTATGAATGCCGCACAATCACTCTTTGGTACCATTCAATCTTGGTCAACGCAAGGGGCAGGGCAGTTAGCCGAAGGCAATTTAAGTCTGGGTAATGTTAGCATGGGCAATCACAGCTGGAATAACTGGAGTGCGAACAAGCACGATACCAATTATTCTAATCTACACGGAATGCACACGGAGCAGTTAGCGAATGGCGCTATGGTGACACAAACCGCCTCAGGGCAAGCCATTATTAATACCCAGAGTGCCATGTCGCAGTTAGCAACGTCGTTGCATGGCACGGATCGCGTGGTCTCGGCCTTAAATCAAAGTGCGGCGCATTCGATGCAGTCCGGTCAGCAACACCGAACCAATGAAGAGCACAGTGTGAGTGCAGCGCTTAATCAGTTTGATCACCTTAATCAAGTGTGGTCGCATGATTTGCGCAGTGGGTCGGGGCAGAGCAATACTTTAACCGACAGTCAAGCGCAAGATTTCCGGCACATGGAAGATCAACTGCAACAATACAATAAACATAACTTCCATGGGCATAGTATTAGTTTAAGTGAGGCTGTCAAGTTTGGGATTAATGGTTCGGTCACAAGGAAAAGGTTTGGGCCAATAGATAGACCTGGGTTTACTGGAGCGGCTAGTATTAATTCTTCACATAACCAAAGCTACAACACCTCAATGCAAGACTTTATGAACTCCTCGGAAGGAAAAAGTTTTGTTAAATCGCTTAATCATGTGATCAGTAGCTCGCAATCCTTGCACACGGATCACAGTGACAGCCATGGTGTGAATGAAACGCAACAGCTTGCGACTAACTTAGCTCATGCACAAAGTGAAGCGCAGCAAGCCAGTGCAGATTTCAGTCAAGCGCAGTCGTATCAGCAAGCAGCGAGCTATGCGAAAGAGCATTCACAAAGCATTGATCAAAACTTCGCGCAAGCGTTTACAGACTGGGTAGGTGAGCGTTACGGTGCTAGCGGTCAAGAGACTTTAGCGCAAACTGATCAAGCCAGTCTAATCAAACAAGAAGGCATGGCGCAAAGCTATTGGCAAAGTCAGCGCGGACAAAACCAATTGGCGCAACAAGCCCAAAAAGCCTTGCGAGCAGTGGGCGAACATCAATTAGCGGAAGACTATCAAGGTTATTCGCACAGTTTTCAACAAGGCAGTCCAAGCAGTGTCTACAATCAAAACCAACACTTTATTGAAACACAGGCAGATCAACAAGGGATTACCGATTCGTTAAAAAATAAGCTCGATCATCAAGAGGATCAGTTGAGCGGTCATGATTGGAAGACGCAAGAAAGAAAACCGTTTGATTCACTGAAAGGTAACGAAGAACAAATCATGAATAATAAAACCGCTGTTGAAGAGCGTAATGCGCACTTAAAAGAGCAAGTCGCGTTGCCGAAAGAACTTGATAATAAAAAAGTCGATTGGCACGCCTCGGCCATGGATTATTTTATTGGTAAAAATGAAGATACAGATCACTAACTCAAAGGAGAAACATTATGTTAATTGTAACCACTGACACCATTCCTGGTAAAAAAATTAAAAAAGTACTTGGAATGGTGATTGGAGATCCTGAGCCTGAAAATGACAGTCTACTTGAAGCTTTTAAAGGTCGTGACTTTGATCTTGTTCAAAAAGACATTGTTAGAAAAACAGAAAAGATTGGCGGTAATGCAATAGTTGGATTACTGTTTTTTAGTGGCGGAAGTAACACCTATGTTAGGTGCTACGGCACCGCCGTACTCATCGAAGACGAAGCCACGCCATTGCGAGAAGAAACCCTGGTAATGCAACCGGATGTTGATCCTAATGGCGATGACACACGAGTGAATAAACCCGCTTAAGAAAAACTGACTTAAAAAACCAGCGAGCTTAAAAAAATGAAACACACAACCAAGCAATTTATGCGGGGTGGGCAGATCTTTTTGTATCAAACGAAGATGTTCACCCAAGTCACTGCCCGAATCGGTCACTGGGCATTTTTGCTGTACTGTCTTTGTGTTGGGGTGATCTTGTTGATCGCCCTGCATGAATACCTGCCGTATTACTGGTACGGACTGTACTCGCAGGGCTTGGAGCTTATCGGGTTAGGCAATCATTTGATTATTAATAACAGCGAAACTCGTATTACTGCCCATCATTATTTAACGGATCCCATTATTAGCCAGGATTTGCGTGTTTTTCTAAGCGTAGGTAAAGCGTGGTTAGTGAAAGCTGCTTTATTTGCATTAGTGCCGATGGTGGTTTTAACCTGGTTGGCGAATCGGTACTTTATTAAGGTGGGTGATCGCTACAGCCATGACCAGCTCATCAGTGGCACGACCTTAATCACCAACCCTAAAAAACTCACTCGCCTCATTGAGCGCAGTGAGCGCGGGGCTTCGGATATTAAATTGCTGGGTCAAGTGCCCCTGCCTAAACGCGCTGAGTTTCAAGGCAACCTGTTTCATGGCTCAACAGGGACAGGGAAAACCCAAGCGATTCAAGCCTTGCTTGATGAAATTCAAGTAGCAGGGGATCCGGCCATTATTTACGATAAAGAAAACGTGCTCAAACCGCATTACTACCAGCGTGATAATCCAGGGCACATTGATCTCAATGTCTTTTCCCGTGATTGCCCCAATTGGTTAATGTGGGAAGAATTTAACAACCCGTTGGAGTGGTCTAACTTTAGTATGTACTTGATGCCGAAATCCTTGCAAGGCGATCAACCGTTTTGGGTGGATTCAGCGCGAACGATTTTTACGGCACTGGCTTGGAAATTGCGTGATCATCCACAACGCAGTCCGATTTTTTTATTACAAGCGTTGTTAACGACTTCCCTCGAAGAGCTGCAACAATTACTCAAAGGCACGGAAGCCGAAACCTTGGTGAATAAAGAAATTGAAAAGACCGCCATCTCCATTAAATCGGTGCTCGCCACCTACACCAAATCCTTGCGGTTTTTAGCGGGACTGGAAACCAGTAACCAGCCGCACTTTTCTATCAATCACTGGGTCAAGACCGCCTTTGAGCATCAAGGTTGGCTGTTTATCAGCTCAACCTCAAAGTATCACCATGGCTTAAAGCCGTTACTGACTTCGTGGTTAGGGCTTGCCATGAGTGCCATACAGTCCTTACCGCCGAACACGGATCGGCGGCTTTGGTTAGTCATTGATGAATTAGCGAGTTTGCACCGCTTAGAAATGCTCTCAGACACGGCAGCGGACATTCGTAAATTTGGTGGCTGTATGGCGGTGGGGATTCAAAGCTTTTCGCAATTGCAATTTCTCTATGGCCAACATGAGGCCAATGCCATCGCGGATTTGCTCAACAGTAAACTTTATTCGCGCAGTAATGCCGCTGATGTGGCGAAGTGGGTGTCGGCTAACCTGGGCGAGCAAGTCATCGAAGAAGTGCGAGAGAGTCAAAGCTACGGGCCGAACCCTATTCGTGACGGTAATACCATTGGCACTCAACGGGTCACTCGTCCTACCGTGTACCCCAGTGACATTGAGAGCATGAAAGACTTGGAGTATTACGTGCGGTTGTTAGGGACACCGCAAATTCTACACACCCAGTTAGCGTATCAAGAACGTCCTGTGATTGCAGAACCCTTCAAAGAGCGTCCCATTGATTTTGATGCGCTCCAAAAAATTACGGCGGCTGCCTTACAAGCAGAAAATGATCCAAGACGAGATGAAGCGGTGAAACGGATTCAGGCGTTTGAAGAAGAAGCCAAGAAGCTTGAAAAAACAACTGAGCCAACCAAAGAACCCAAAATTGCGTTAGAGCAATGGTAGAAAAGGATAGACTATGATAACCATTAAACCTCTCAAACAAAGCAGCTCACCAGGGACTTGGGAGTATTACCAGGAGAAGGATAATTATTACCTGAGTGACAAAGAATCGATGGGGCAAGTAGCGCGCTGGTATGGCCAAGGAGCAAAAGCATTAGGTTTGTCAGAAACGATTGATTCAACCGTTTATATTAATCTCTTGGACGGCAAATTACCGACTGGTGATGAGTTAGGTAAACATGAGAACGGACGATTAGTGCATCGCCCTGGCTTTGATATTCAAGTCTCACCGCCTAAATCGGTTTCTTTGTTGTTATTGATTGGTGGTGATGAACGACTCGAACAAGTGGTGCAGGATTCCAATGATTTTATTCTGTCACGGATTGAAAAAGATTTAGCCCAAGCGCGCATTCGCACTAAAGAGGCATTACACTACGAGAATACCGGCAAGCTCGTGATGGCACAGCATCCACATACCACCTCTCGTGAGTTAGACCCTTTGCGCCATACGCACAACATTGTGTTTAATGTCACCCAAACCGCAGACGGTAAATGGCGCTCGTTAGCTTCGGCAAATAAAGTCTCTTCAAAAAATGAAGGCACTTTTGAACAACTGTATCGGGATCAAAAGTTTTATGGACTCCTGCACGCCAATGACTTAGCTAGTCGAGTGAAAAAGCTCGGTTATCAGATTCGTATCACGGATACACACGGTAACTTTGATATTGTCGGTATCGACCAAGCTACGTTGGATTACTTTTCTAAACGACGCCAACAGATCACGACGCTCTTAAAAGAAAAGGGGTTAAGCAGTGCCCGCGCTGCTGAGGTTGCTGCACTGGACTCACGTCAACTCAAGAAAGCGATTAACAGTGGTCAACTCAAACAGTATTGGAAAGACGAGATCGCTAAGCTGGATGTGAATTTAGACCGTGTTATTCAAGCCAGCAAAGACCGACTCAACGAAGACCCTACAGTTAAAGCACCACCCAAGATCCAACGTGATCAGATTAGCAACCGTGCCTTGCATTTTGCCGTGTGGCACTTAGGGGAATATGCCACTCGCATGAGCCATGGCGATTTAGTGCGACAAGCCTTTCGGTTTGCTGACGGGAAATTAGATTACCAAGCCATTGAGCTAGAAATTGCCCATCAATTTAAAACCGGTGAGCTCCTGGGGAAGGCGGGGCAATACTACACCACACCGGCACTCTTAGCCGAAGAGAAAGCACTGATCAAACAAATTAAAGCCAGTCGAGGAACCAGTCAATCTGTGCCCTTACCTGAGGAACGCTCAGCTAATCTTGCTGATACCTTACTGGCCAGTAAGGATCGTGTACAAGTGATTCAGGTCAATGGCTTTCACCAGGAGAAAGACTTGATTCAAACCCTGGTCACGCAAACCGAAGCGAAGCGTGTACCGGTGCAAGTGCTGCATGTTGGAAAGACACAAGCGAACCAGCTACAACAATCGGTACAGCGCTCTAAGGCACATTATTCTTTGTTTGATTGGATTGCGGATTTTTTTAGTCAAAAGCCTGACTTAGTACAAACCGTGGCAGGGTTTAGCTTTCGTCGTGAACAAGCCTTGAGTGGTTTTTTAGGGCAATTCAATACCCAGCATGATTGCATCCTGGTTCACGATGCGCAAAAGCTCAGCTTAGCCGCGTTTAAAAAGCTCGATCAATTAGCGGAGAAAGGCAAATCCAAACTGATCCTCCTGAATAACACCCAAGCCACCACGAACTTTAAAGCAGGGCATGTGATGGCGACGGTTGAACAAGCAGGGATTCAGCCGGTTTATCATGCCATCCAACGTCAACAAACCCCCATTGAATTAAAGGTTAGCGCACAACCGCTACAAGCCTTAGCCAAACACTATGTGCAGCTCAGCGAGGGTGAGCGTGAGCAAACGACGTTAGTGTGTACCACCAACAAACAACAAAACGAATTAGTGCAGTTAATCCGTGGCCACCAACAAGTGAAAGGGCAACTGGGTTGGCAAAGCACCACCTTTCAAGTGCTCTCCACGCAAAGCTTAAGTGACGCGGAGAAAAGCCAAGCCCGCTTTTATCGTCCAGGGGATCGCTTGTTAGTTAACGGGATGGATTCGCGCAGTCGTGCGGTGTATCGGGTGGTCGATCCTGAGACAACGCCTGAGGCTGCAAAACCTACTGATCCAAGGAGCCTGCTTGTCCAGGATGAGTCGGGTCAAGTTAACGTGTTGGATCTGACTACCCCTCAAACCTTATGGGTTAATCGCGCCAGTCAATTAGCGATTGCCGAAGGCGAGCAACTGTGTTTAGACAAGCCCTGGCAAGCACAGCCGGAACTTGAAGTCGGACAAGTCTTTACCGTCAAGCGGGTTGAGGCAGACGGGCTGCAAGTGGAAAGGGCGGGGCAAGTCTTTCAGTGGTCACGTGAGGCGTTGCAAGAAGCAACGCTTAACTATGCGTATACAAAAAAGCCCAGCCAACTCGATCAAACCGATCAAGTCATTTGCACGCCGTTAGCCGCGTATCAGATGAACCGCCAACTACTGAGTGAGCTTAGTGACGGACAAAAGCAACTCCAAGTCTTCACCCTCGATGAAGCCAAAGCCAAGAAGCAACTCACCCAATCCAAATTGCCTTGGCAAGCCTCACAAGTGGCATCGGGTCAACCCTCACTCATTTATCGAGACGTTCAATACGCCGATCAAACCATTCGTCATGATCTTGAAGCGGTAGCCAATGCCTTGCGTGGTGAGGCAAAAGGCAGTGTTGACACCGCAGTGGCTTATGCGCTGGCGAAACTGGGCGAACGCGAAGCCGCGTTTGAACACAAAGCGTTAGTGATGACGGCAATGACCTATGCGTTGGGGGAAGTCAGTGACCACGCCATCGAAGCGGCCTTTCAAGCCAAAGCGCAAGCAGGGCAACTCTTAGGTAAGGATAGCGTGTGGACGAGTCAGGGTGCCTTGGCATTAGAGCAAGGCATTTTTGAGAAGATCAAAGCGGGTCAGCAAGCGCTCACACCGATTGCCTCACCGGAACAACCAATGGAACTGCCAGAACGCTTAACCCAAGGCCAACGCAATGCCGTGAGTTTGGCGTTAACCACAGCAGATCGCTTTGTCAGTGTACAAGGCTTATCAGGCACCGGTAAAACCACCATGATGCGTACGTTAAAAGAACACGCCCTCAAAGCAGGCTTTGACGTCATTGGCTTGGCGCCCACTCATGTTGCGGTTAAAAAAATAGATGCCTCGCTGCAACTCCCTGATCCCTCGCATCGGTTAAAAGCAGCAGGGATTGAAACCGTGACGATTCACCGCTTTGTGTTTGATGACAGCATGACCTTTACGGCAAAGACACTGTTTATTGTGGATGAAGTCTCGATGCTAGGCAGTCGTTTATTCAGTGACCTGCAAGACAAGCTGATTCAATCCGGTGGTCGCGCGTTGTTAGTGGGGGACAAACATCAAAACCCGTCAGTGGAAGCAGGCAAACCAGTCCCACTCGCCCAAGCAGCGGGGATCTTGCCGTATGTGGAGATGAACGAAGTGATGCGCCAAGAAGACCCTGGCTATAAACAAGCGGTGTTATTTGCAGCCAACAAAGCGATTACGCAATCTGCCGAGCAACTCGAACGACTCAACCCACAAGAGACGATTGACCGTGACGTTAAAGGCATTGAATCCTTTCCAACCACGAGCTTCATTGAGATTAGTCAACCCAAAGAACCAGGTGAAACTGCTGTCCATGATGACAGGGAATTGAGTTTAGCGAAAGCCCTTAAAGACAAGCTCGGCATAACAATGGATGCAGCGGATCAAGCCACTGAAACCCCAGAACACAAACCGAGCCTTTATGAAACAATGGCAAAAGATTATTTGACCCGAACGCCTGAGCATCGAGCGAAAACCCTAGTGGTCGCTGATACTCACGAAGACCGTCAGATACTTGATACGCTGATTCGTGCGGGCTTAAAAGAACAGGGTGTGGTTCACGGTGAGGAACTCAGCAGCACCCGCTGGGTGAGTAAGAATCTCGATCAAGCGGATTTATTGCATGTCAAAAACTTTCAAGCCGGTGATGAATTGCACTTTGCACGCTCTTTTGGTGGGGTTAATGCGGGTGATCATTGGACGGTGTTAGGGGTGATCCCTGACCGTAATGAATTGCGCTGTCAAAACCGCGAGTCACAAATTCAGATGACCTTTAATCCTGCAACGCTGGCGATTCCTGCACAGATGAGCGCGCTCACCCCTCAAACCAGTCCGTTAGCGCTGGGTGACCGACTGCGGTTGCGACAAACCAATCGAGAGCGGGGTTGGCTGGCGAATACTGAATACACAGTCAAGCACATTGATCAGGAGAAAGTGACCTTACTCAAAGAAGACGGCGACTTGTTAGTGCTGGACACTCAGAAGGACAGTGATCGTCATTGGGACTATGCCTACACCTACACCTCGATGGGTGTACAAGGCTTAGATGATCGCTCGGTTATTTTCTTAGCTTTATCCTGGCGGGTGAATGCCACCACTCACAAAACCTTTTACGTGGATCTCTCACGCGGTGTGTCTAATGTTGTAATCTACACCGATAACAAAGCCGAACTGATTCGTCGCTTAAGTGATCCGGAAAAACAACAAGCGGCTGAGAAAACCTCTGCGTTAGAAGTGCTGGGGTTAGTGGAACCAACTGATTCGCAAAACCAGAAAGCACCTGACTCACTGAGTGCACTTGATCAACCAACAAAGCAAAGCTCACGCACCGAAGAAGAAGCGTACTTTAGTGACAGCAACTCGGAGCGATTAAAACCCGTTAATGACAGGGATCAGCAGCCTAGATCAAGTGTTGCGATGACACCCCGAGAACCGAAGCTCGACGCAAAAGCCATTAGTCACGCACTGGCACAACAAACCGAACGGCTAGCGATTACGTTATTAGGGGAACCGAATAACAAACTCTCTGGACGTGGTCAATTACGTTACGGCAGTAAGGGAAGCTTAGCCATTAACTTGGAAACTGGTTTGTGGTTCAACCACGAGACAGGGGAGAAGGGGAACCTACTCGCCTTAATTCGCCTAGAGCAAGGCTTGAGTGATTTTAAAGCGGTACTGCGCTATGCGTCTGACTTTCTGGGGCACGGTTCCCTGCCTGACCCTGTTTACCGGTCTCAATCGTCTCACGTGAAAGAAAAAACCGGCAAAAGCAGCACGCAGGATTACGCGCAATTACTTTACCGCGTATCTAAACCGATCAAAGGCACGTTGGCCGAAGAGTACCTCAACGATCACCGCAAACTGCATCACGCTCAACAGGCGGACTTACGGTTTTTACCCTGGATTAACAGCCAACCGGCAAAAGGGGCGAGCAAATTCAAAACGCCCGCCTTATTGGCGTTTGCTAAGGATGAGCAGGGTGCGATTCATCATGTCCAGGTGATTAAGCTCGACCGACAAACCGCACAGAAAGACACTCGCTCAGCAGTGGCTAAACAAACCTATGGCCCCAGTAAAGGGTACGGCATTGAGCTGAATCACGCCGCCGAGTGCAGTATCACGTATTTAGCCGAAGGCATTGAAACCGGATTAAGTTTGGTTGAGGCGAACAAAAAGGCACACGTACTGGCTGTGCTAGGGAAATCCAACTTTGCCAACATTCATTTAGACCAGCTCGCGGATAAGGTGGTGCTGTGTTTAGATCATGATGGGGTGCAAACCTACACCAATCAGTTAATTGAAAAAGCGGTAGCACGGTTAGAAGCCGCAGGAAAGACGGTAGCGGTTTTGCTTCCCGGCGCGCAAACCATTGCTCATCGAGGCGATTTTAATGATTTGCTGCGTGAGAAAGGCTTAGCAGAAGTCATCAAACAAATGCAGCAGCCGCTCCCGCTTAAAACGCTTCAAGCGATTTTAACACCGGAGAAAGAGCAAGCTCATTATCAACGAATCATACGCGCTGAAGAAAAATGGCTTGCCAATCAAGCCAAACGCTTAGCAAATGAAAAACGACCGTCTGCACCCAAACCGCCTAGGCTGCCGAAAGAACCGCCGTTGACAAGGCCTAAGCCGCCTACCTATCAGCCCGAACGAATACCTACCGAAGCCTATCACCGTGAGAACCGTCGGTTAACGGCATTAGCAAAACGCTTGCAACGTGAAGAGCAAGAACAAACACTGACCTCACCTCAGCAAACAAGCAAAACACGCGGGAGAGAAATCGGTGAGCGCTGATTTAATCATTAACAACAATGAGGAGAACAAATGGATATTACGTTAGACATTGGTGGTAACACCTGGAGTGAAGTTGATGTGCTCGCTCAGCACAAAGGGAAACGTACCGAGCACATGGCACTGGATTTAATTGAGCTGGGTTTAAAAGTCGCAAAAACCGAGAAGGGTGAAGAAGAGCAAGTCATTGATCCGCTGTTGCAAGCCCTGACTGAAAATAATCTGATCCTCAAAGAAGTGATTCGGTGTGTATTTGATCAGACCAAGATCAGTGAGCCGTTATTTGAGGCAGAGAGTTTACTGTTGCTCATTCAGCAAAAAGTCAAAACCTACTTGCGTGGTAAGCAAGCAGCGGACTTAGAAGAGCAGGGGGCAGCATGACAGACTCATTCACTCAACACAGACACGCATTATCGAATGCGTTTTATCAAACGGCTTACGGGCACTACTTTGTAGGCGATGCAATGACGCTTTGTCGAGGTTCACTGGGTCAGCAGTATGCTGACCGTGTTAATTTAATTCTTACTTCGCCGCCGTTTCCACTGAACAAGAAAAAACAGTATGGCAATCGGTTAGGGCAAGCGTATCTTGATTGGTTTAGCCAGTTAGCACCGCTTTTCTCAGAGCTCTTGGCACCGGATGGTTCATTGATCATTGAACTGGGCAATGCGTGGGAAGCGGGTCGCCCTGTTCAATCGTTATTACCTTGGGAGTGTTTGTCCAGTCTGGTGAACAACCCGCACTCTGACTTGCGCTTGATTCAGGAATTTATTTGCTATAACCCCTCTCGCTTACCGTCACCCGCTCAGTGGGTGACGGTGAACCGCTGGCGAGCGGTTGACAGCTATACGCATCTTTGGTGGTTAGCAAAAAGTGACCTGCCGAAAGCCGATAACACGAAGGTACTCAGACCTTATTCAACAAACATGAAACGCATGATTGCGAAGCGTTCGTTGAACGCCGGTACACGGCCTTCTGAGCATCACATTAGTCAACAGGGTTTTTTACAAGATAATGGCGGCAGTATTCCGCATAACCTGTTTGAACTCGAAGCGCTTGACGAAAAACGATCCGTACGACTTCCGCATAATGTATTAAGTTACGCTAATAGTGCATCAAACGACTCGTATTTACAACAATGCCGAGCACAACAGCAGCCTCCTCATCCAGCAAGAATGCCTAAAGGACTCATTAATTTCTTTATTGAGTTTTTAACTGATCCAGGGGATCTTGTCTTGGATCCTTTTGCTGGCAGTAACACCACGGGATTTTGTGCGGAGCGTTTCAAGCGACAATGGCTTGCCATTGACACGCAGGCCGATTACGCAAGCAACTCCATGTTGCGCTTTACCGACGCGAGTGTCCTTGCTCAACAACGCCCTTTGACTCATTCAACCGCAATAAAGTCTCTCAATGAGTAATCACAGGGGGAGTGTATGCCGATAAAAACCACTTACTTGCATTGTCCGGTTACTGTAGCCAATACGCTGATTCTTAACGCGAAGCGTGATCGAGTAGCAATGGATTTACTTAAAGTAGTGAAACTCATTTATCTTGTTCATGAATGGGGCTTGGTGTTTTTTGATCGCAAGCTCATGGATGAAGCGCCTGAAGCCTGGCCTTATGGGCCAGTCTACCCCAGCCTTTATTATGCGTTCAAACGTGGCGGTCAGGTCAAAAAGATCAACGACACCCAAGCGTACTATGAAATAGCGCAAGGTCGCTGGTTAGAACCGGTGATTAAGAGTGACCCTATTGCTGTGCGCGTCATTGACTTTGTCTGGACAATTTACCAGCGCCGTTCAGGTGAAGAACTGTCCTCCCTAGCGCATCAAAAGGGCGGGGCTTGGGATCAGGTGAAACAGCAACAGCCACTTTTACGTAATGCCAATATCCCAGATGCGTTGATTAAGGCGGAATTTAATTGCTTAAGGCAGCAATACAGAAGACACCAGCATTTAAAAGTAGCGAGTATTTAAAAGAAGGATTTAACATGAATAAGAGATTGAAAATTTTTTTGCTTATTTTTATTGGTTTTAATATTTTTTTAACAGTCGTTTCTTTGCCTGGCATAAAAAATATTTATCTGAGCATTTCTAGCTTGATAAATGGCGCGCTGCATTTCTCATTGCTATTGCTTTATATTACCTTACTACCAGGGTTATTCTATGCCTTGTTTAAAAAATCAACGAATCAGATAATAAAAGCAATAACCGTTTACACAAGTTTATTCATTCCATATTGTGCAGTTGGATTATTTTGGTTTCTAGCAGCCTGTCATTATAATGTTGATGTTAGTATTGGGATTTTTGCATTTAATTGTTTCTTTGTGATGACAATGATAATTTTTACTAGTTACGCATTTTGTTGCTATTGTTTGGAGATTTTTCCATCATGGCTAGTTTATTTTTACGTTATTAATCCTGTATTTAGATAGAGCGTTATTTTGTCTGTAAAAACCAACTTCAGTACTTAGAAAAACCTTTAAAATTCTAAATGGCACTCTATTGTACCTGTCTCATCGCATAATATCTTAAATTAATTATGCTAATCAATCTAAAAAATTATTTATACCTCAAATTTTTCTCCTCTCAAAATAAATTATTAACTTTTAGGTAATAGCAATTATATCTCGTTAATAAGAACAAGAATGATCTATCCTAAAACCCTATGAAGCCTTATTATTCACTTCAACTTAAGTATCTAGGTGATCCGCTCCACTGGTCATCAATTTCCACTAAAACAGCTGATACGAGCCTTAGGCACGATTCAGTATTAGGGAAAATTCCAACTGTATGCGTCCTTCTTTTTACCTCTCTGTTTACGCGCTCAGCTATGTTACTGGTTCTTAATCTTTTTTGATGCGGCCTGTCAAAGTTCATCACTACTAAGCCCTCCGGTATATTCACTTCCAACCAAGAAGAAAGCTCTGGTGCTGTTTGCTGATATTTATCTACCGCCATAGCCAATAGTCTTTCCGACTCATGAATGTTTGAGGCATTAAATATAGCTGTAATCTCCTCAGCTACTGGTTCCTTCATTGAGCGCTTTGGTATGTGAGCCTGAGCATTTTGCTGCAAATGAAATTGGCAGCGTTGCCAAGGAACACTGGGGAACACAGCTCTTCTAGCGGCTTTTAGGCCAGTATGAGCGTCGCTAGTAATCAACTCAATACCATGTATACCTCGCTCAACCAACTGCTGAAGAAAATCACGCCAATGTACCTCAGCCTCTGATAACGCAACAGAAACACCTAGCACTGTTCTCTTGCCGGTTGATTCATCAAAGCCATAGGCTATCAATACCGCACAGTCTTGTACTGTGCCGCTAGTGCGCACCTTCTCATAACGTGCATCTAGCCAAAGATATTTTATCTTTCCTAACGGCTTATTTCGCCATTTCTTTAAATCTTCATCCAACAATTTAGCGCAACGGCTTACCTCTGTGCTTGAAATATCTGTTCCACAGAGTTGCTTTAGCACCTTTTCAACTTTGCGCGTGGAAACCCCATGCACATACATTTCAGCGACAGCCAGCTTAAGTGCTCTATCAGAGCGTACACCTCGCTCTAAGACTGATGGATAGAAGGCTTCATTGGAGTCTCTAACCTGCGGTATCTGTAGCTCAAGCTGACCTTGACCTGTGTTAATTAACCTTGGTTTAAAGCCGTTCGCATATCCGTTTCTATCGCCAGTTCGCTCATAAGGACTGGCATTTAAATGGCGCTCCCTTTCTATTAACATAGCCTCATTCATCAACCTGGAGACAAGCTTAGGTAAAGCTTCAAACCCCTCCATCGCTAAAACATGTATGGCTTCTTCGATTAAGTTCTCATTTTTATAGCAGCTCATTGTCATTTCTCTTTTTTGGTTAAGTTTACCTTAAAAGGAATTTCTAATCTGACTGAGTCGCCTGCTTATTTTCAGCAAGTCAATGGAATTTACAGAAAGGATGGCGCACTAGCCAGCCCGTGGAACGCTTACAAAGAATTTCAACTTGCGAAGCGTGACATGGTCAAAAAAATGAATGACACATGGAAAGAATCCTAAGATGTTTCACTGTCCCGGGTTATGGAGATACCCGAACTATGCGTAAGAAATACCACATAAACAACCATGATTTTATCATATTATATTAACGATGAGCGATTATCATGAAATATATTGTTGATTGTTTTGAGGAAACTTAGTTATGGGTGCTGGCTCTGATTTAAAAGATAAAATTAAACGTGATACAGGAATTACAGTATATAAAATTACTGATTATGAGGTTGAAGACGCTAACAAACTTTATGACTTATTAACAGATGAAACCAATCAAATAAAGAGTTGGTTGTTATCTATTTCTCAGAATGGTAGAGAAACTATACCGTTTGACATAGCGGTAAATTTAGCTAGCGACAAACAAGTACTAAATTACCTTACTTCAATGGTTCAATCCAAACATATTTCAATTTCAAATAATACAGATTTAAAATTGATTAGGGATATTATTGTATCTTCACGCCCAGATTATTTCACTTGCTTATTGTTAGTAGCAAGAAATAATGATCTTGACGCCTTATATAACATGGTAGTAATGGATATACAAGCTAGTGGCTATCGGGAAGACAGAGCTAGTCGATACTATGACAGCATTATTGCTGTAGCTAATGGTAATAACGGTATGATAAGTCATGACCAGCTGAGATGGTTATCAAACCAAAGTCAAAGTTTTCAAAGTATGATGAACTCTATAGCAGGAGCGCAAAGTAACAGCATCAATCAAGAGGGCCTTAAAAAATTACATGATGATCCTAGTAAAGACTCATTTTATAATGATGTAGATGTTTTATCTATATTTAATAAACGTGGCGTTGTGGGTCTTAGCCACGCTAATTCTTTATACGATACGGCAATAGCGCTTTACGAGCAAGCGATTAAGCTGGGTGATGCCACTGCGATGAATGACCGCGCATATATGTATGAACACGGCCTGGGTGGCTCAAAAGATTACGCGGCGGCAATAGTGCTTTACGAGCAAGCGATTAAACTGGGTAATGCCACTGCGATAATATGCATCAACACGGCCTGGGTGGCTCAAAAGATTACGCGGCGGCAATAGTGCTTTACGCGATGCGTAATCGCGCATATATGCATGAACACGGCCTGGGTGGCTCAAAAGATTACGCGGCGGCAATAGTGCTTTACGAGCAAGCGATTAAACTGGGTAATGCCTCTGCGATGCGTAATCGCGCATATATGCATGGACGCGGCCTGGGTGGCTCAAAAGATTACGCGGCGGCAATAGCGCTTTACGAGAAGCGATTAAGCTGGGTGATGCCCGTGCGATGTGTAATCGCGCATATATGCATGAACACGGCCTGGGTGGCTCAAAAGATTCCGCGGCGGCAATAGTGCTTTACGAGCAAGCGATTAAGCTGGGTGCCACTGCGATGAGTGGCCGCGCATATATGCATGAACACGGCCTGGGTGGCTCAAAAGATTACGCGGCGGCAATAGTGCTTTACGAGCAAGCGATTAAGCTGGGTGATGCCTATGCGATGAATAACCGCGCATATATGTATGAACACGGCCTGGGTGGCTCAAAAGATTACGCGGCGGCAATAGTGCTTTACGAGCAAGCGATTAAACTGGGTAATGCCTCTGCGATGCGTAATCGCGCATATATGCATGAACACGGCCTGGGTGGCTCAAAAGATTACGCGGCGGCAATAGCGCTTTACGAGCAAGCGATTGAGCTGGGTGATGCCTGTGCGATGTGTAATCGCGCATATATGCATCAACACGGCCTGGGTGGCTCAAAAGATTACGCGGCGGCAATAGTGCTTTACGATCGAGCGGCTGTATCGTTCAGCAACTTCCTAGATCGCGAAATAAGCGATCTTCTGAGCACTGGTAGTCAATTCTTTACGCCGAATAACTTAATAAATGCTCTTCTTCCACGATTGAAAACTGGAGAAACGGTTTCTACTTCTATTTATCAGTGGTTAATAAGGCATAAAAAAGAGTTACTGAAACAGATTTTAGTTGGCGAGGATGATGATACAGCAAAGTATAAAGTAATTCATTCTGCACTTACTGATCAGGACCATGTTTTATATAAAATATTTTACAAAAAGACTGGGTTTACACCTGTGAGCGTGGATAAGCCAAAATCAAATTTAGGACAGCTTAGAATAAAACATGATGAGCTTGCTACAAATCTTAACCTTCCTGTATATGACGCAGGTAAATTTATGTCTAACAGTTCAGCGTCTTTTTTTACGAATGCTTCTACTGCTAAAGTTGATACCTGTTGCGAACCAAGAGATGCTGTAGATGATTGTGAAGGATATGGGTCGGTTTTTAATAGTATTACAGATGCAGGATTGTAAGAGCCTACCTGGAAAAGAGAAGGCGGCTCTATGATAATTCCCGTGGTTGAGTTTATCCTTTATTAATAGCATAAAGCCTTCCTTTCCAAATTATTCAGGTATAGAATTTTCTCTCCATTTTAGCTCATAATAAGGACATTACCTATGCCGACCATTGACATCCAGTTTAATATTCCCTTCTTCCGTATCGATAAAGTTGAAGAAACTGATACAGCAATTTTTATTTACGGGCAGACAGAAGAAACATCCGTAAGCGATCCACGGGCGTCCTTGCTTCCGTAGCTAACACGTGCTAGGTGCTATCCGGCGGCACATTCCATGGCAGCAGTGCCTCAATATCTTCTAATGTTTTGCAATGTGGTAGGCGCTCATAAAGATAGGTGAAGTATCGACAGACATTGTGATGATGCAGTTCAGCAGTTAGAGCTAGACTTGCATGCATTGCTAGTGCGTTAGCGCCTGGCATTGTGTCGCAAAATAGAAAGTTCTTCCTTGCAAGCACTAAGCTGAGAACTACCCAAAATTGTTATCTCCCTACCTGAACTGAATTCGATAATTCTTTTTGTTCTTCTTGAGAAACACTATTTTCTTTAAAAAATTGCTCTACTAAGTGATACGTTAGAAGTTTTCTAATACCCTTCGCAATAAAGTGTCGTGTCACCTTGCCCTTACCATCTCGATAGAGCGTTATTTTGTCTGTAAAAACCAACTTCAGTACTTAGAAAAACCTTTAAAATTCTAAATGGCACTCTATTGTACCTGTCTCATCGCATAATATCTTAAATTAATTATGCTAATCAATCTAAAAAATTATTTATACCTCAAATTTTTCTCCTCTCAAAATAAATTATTAACTTTTAGGTAATAGCAATTATATCTCGTTAATAAGAACAAGAATGATCTATCCTAAAACCCTATGAAGCCTTATTATTCGGGTGCTGCCTTTATATAATGTAGAAAATATAGCATAATATACACTTTAACTTGATTACGGATGGTGTTTGGATGTTAGCTAGAATTCTCTCTGATGAAAATAATGAATTAACTATTGAGCTCAAGCTTCCACTAAAAGGATCCATGCTTGAATGTGAGGATGCAATTCTTGACGGCCTTAATGAGGTTGGAACATTAGCCACTGAAAAAGCTTTAAGTAAGTTTGATGCAGATGGCTCTCCTATCCATGTTGGAAAAATAAAGCTAACAGCACGAAGTAGAGATGAAGCAAATTACCAAACGCCTTATGGAGTTGCTCGAGTTAAGCGTTATGTTTATCAAACCTCTAAAGGCGGGAAGATCTTTTGTCCTTTAGAAGATAAGGCTAGAATTATCCAAGGATCAACACCGCGATTTGCAAAAATAATCTCACATAAATACTCAAACTTACCTGCTCCTAGTGTTATTGATGATCTCAAGGTCAATCATAACCGTAAAATCTCACATTCATACTTGCAACGGGCAACTGATTTTGTTGGCGGTATTGCACAAGCCAAAGAGGCTGAGTGGGAATATGAAGAGCCAAAGCTTGATGCAGGCATTGAGATGCTAAGTATTAGCTTAGATGGTGCATATGTTCTCACCGTTGATGATGGTTATAGAGAGAGCATGGTTGGAACTATTTCCATGTATGATAAGCATGGTGCACGCCTGCACACAACCTACGTTGCAGCATCACCAGAATATGGAAAAGATGAATTCTTTAATAGGCTTGAAAAGGAAATAAAGCTGAAAAAGAAATATTACCCTGATGCTAAAACAATTGGCGTTGCTGATGGAGCAAAAAATAATTGGCCATTTCTAAAAAAACATACTGATACGCAAATTTTAGATTTTTGGCATGCAACTGAATATCTCGGCGAAGCATCAAAGGCAGTATTTACCAAAAAATCTGAAAGAGATGAGCGTGATGTTTGGCTCGAAGAGAGATGTCATGACTTAAAGCACAAGAAAGGTGCGGCAGGTAGAATACTTGCTGAGCTTAAAGAGCATCTAAATAAAAAACTGAATAAATCGCTTAGAGAAAAGCTAGAAGGAACAATTACGTATTTTGAAAATAATATTAAAGAAAAGCGAATGTCGTATCATAATTTGATTAAGCAGAATGCACCAATTGGCTCTGGCGTCACTGAAGCAGCATGTAAAACAATTGTTAAACAAAGATTAGGGGGATCAGGAATGCGCTGGAAAGACAAGGGAATGAAAATCGTTTTATGCTTGAGAACACTAGTAAAGACTAAAGGCAGATGGGATCAGTTTTGGGAGAAGGTCAATGATTTTGGCGTGCCAGCAGCAATATAGCCTACATTATATAGAGGCAGCACCCTATTATTCACTTCAACTTAAGTATCTAGGTGATCCGCTCCACTGGTCATCAATTTCCACTAAAACAGCTGATACGAGCCTTAGGCACGATTCAGTATTAGGGAAAATTCCAACTGTATGCGTCCTTCTTTTTACCTCTCTGTTTACGCGCTCAGCTATGTTACTGGTTCTTAATCTTTTTTGATGCGGCCTGTCAAAGTTCATCACTACTAAGCCCTCCGGTATATTCACTTCCAACCAAGAAGAAAGCTCTGGTGCTGTTTGCTGATATTTATCTACCGCCATAGCCAATAGTCTTTCCGACTCATGAATGTTTGAGGCATTAAATATAGCTGTAATCTCCTCAGCTACTGGTTCCTTCATTGAGCGCTTTGGTATGTGAGCCTGAGCATTTTGCTGCAAATGAAATTGGCAGCGTTGCCAAGGAACACTGGGGAACACAGCTCTTCTAGCGGCTTTTAGGCCAGTATGAGCGTCGCTAGTAATCAACTCAATACCATGTATACCTCGCTCAACCAACTGCTGAAGAAAATCACGCCAATGTACCTCAGCCTCTGATAACGCAACAGAAACACCTAGCACTGTTCTCTTGCCGGTTGATTCATCAAAGCCATAGGCTATCAATACCGCACAGTCTTGTACTGTGCCGCTAGTGCGCACCTTCTCATAACGTGCATCTAGCCAAAGATATTTTATCTTTCCTAACGGCTTATTTCGCCATTTCTTTAAATCTTCATCCAACAATTTAGCGCAACGGCTTACCTCTGTGCTTGAAATATCTGTTCCACAGAGTTGCTTTAGCACCTTTTCAACTTTGCGCGTGGAAACCCCATGCACATACATTTCAGCGACAGCCAGCTTAAGTGCTCTATCAGAGCGTACACCTCGCTCTAAGACTGATGGATAGAAGGCTTCATTGGAGTCTCTAACCTGCGGTATCTGTAGCTCAAGCTGACCTTGACCTGTGTTAATTAACCTTGGTTTAAAGCCGTTCGCATATCCGTTTCTATCGCCAGTTCGCTCATAAGGACTGGCATTTAAATGGCGCTCCCTTTCTATTAACATAGCCTCATTCATCAACCTGGAGACAAGCTTAGGTAAAGCTTCAAACCCCTCCATCGCTAAAACATGTATGGCTTCTTCGATTAAGTTCTCATTTTTATAGCAGCTCATTGTCATTCCTCTTTTTTGGTTAAGTTTACCTTAAAAGGAATTTCTAATCTGACTGAGTCGCCTGCTTATTTTCAGCAAGTCAATGGAATTTACAGAAAGGATGGCGCACTAGCAACTTACAACTACCTTCAGTTAATAGCTTTCCTACAATCGTCGATAGATTTTTTTAAAACAACTTTCCCAGTTAATTTTGAAAAAAGAGGGGCAGCGTAATCGGCGAAGTTTAACATTTATACTCATCTCGTTAGTCTTGTTAAAAAGACAAAGCATAGTCATTTTTACACAATATTTCAGCATTATTTTGCTGATTTAAATTTTGGGTAGTTTTCAGTAGATTAGCGCTTAAAAATCTGATCGCATATCAAGATGCTATTGACGGAAGTTAGCATGTTTTTTACTCCTAGTGGATAATTTATATTGAAACTATTTAGAATGGTTATGCGATGAGATAAATGGAGTAGCACTTATACTGCTGACAAGCATAGACTCTCTAAAAACCTAGGTTTTTAGAGATTTGATAGCCGCTAATAACTCAGTGAAATTTGAATTATTTAGCTAGATAATAAGTGTAATTGAGAATGGAATGTATGGATTACAGTTATTGAATGTCAGAATGACCCCGTTTCTGTAATAAGACCCACCGATTATTAAAGAACTGATTCAGCATGACTTGCTACAATTAATCAAGACACTTGATGGTGGAAAACACATTTCTCGGCTGGTAAAATATGCGCTAGAATATGAGAAAGACAACTATGGTAGTGAAATTGTCACGCTGTTAGCTGAAGCACTACCTGATATGAAGGAGACGATTATGTCTGCAGCAGATCAATTACGGCAAGAAGGTATTAAACAAGAAAAGGTTTCTATTGCCACCAATTTATTGAAAGAAGGATTAGGTGAAGACCTTGTGACTAAGGCTACTGGTCTAGATACAACAACGCTAGCTAATCTAAAAAAAGAAATTGCAAAGCAGTAAGTTAGATATAACTTTTAGAGAGGTGTAAACAGTCAAGTTATTCTATCAATCGTCACTTAAAACATGCTACTGATCACTCGGTAGCTCTGGCAAGCCAAGCTCTTTTAAAAAAGTATTATGCTTTTTTAAAGCAGTAGAAATATCGCTTTCTATGTTATGTAGCTTTTTATTAACCTCAGCTAAATCAATTTCTTTTTCTGGTTCTGCGGTACTCACATAACGAGAGATGTTGAGATTATAGTTATTCTTTTCTATTATCTCTTGCATAGACACTCTACGCGAGTAGCGATCTTCTTCTTGACGAAATTGGTAGGTCGAAATAATCTTTTCTATATCTTGAGTTCTTAATTTATTTTGTCGCTTGCCTTTCTCAAAGTGCTCACTTGCGTTAATAAAGAGTATATCATCAGGTTTTTTACATTTTTTAAGAATGACTATACAAACAGGAATACCTGTTGAGTAAAACAAGTTTGACGGCAGCCCTATTACTGAGTCAATACTTCCATCATCTAAAAGCTTTTGCCGTATGCGTTGCTCTGCTCCACCTCGGAATAAAACACCGTGCGGCATGATAATTGCCATTGTTCCATCATCCTTAAGGTAATGAAAGCCATGCAATAAGAAAGCAAAGTCAGCGGCTGACTTAGGTGCTAACCCGTATTGCTTGAAACGAATGTCATCAGCGTACATGTCCAGAGGTTCCCACCTTAAGCTAAAAGGTGGATTAGCCACTATTGCATCAAAATAGGTTTTTTTAGCGGGATTGGTTTCACGCAGCACCTCCCAATCATTCTTTAATGTATCACCATGAAAAATCTCAAACTCTGAATCTTTTAGCCCATGCAATAGCATGTTCATACGAGCTAAGTTAAAGGTAGTGATATTGCTTTCTTGACCATATATTTTTCCAATACCATGATCGCCTAGCTGGTGACGTACATTCAAAAGTAATGAGCCTGATCCACAAGCAAAATCAAGGATACTTTCCAGGTATTTCTTTTTACCAGCTGATGGATCCTGACTATCTAGCACAACGATCCGAGAAAGAATGGTTGAGATTTGCTGAGGGGTATAAAACTCACCTGCTTTTTTACCACCACCGGCTGCAAACTGCCCTATAAGGTATTCATAGGCATCGCCTAATGTATCTTGATCGGTTGAAAATTCAGCGAGCCCATCAGCGATCTTACTAATGATCGCACATAATTTATCGTTTCGATCTACAGGGCGTTTACCTAGTTTTTCGGAATTAAGATTGATTTCAGAAAATAAGCCTTGGAAGGTGCTTTGGAAGGATTCGTTTTCAATGTAATTAAAACCATCCTCTAGTGTTTTAAGCAGTTCTTTGTTATGGGTTCGTGCCAGTTCGGCAATATTGCCCCACAAGTAATTAGGTTTGATAACATAATGCATGCGTCTTCGCATGACTCTCTCAAATTCTTTAACATCAGTCTTTGAGCTTTGCTCATACCAATACTGTAGTGGTGTAATATTATCCAAGCATGAAACTTGAGGATACTCCTCACCAAGTTCGTTTTTAGCTGCTTCTTCATAATTATCGGATAAATAGCGTAAAAATAAAAAGGATAACATGTAATCCCTAAAGTCATCCGCATTCATTGCACCGCGTAACTTATCGGCGATTGCCCAAAGAACCTTACCAAGCTTTTTTTGCTGTTCTTCAGTCATATTGTTAATCCTCTTGCTTTTGTTCTGCTAACGCTGAAAATATCTCATCGTTAAAGTCATAATTCTGTAAAAAGTCATTCAATATCTGCCTGAAAAACTCTTTGTTTTCTTGCAACATTTGTTGCGGCTCATAAAGTGAATAATTGCCGTGGTTAAGGATATTGATCAGGCGAGTATGTAATAAACCCTCTTTGTCATCATTGTCTTTCTTAATACAATGAGCAAAGCCATTATAGCCATGAAAGCTCGCAGTTTTTTCCAGAATAATTCTAAGCATATTAAAGTGGTAGGTATACAAATCGCCAGATTCAGCAGCTTGCTGCAACTCTACCAACATGGCTACGTGATAAAAAAAGGGGGTATCACCAGTATATTTTAATTCATAGGTTTCATCTTTCTTGTCCTTGCTTAAAAATAACGTCTTTACTAATTTTTTTTCACTTTTTAGCTCATTACAAAGTACGTTAAAAAATAGCGTGTGATGTGAAGAAATCACTGTTTTTAGTGAATGTTTCTCATTTTTAAGAAGCTGTGCTAAATGATGCGCGACTGCCACCGCGTTATTTTCATCTAATGATGAAATAGGATCATCAATATAGATATACTTAACCCAACTATACGCTTCAATATCTTTATCCATCGCTAATTGAACAACAGCTAAGAAAAAACACCAAATAAACATATTTTCTTCGCCACGTGAAACCTTGATGCTATCAAAATACTCTAAGGTCTTTCCGTTGTTCACTTCCCTTGAAAAACGAACCTGCCAATTATTTGTATCTATTTTAAAGTCAAAGTCAGCATATCTATTAAGAAATGGTCTAATCCTGTTATCCATTTCCAGTTCTTCAAAGCCAGAAAAAAAACTAGAGTTTGAGTTAAGCTTTAGAACACGGTCACAATCACCCTCAAGATCATTGTCCCAATAAAACAAATCTTCAGTGAACGCATTAAAATACAAGGTATCACGCTTATCATATTGCTTGCCGTACTCTTTGAAGGACATAGAAAGCCGTGTTTTGCCTGTGCCATTATAGGCAAAAAGCAGAATATACTTTTTTTTCTGCAATATACCCCGTAGGTGAGCTGCTACCTCTCTCAATGAATCGAAACGGGTCATTTCACCACCTCATTCACTGAAGGAAATAACTGCTGCATGAGTCCTTTTTTATGCTCTTCTAGTGTCTCGACTTTCTGAGACTCGGATTTTATCAGCTCATCAAGTGAGGTAAGGCAATCGGCTATTTTTTGTTGTTCTTTTAAGGATGGGAACGGCACAATTATTCTGCTCATTACTCCATTCATAAGCTTCGGGTTTCCCACATATGAAACATATTTTCTTGATACAGAATTTATTAGCGCAGCAGAAAAAGCGTTAGCATAACCGTCATGATTTATCAAAACTCCACAAATATTTGTACAATAGAACTTTCCAGAACGATAATTTACATCGCCAGCATTAGCGCCATCAGTTGTCCATGTTATGGCATTTTCATATAAGAAGTCAGAGTAATATCCTGATATACCATTGTTTTTAGTTTGTGATGAAAAAACCGGATACGGAAATTCATCCGTACATACTTTTTCCACAAGACTCATAGAAAGCACATAACCACGAGTAACCTCAAAAACGTTACCAACTTCTTTTGCTACCCACTCCCCCGCATCCTTAAACTCAGGAAAACGAAGCTGCGGCAGGCTATTCCCTTCTACTGGAAACAGCTTTTGCATTAACCCTTTTTTATGTTCTTTGAGTATCTCGACTTTTTGAGATAGAGCTTTTATAAGCTCATCAATTGAAGTGAGGCAATCGGCTATTTTTTGTTGTTCTTTTGATTTGGGTATTGCTATTATTATTTCTGATAAATAACTAGAGTTAATAGCAGGATAGTTTGATCCTGTACTGTTATCTAAAACGCTGTTAACAAATTTATCATTATGAATATAGTGATATAGGTATCCATTTGATTCATGCGCTCTTAACTGAGCATAACCAGTTGATGCAACGTATTCGAGATTATCATTCGATTGAAAAAAATAATTATTTTTTTGATATGGTCTAACCATCTGAAAAATGATATCTCCAACTTTCAAAATCCTTTGGGCTCTACTTGGCGCATCTTTAAGTAAGATTATATTCTTCTTTACCAATACTCCTGACTGAACCGACTCAAGATCAACATATACAAACTTAATTGGTAATTTATTATTTGTTGGGTTTATCTTACACACCTGAATTAGTTTCTTACGTTCCCACTCACCCGCATCCTTAAATTCAGGAAAACGAAGCCTGGGAACAATACGATTTTTTTTTTGGTTACTCATACGTGTTTAAACCTGATATTTCACGACCATTGCTGTATTTTTTTAATAACGGGATTAGCTCTTCCATGAGTGAAAGTTTTTTCTTGGTTCTCTCCCGCCATCCTAAACCCAGGGGAGAAAGTAAGTGCGTCAGTTCTTCATCATCAAATACCTTTCTTCTTAGAATAGTATCTACAAAACCCTGTAGGGCTGCTGGTTCAAGTTTATTGTGCTTGGCAAGAATAGCTATTTCATTCTGGTGTTTATTCTTTTTAAAAGTCTCATATCCTTCATGAATTTGTTTTTCGGTAAGCCCCTCACCGACTTTTAAGGTGTTAATGTAAGCCTCAATATCATCAACATCATTCATGAACTTAGAATCTGATCGAATCAAGCCGATTAACTCATTGCGGGTTAATTTTTGTTTAGATCTCGTACCTTTTGAGTATCTGGCAAGTAATTTCATGATATAGTCATAATCAATGAGTTCTGATGCAAAAAGGACAAATTCAAAGTCAAGATCTTCAACTTCACTGGAAGCATCCTTACCTTTTTTACCGTGATCAGATCTTAATCTTTCCGCAACTTCTAAGTAAGCTCCACGAAAACCTTGAAGCTGGTCTTTAGGAAGTAACGTGTTAATAGTTTGTTTTTGTTTCTCATTAAGATCCGTATATTGGTCAAGCTGTGTTTTAGCACGCTGAACTTCTTTGAAGAGATTAATAAATTGACTACGTGCAGCTTCCCCTTTTAGATTAGGCACATCTGAGGGTTTATTTTCTAACCCTTGTGACTCCATAAACTCAGCAAGCTTTTTGACCGAATCATCTAACGTTTCAATAACAGTTTCGGCAGGATCAACCAACCAGATTTTTTTAACCACTTCCGGCGAGCTTTCCCCAGAAAACAAAGCGATTGCATCACTGACCGCATCTTGCTGCTGGCGAAAATCTAAGATATTCCCATAAGGCTTCGTGTCATTAATAACACGATTAGTTCGTGAAAAGGCTTGGATTAAACGGTGATAGGTTAAGTTTCTATCAACGTACAGAGTATTGAGAAACGGCGCATTAAACCCTGTCAGTAACATTTCAACAACAATCAGAATATCAATTTTCTGGTTATGAGGCAGATCACGGTTAGGAAACTCCTGAGATTTAACGCGGCTTTGCACATCACTGTAATACTGAGTAAACTCAGTAATTTTATGATTCGTTCCATACTTAGCATTATAATCTTCTATTATCTGTATTAGTGCTTGTTTTTTCTTTTCAGGTTCTACTGTATTATCACGCCGCTCTTGATCGAGATCTTCTTGCATCTGCCTCACATCTTTATTTCCCTCCGCTGGAGGGGTGAAGATACACGCTATGTTTAATGGTTTAAATTCAGGATGAGTCGTTAATCGCGCTTCCTGTAGGTTTTTAAAAAGCTCGAAATACTCAATTGCGTCATCAATTCCTGCGGTAACCAAAATCGCATTAAACTTTCTGCTAGCTGTAGCAGCATCATGTTTCTCAAAAATTGAGTTAATAATCGCTTTCTTAGTGATCGCTTGGCCTGGCTGAGGCGGATTCTTTCCCTTCGGTTTATAGTAGTCTAAGTGAAATCTAAGTACATTGCGGTCTTCAATAGCATGAGTAATCGTATAGGCATGTAAAAGTCTCTCAAAAACATCCTTTGTGGTTTTAAGGGTTTTTTTCTCACCCTCTATTTTATAGGTTGATGCGTTTTGCTCAAAAATCGGCGTCCCCGTAAAACCAAAAAGCTGCGCGTTAGAGAAAAACTCCTTGATAGCCGCTTGGTTATCACCAAACTGTGATCGATGGCATTCATCAAAAATCAAGACCATCCGCTTATGACGAAGCGGCTCAAGCTGTTTTTTATAATTTTTCTTATTGCTACCACTTAAGGCTAATCCAAGCTTTTGAATGGTGGTGACAATGACCTTATTAGAATAATCATTTGAAAGCAATCGGCTTACTAGATCTTCCGTGTGCGTGTTTCTAGTTACACAGCCCTCTTGAAAACGGTTGAACTCTTCAACAGTTTGTTTGTCGAGATCTTTACGATCAACCACAAAAAGGCATTTTTCAATCTCAGGGTTTTCTTTGAGCAGTGTTGACGTTTTAAATGAAGTGAGCGTTTTACCACTACCAGTCGTATGCCAAATATAACCGTTACCACAGTTTGTGTGTACACAATCCATAATTGCCTTGACAGCATAGATTTGGTAGGGACGCATAATCATTATTTTTTGCTCACTATCGACTAAAACCATGTATCGACTAATCATTTGGCCAAGTGTACATTTTGCTAGGAACTTTTCAGTAAAGGTTTCCAGATGTGTAATTTTTGTATCCGTTCAATATCAGCATGATTTGAAAATAATTCAAAAAGTTCTTGACAGCTTTTTCGTGCAAATTTGGAAATTTTATATTGGAATCATCGTGTGTCATAAAAGCATGATGTGCGCTCTATAACAACGCTGTATGCTCGGATTATTTTTTCATCGATCAGGTTCATGGCTTAAAAATAATTTCAGCAGTACGGCCATCTGTGTGGGGAAAATTTACCTTTTCAAACCCGTGGTATACTCTTCCTATGAAAAAACAACCTGACAAATCAGTTTTAGCCGATCTCATTGAGAGATTTAATAATACTGTTACACCAACAGCACTAGAAACAGATTTTAGCAATGTATGTGAAAGTCAGGCTGAGAAAATCATAAAGCTAGAAGACAAGGTGCAATCGTTAAATAACGCATTAAATAAATATAAAGGTGAGCAAGGAAAGCCTAATGTTAGAAAGCAAACGCGCGCTAACAAGGACAAGGATCATTCCTCCGAGAAGGATAGAAAAGGAAATAAAACCAATAAAACTAGAAAGCCAAAATCTAGTAAAAAAAATCTCGAAGTCTCTAATACAGTGACACTAACAATTAATCCAGATTCGTTGCCCAGCGATGCTGTGCCAAATGGCTCTAAGAAAACACTTATCCAGGATATAAAAATTGCTGCTAATAACACTCTTTTTTTGCGCCAACAATATTACTCCCCTTCTGAAAACAAACACTATACAGCACCTCTGCCAACTGGTTATGAGGGCCAGTTCGGCCCTACTATTAAAAGCTGGACAAGCTTCCTAAATACTCAAGGTGGTATGACGCTAGAAAGCCTTGAGACATTTTATAAAACCGCCAACATAGATATTAGTAAATCAACCATCCATAACTTCACAATTAAAACACCTACGATACTTGAGCCCGAGAAGGTAGAAGTTGTGAAGGCAGGTTTACAATCCACGAACTACCAGCACCTAGATGACACCAACGCTAGAGAGGATGGGAAAAACCGTTATGTTAATGTATTGGGTAATGAGTATTATTCAGCTTACTTTACGCTGACCAGTAAAAGTCGATTAAGCGTCATTGAAATGTTAAGCAAAGACCACTTTGGGTTCACATTAAATGAGGCCGCTTTTAATTTACTGGCTACTATGAACTTACCCCACAAGGTAATCGAAAGCTTAAAGGTATTTCACTCATCGACTATCTTAAACAGTAAGGAGCTGGAAGTTATTCTTGATAAGGTATTAGGTGATAAAAAATTTCCAAAATATAGAAAGCTGATTACTGATGCGGCAGCTATCTCAACATATAGAAAGAGTCCTTATGCGATAGAAACACTCATTACCGATGATGCGCCACAGTTTAAGCTCATTACTGAATCACTCGCCTTGTGCTGGGTTCATGAGGGTAGGCATTATAAAAAGCTGACGCCAATTTTTAAGAAGCACCAAGACTCTGTTGACAGCTTCTTGGATAGGTTTTGGGATTATTATCATAAGCTCATTGAATATAAAAAGAACCCAGGGCAAGATGAGATAGATAAGCTATCCAATGAGTTTACTGAGTTATTCTCAACAATCACTGGCTACGAGAAACTAGATAAACAAATTGAGCTCACCTTAAAAAAGAAAAGGCAGCTATTGTTAGTGCTGGAAAAGCCAGAGCTTCCTCTACATAACAATCCAGCAGAGTTGATGGCTCGGAAGCAGGCTAGAATGCGCGATGTACACCTTCATACTATGAGTGAAGAAGGAACGAAAGCTAAGGATACAATGGTTACAATTACTGAGACATGTAAAAAGCTAGCAGTTAATGTCTTCGATTATATATATGACAGAATTACAAAAAACTATTCTATGCCTTCGCTAGCGGAATTAATTACCATCCGCTCATCACAGGCGCAGTAAACTAAAGAGAGCGCAGCATGAGCATCATGCTGAAATAAGACGGATACTAATTTTTTTATTATCCTTGTCAGCAAATTGATACAAAGAAAGAAAACGTTTTTCAGCATCAAAACTAAAGTGTCGCTGATTGTTGTTAGCAAAGTACCATGTATCATGTTGGTTGCTCACAATAAAAATCTGTAAAAAACACATTAAGGTTCTAGTATAACCGTTACCAATGTCGCTCTTATATTCGATAATTTGCTCCATAGCTCTGCTAGGACTAATTTGTTGGTTTTTTAGCTCAATCTGAACAACAGGAATACCATTAATCAATAAGACCACATCATAAACATGATGGGTATAGTCAGTATTGAGTCGAACCTGATTAATAACCTCAAAGGTGTTCTTACACCAATCTTTTATGTTAACTAAGGTATAATGGAATGGCGTGCCGTCATCACGCTCAAAGTAATTATTTTCCCTCAATATTTGAGAAGCCTTGTAAGTATCTGCAGTGATCACTTGTTCAAGTAGTCGCTCAAACTCATTGTCAGTTAATCTAATGCAGTTAAGCGATTCAAACTGATCACGAAAGTTTTGCTCAAGTAATACTCTATTATTAATATCAGATCTATAGCGGTATTTAAGATCAATGAGTTTATTGATTAACTCTCTCTCGATATCTCCTTCTTTCACGTGTCTATTATCCTATTCAGTTTTGTTTATCTGCTGACAGCAGTATATTTGGGTGAAAATTCATAAGCGTGATTTTTCAGATATACTCCATTAACCAGACAATTCATTTTCAATATCTTTAGTTTTTTATTATACATAACTAACAAGTTAATATGATTTTTAACCTCGCCTTCTCTACAAATTTCCACTATTATCCTCTCGTTTTTGGTTATATATTCTTGCTATTTCCAACAAGTAACTCATTAGTTTATTATTTCTATCACTCAAAGCCCATGAATCTAGAATCATATGATCAAAGCCTGAAAGATTAGAATAGTAATAACCTATATCATATTTATGATCTTCAAGCAGGTGAAGTGTTTGTTTAAGGATAGAGCGTTATTTTGTCTGTAAAAACCAACTTCAGTACTTAGAAAAACCTTTAAAATTCTAAATGGCACTCTATTGTACCTGTCTCATCGCATAATATCTTAAATTAATTATGCTAATCAATCTAAAAAATTATTTATACCTCAAATTTTTCTCCTCTCAAAATAAATTATTAACTTTTAGGTAATAGCAATTATATCTCGTTAATAAGAACAAGAATGATCTATCCTAAAACCCTATGAAGCCTTATTATTCACTTCAACTTAAGTATCTAGGTGATCCGCTCCACTGGTCATCAATTTCCACTAAAACAGCTGATACGAGCCTTAGGCACGATTCAGTATTAGGGAAAATTCCAACTGTATGCGTCCTTCTTTTTACCTCTCTGTTTACGCGCTCAGCTATGTTACTGGTTCTTAATCTTTTTTGATGCGGCCTGTCAAAGTTCATCACTACTAAGCCCTCCGGTATATTCACTTCCAACCAAGAAGAAAGCTCTGGTGCTGTTTGCTGATATTTATCTACCGCCATAGCCAATAGTCTTTCCGACTCATGAATGTTTGAGGCATTAAATATAGCTGTAATCTCCTCAGCTACTGGTTCCTTCATTGAGCGCTTTGGTATGTGAGCCTGAGCATTTTGCTGCAAATGAAATTGGCAGCGTTGCCAAGGAACACTGGGGAACACAGCTCTTCTAGCGGCTTTTAGGCCAGTATGAGCGTCGCTAGTAATCAACTCAATACCATGTATACCTCGCTCAACCAACTGCTGAAGAAAATCACGCCAATGTACCTCAGCCTCTGATAACGCAACAGAAACACCTAGCACTGTTCTCTTGCCGGTTGATTCATCAAAGCCATAGGCTATCAATACCGCACAGTCTTGTACTGTGCCGCTAGTGCGCACCTTCTCATAACGTGCATCTAGCCAAAGATATTTTATCTTTCCTAACGGCTTATTTCGCCATTTCTTTAAATCTTCATCCAACAATTTAGCGCAACGGCTTACCTCTGTGCTTGAAATATCTGTTCCACAGAGTTGCTTTAGCACCTTTTCAACTTTGCGCGTGGAAACCCCATGCACATACATTTCAGCGACAGCCAGCTTAAGTGCTCTATCAGAGCGTACACCTCGCTCTAAGACTGATGGATAGAAGGCTTCATTGGAGTCTCTAACCTGCGGTATCTGTAGCTCAAGCTGACCTTGACCTGTGTTAATTAACCTTGGTTTAAAGCCGTTCGCATATCCGTTTCTATCGCCAGTTCGCTCATAAGGACTGGCATTTAAATGGCGCTCCCTTTCTATTAACATAGCCTCATTCATCAACCTGGAGACAAGCTTAGGTAAAGCTTCAAACCCCTCCATCGCTAAAACATGTATGGCTTCTTCGATTAAGTTCTCATTTTTATAGCAGCTCATTGTCATTCCTCTTTTTTGGTTAAGTTTACCTTAAAAGGAATTTCTAATCTGACTGAGTCGCCTGCTTATTTTCAGCAAGTCAATGGAATTTACAGAAAGGATGGCGCACTAGCATGCCTGCTATGCCTGATGCAAGGCCTAGGCAGAAAGTAGTAGCTATAGCATAGTAGTTTCAGATTCCATGAGGCACAGTTAATTGTTAAAGAGCAAGCAATGACGTTCGACTAAAATGAACAAAACCGTATCACACTGCAAACATAATCAGAATAAATCTATCTTTATAAAAAAGAATTTCAACTTGCGAAGCGTGACATGGTCAAAAAAATGAATGACACATGGAAAGAATCCTAAGATGTTTCACTGTCCCGGGCTATGGAGATACCCGAACTATGCGTAAGAAATACCACATAAACAACCATGATTTTATCATATTATATTAACGATGAGCGATTACCATGAAACATATTGTTGATTGTTTTGAGGAAACTTAGTTATGGGTGCTGGCTCTGATTTAAAAGATAAAATTAAACGTGATACAGGAATTACAGTATATAAAATTACTGATTATGAGGTTGAAGACGCTAACAAACTTTATGACTTATTAACAGATGAAACCAATCAAATAAAGAGTTGGTTGTTATCTATTTCTCAGAATGGTAGAGAAACTATACCGTTTGACATAGCGGTAAATTTAGCTAGCGACAAACAAGTACTAAATTACCTTACTTCAATGGTTCAATCCAAACATATTTCAATTTCAAATAATACAGATTTAAAATTGATTAGGGATATTATTGTATCTTCACGCCCAGATTATTTCACTTGCTTATTGTTAGTAGCAAGAAATAATGATCTTGACGCCTTATATAACATGGTAGTAATGGATATACAAGCTAGTGGCTATCGGGAAGACAGAGCTAGTCGATACTATGACAGCATTATTGCTGTAGCTAATGGTAATAACGGTATGATAAGTCATGACCAGCTGAGATGGTTATCAAACCAAAGTCAAAGTTTTCAAAGTATGATGAACTCTATAGCAGGAGCGCAAAGTAACAGCATCAATCAAGAGGGCCTTAAAAAATTACATGATGATCCTAGTAAAGACTCATTTTATGATGTAGATGTTTTATCTATATTTAATAAACGTGGCGTTGTGGGTCTTAGCCACGCTAATTCTTTATACGATACGGCAATAGCGCTTTACGAGAAAGAGATTAAGCTGGGTAATGCCACTGCGATGTGTAATCGCGCATATATGCATCAACACGGCCTGGGTGGCTCAAAAGATTGCGCGACGGCAATAGCGCTTTACGAGAAAGCGATTAAGCTGGGTAATGCCACTGCGATGCGTAATCGCGCATATATGCATGAACACGGCCTGGGTGGCTCAAAAGATTACGCGGCGGCAATAGTGCTTTACGAGCAAGCGATTAAGCTGGGTAATGCCACTGCGATGAATGACCGCGCATATATGCATCAACACGGCCTGGGTGGCTCAAAAGATTACGCGGCGGCAATAGTGCTTTACGAGCAAGCGATTAAGCTGGGTGATGCCACTGCGATGTGTAATCGCGCATATATGCATCAACACGGCCTGGGTGGCTCAAAAGATTACGCGGCGGCAATAGTGCTTTACGAGAAAGCGATTAAGCTGGGTAATGCCACTGCGATGCGTAATCGCGCATATATGCATCAACACGGCCTGGGTGGCTCAAAAGATTACGCGGCGGCAATAGTGCTTTACGAGCTAGCGATTGAGCTGGGTAATGCCTGTGCGATGCGTAATCGCGCATATATGCATCAACACGGCCTGGGTGGCTCAAAAGATTACGCGGCGGCAATAGCGCTTTACGAGCAAGCGATTAAGCTGGGTGATGCCCGTGCGATGTGTAATCGCGCATATATGCATGAACACGGCCTGGGTGGCTCAAAAGATTCCGCGGCGGCAATAGTGCTTTACGAGCAAGCGATTAAGCTGGGTAATGCCACTGCGATGAGTGGCCGCGCATATATGCATGAACACGGCCTGGGTGGCTCAAAAGATTACGCGGCGGCAATAGTGCTTTACGAGCAAGCGATTAAGCTGGGTGATGCCTATGCGATGAATAACCGCGCATATATGCATCAACACGGCCTGGGTGGCTCAAAAGATTGCGCGGCGGCAATAGCGCTTTACGAGAAAGCGATTAAGCTGGGTGATGCCACTGCGATGAGTGACCGCGCATATATGCATGAACACGGCCTGGGTGGCTCAAAAGATTACGCGGCGGCAATAGCGCTTTACGAGAAAGCGATTAAGCTGGGTGATGCCTATGCGATGTGTAATCGCGCATATATGCATCAACACGGCCTGGGTGGCTCAAAAGATTACGCGACGGCAATAGCGCTTTACGAGCAAGCGATTGAGCTGGGTGATGCCTGTGCGATGTGTAATCGCGCATATATGCATCAACACGGCCTGGGTGGCTCAAAAGATTACGTGGCGGCAATAGTGCTTTACGATCGAGCGGTTGTATCGTTCAGCAACTTCCTAGATCGCGAAATAAGCGATCTTCTGAGCACTGGTAGTCAATTCTTTACGCCGAATAACTTAATAAATGCTCTTCTTCCACGATTGAAAACTGGAGAAACGGTTTCTACTTCTATTTATCAGTGGTTAATAAGGCATAAAAAAGAGTTACTGAAACAGATTTTAGTTGGCGAGGATGATGATACAGCAAAGTATAAAGTAATTCATTCTGCACTTACTGATCAGGACCATGTTTTATATAAAATATTTTACAAAAAGACTGGGTTTACACCTGTGAGCGTGGATAAGCCAAAATCAAATTTAGGACAGCTTAGAATAAAACATGATGAGCTTGCTACAAATCTTAACCTTCCTGTATATGACGCAGGTAAATTTATGTCTAACAGTTCAGCGTCTTTTTTTACGAATGCTTCTACTGCTAAAGTTGATACCTGTTGCGAACCAAGAGATGCTGTAGATGATTGTGAAGGATATGGGTCGGTTTTTAATAGTATTACAGATGCAGGATTGTAAGAGCCTACCTGGAAAAGAGAAGGCGGCTCTATGATAATTCCCGTGGTTGAGTTTATCCTTTATTAATAGCATAAAGCCTTCCTTTCCAAATTATTCAGGTATAGAATTTTCTCTCCATTTTAGCTCATAATAAGGACATTACCTATGCCGACCATTGACATCCAGTTTAATGGGTGCTGCCTTTATATAATGTAGAAAATATAGCATAATATACACTTTAACTTGATTACGGATGGTGTTTGGATGTTAGCTAGAATTCTCTCTGATGAAAATAATGAATTAACTATTGAGCTCAAGCTTCCACTAAAAGGATCCATGCTTGAATGTGAGGATGCAATTCTTGACGGCCTTAATGAGGTTGGAACATTAGCCACTGAAAAAGCTTTAAGTAAGTTTGATGCAGATGGCTCTCCTATCCATGTTGGAAAAATAAAGCTAACAGCACGAAGTAGAGATGAAGCAAATTACCAAACGCCTTATGGAGTTGCTCGAGTTAAGCGTTATGTTTATCAAACCTCTAAAGGCGGGAAGATCTTTTGTCCTTTAGAAGATAAGGCTAGAATTATCCAAGGATCAACACCGCGATTTGCAAAAATAATCTCACATAAATACTCAAACTTACCTGCTCCTAGTGTTATTGATGATCTCAAGGTCAATCATAACCGTAAAATCTCACATTCATACTTGCAACGGGCAACTGATTTTGTTGGCGGTATTGCACAAGCCAAAGAGGCTGAGTGGGAATATGAAGAGCCAAAGCTTGATGCAGACATTGAGATGCTAAGTATTAGCTTAGATGGTGCATATGTTCTCACCGTTGATGATGGTTATAGAGAGAGCATGGTTGGAACTATTTCCATGTATGATAAGCATGGTGCACGCCTGCACACAACCTACGTTGCAGCATCACCAGAATATGGAAAAGATGAATTCTTTAATAGGCTTGAAAAGGAAATAAAGCTGAAAAAGAAATATTACCCTGATGCTAAAACAATTGGCGTTGCTGATGGAGCAAAAAATAATTGGCCATTTCTAAAAAAACATACTGATACGCAAATTTTAGATTTTTGGCATGCAACTGAATATCTCGGCGAAGCATCAAAGGCAGTATTTACCAAAAAATCTGAAAGAGATGAGCGTGATGTTTGGCTCGAAGAGAGATGTCATGACTTAAAGCACAAGAAAGGTGCGGCAGGTAGAATACTTGCTGAGCTTAAAGAGCATCTAAATAAAAAACTGAATAAATCGCTTAGAGAAAAGCTAGAAGGAACAATTACGTATTTTGAAAATAATATTAAAGAAAAGCGAATGTCGTATCATAATTTGATTAAGCAGAATGCACCAATTGGCTCTGGCGTCACTGAAGCAGCATGTAAAACAATTGTTAAACAAAGATTAGGCGGATCAGGAATGCGCTGGAAAGACAAGGGAATGAAAATCGTTTTATGCTTGAGAACACTAGTAAAGACTAAAGGCAGATGGGATCAGTTTTGGGAGAAGGTCAATGATTTTGGCGTGCCAGCAGCAATATAGCCTACATTATATAGAGGCAGCACCCAGTTTAATATTCCCTTCTTCCGTATCGATAAAGTTGAAGAAACTGATACAGCAATTTTTATTTACGGGCAGACAGAAGAAACATCCGTAAGCGATCCACGGGCGTCCTTGCTTCCGTAGCTAACACGTGCTAGGTGCTATCCGGCGGCACATTCCATGGCAGCAGTGCCTCAATATCTTCTAATGTTTTGCAATGTGGTAGGCGCTCATAAAGATAGGTGAAGTATCGACAGACATTGTGATGATGCAGTTCAGCAGTTAGAGCTAGACTTGCATGCATTGCTAGTGCGTTAGCGCCTGGCATTGTGTCGCAAAATAGAAAGTTCTTCCTTGCAAGCACTAAGCTGAGAACTACCCAAAATTGTTATCTCCCTACCTGAACTGAATTCGATAATTCTTTTTGTTCTTCTTGAGAAACACTATTTTCTTTAAAAAATTGCTCTACTAAGTGATACGTTAGAAGTTTTCTAATACCCTTCGCAATAAAGTGTCGTGTCACCTTGCCCTTACCATCTCGATAGAGCGTTATTTTGTCTGTAAAAACCAACTTCAGTACTTAGAAAAACCTTTAAAATTCTAAATGGCACTCTATTGTACCTGTCTCATCGCATAATATCTTAAATTAATTATGCTAATCAATCTAAAAAATTATTTATACCTCAAATTTTTCTCCTCTCAAAATAAATTATTAACTTTTAGGTAATAGCAATTATATCTCGTTAATAAGAACAAGAATGATCTATCCTAAAACCCTATGAAGCCTTATTATTCACTTCAACTTAAGTATCTAGGTGATCCGCTCCACTGGTCATCAATTTCCACTAAAACAGCTGATACGAGCCTTAGGCACGATTCAGTATTAGGGAAAATTCCAACTGTATGCGTCCTTCTTTTTACCTCTCTGTTTACGCGCTCAGCTATGTTACTGGTTCTTAATCTTTTTTGATGCGGCCTGTCAAAGTTCATCACTACTAAGCCCTCCGGTATATTCACTTCCAACCAAGAAGAAAGCTCTGGTGCTGTTTGCTGATATTTATCTACCGCCATAGCCAATAGTCTTTCCGACTCATGAATGTTTGAGGCATTAAATATAGCTGTAATCTCCTCAGCTACTGGTTCCTTCATTGAGCGCTTTGGTATGTGAGCCTGAGCATTTTGCTGCAAATGAAATTGGCAGCGTTGCCAAGGAACACTGGGGAACACAGCTCTTCTAGCGGCTTTTAGGCCAGTATGAGCGTCGCTAGTAATCAACTCAATACCATGTATACCTCGCTCAACCAACTGCTGAAGAAAATCACGCCAATGTACCTCAGCCTCTGATAACGCAACAGAAACACCTAGCACTGTTCTCTTGCCGGTTGATTCATCAAAGCCATAGGCTATCAATACCGCACAGTCTTGTACTGTGCCGCTAGTGCGCACCTTCTCATAACGTGCATCTAGCCAAAGATATTTTATCTTTCCTAACGGCTTATTTCGCCATTTCTTTAAATCTTCATCCAACAATTTAGCGCAACGGCTTACCTCTGTGCTTGAAATATCTGTTCCACAGAGTTGCTTTAGCACCTTTTCAACTTTGCGCGTGGAAACCCCATGCACATACATTTCAGCGACAGCCAGCTTAAGTGCTCTATCAGAGCGTACACCTCGCTCTAAGACTGATGGATAGAAGGCTTCATTGGAGTCTCTAACCTGCGGTATCTGTAGCTCAAGCTGACCTTGACCTGTGTTAATTAACCTTGGTTTAAAGCCGTTCGCATATCCGTTTCTATCGCCAGTTCGCTCATAAGGACTGGCATTTAAATGGCGCTCCCTTTCTATTAACATAGCCTCATTCATCAACCTGGAGACAAGCTTAGGTAAAGCTTCAAACCCCTCCATCGCTAAAACATGTATGGCTTCTTCGATTAAGTTCTCATTTTTATAGCAGCTCATTGTCATTCCTCTTTTTTGGTTAAGTTTACCTTAAAAGGAATTTCTAATCTGACTGAGTCGCGTGCTTATTTTCAGCAAGTCAATGGAATTTACAGAAAGGATGGCGCACTAGCACCATCTCCTAATTTAGCTAGCATAATTGCGTAATCGTCATAAGCTTTTTCCTTACCTATCTCATACAAATATGAGGCCACATAAAAACATACAGCCAGTAGATTTTGTATCCCTTTAAAATTTTTTATCTGCATATTTTCCCAGCCTAGTCCTTCCTTGAGAAATTTAAAAACATATTCAATTTTCGCACGAGATAGATAGGCTATGTATACCTCATACGCCTCATCAAAAGTCGTTACTTTTTTATTAGTTAATAGCAGCATGTCATTCTTAAAAATTCTCCTACCATCTCTGCCTGTAATTTGGATTTTAATTGCATTGATGTTCTCAAACTCTCCAAAATAAATAGTTATTTTTCCGTCTTGTACGCAATTCTTTCCAACTGTTAACTTTTGGAATTGCTTTTCGCCTTGAGCATCAAAATCAGCGTTAATCAGCTTAAGCTTTTTACCATCATCACCTCTACCTTCTATTGTTCTTGTTATTTTTGAGCGAATAATAAAGTCTTGATCTAGGTTTGTATCAATTAGTGAGAGATAGTCATTATCATCAAACTCTCTATCTAGAATATGGGTAATGGTTGCATCTTCATTCTTTGATTTTAGGCAGATTCCTATTTTTTCTATTTCACGAATAGACAGCAGCTTTTTATTAAAGTAATCACCAGATTCATAAAGACTCTTGGCCTCTTTATCTCCCTCAAATGGCTTTCCAGCCTCTATTTTCTTAATAGACCTTCTGCGTAACTAAGGGCAGTTCTAGAAACTAGCTAAAATTTGCTTATAATTGCCTGATTAATAATCATTCATGGAAAGGCATATGCTATTAAGCTATCAGCAACTCAGTAACCGCCCGCGTATTTTTAAAAAGTTAACTGGTTTGACCCTTGATGATTTTGAAACGATACACCAACAAGTGAAGTCATCACTTGATGATGAGTTTAGTAAGCTGGGAAGGCGCCCGAAACTCACCACGCACCATGATCGCCTTTTGCTTCTCATGATGTACTATCGCACTTATGTAACACATGAATTCTTAGGTTACTTTGTTGGTTTGGATGACAGTAATGTCTGCCGCTTATTTAAACGCTTAGAACCCTTAGTGGCCAAGCATATTCATATTAAAAAAGACAGAACCCTAACAGAAGATGCGGTTTGCGCTATATTAATGGATGTAACGGAGCAGCCTATTCAGCGCCCCAAAAAGAAGAAGCCACGTAAAGATTATTATTCTGGTAAAAAGAAAAGACATACTCAAAAGGTGGAGATAGCAATGAGTCTGAGAACTACCCAAAATTGTTATCTCCCTACCTGAACTGAATTCGATAATTCTTTTTGTTCTTCTTGAGAAACACTATTTTCTTTAAAAAATTGCTCTACTAAGTGATACGTTAGAAGTTTTCTAATACCCTTCGCAATAAAGTGTCGTGTCACCTTGCCCTTACCATCTCCTAATTTAGCTAGCATAATTGCGTAATCGTCATAAGCTTTTTCCTTACCTATCTCATACAAATATGAGGCCACATAAAAACATACAGCCAGTAGATTTTGTATCCCTTTAAAATTTTTTATCTGCATATTTTCCCAGCCTAGTCCTTCCTTGAGAAATTTAAAAACATATTCAATTTTCGCACGAGATAGATAGGCTATGTATACCTCATACGCCTCATCAAAAGTCGTTACTTTTTTATTAGTTAATAGCAGCATGTCATTCTTAAAAATTCTCCTACCATCTCTGCCTGTAATTTGGATTTTAATTGCATTGATGTTCTCAAACTCTCCAAAATAAATAGTTATTTTTCCGTCTTGTACGCAATTCTTTCCAACTGTTAACTTTTGGAATTGCTTTTCGCCTTGAGCATCAAAATCAGCGTTAATCAGCTTAAGCTTTTTACCATCATCACCTCTACCTTCTATTGTTCTTGTTATTTTTGAGCGAATAATAAAGTCTTGATCTAGGTTTGTATCAATTAGTGAGAGATAGTCATTATCATCAAACTCTCTATCTAGAATATGGGTAATGGTTGCATCTTCATTCTTTGATTTTAGGCAGATTCCTATTTTTTCTATTTCACGAATAGACAGCAGCTTTTTATTAAAGTAATCACCAGATTCATAAAGACTCTTGGCCTCTTTATCTCCCTCAAATGGCTTTCCAGCCTCTATTTTCTTAATATGCTCAGCTTTTAAAAACTTAGGGTCTTTATTGCTGTAGCTTACATGCGATAGTAGATGCACAGCCTTATCACCAGGTACTAATGCAACTGCGTTATGCGTGCTGTAACCATTGATAATATCCCCGTCCAGACTCCTTACTTTACCTAGATTTTCAGTTTGCTTGCTATGTGGCTTTCTAATATCAGAAGGATCATGAAGAACATCAATTTTACTGGCGTGTGAAAGTTTTTCACAGCTCTGTTCTAGCAATACATCATTTGTTTTTATTGGATCTAAATCGGTGCTTTTATTTTCACCGGTAAGTGTACGAATCATCTTTTTATACTCATTGTTATCTTTTGATGAACTGAACAACTTACAACTACCTTCAGTTAATAGCTTTCCTACAATCGTCGATAGATTTTTTTAAAACAACTTTCCCAGTTAATTTTGAAAAAAGAGGGGCAGCGTAATCGGCGAAGTTTAACATTTATACTCATCTCGTTAGTCTTGTTAAAAAGACAAAGCATAGTCATTTTTACACAATATTTCAGCATTATTTTGCTGATTTAAATTTTGGGTAGTTTTCAGAATGAGTACATCCGGAAAAATAATCAACGTCTCTCAAACAATGCCTGGGAGGGTTCATGATATTAAGATCCGACAACGTGGCAGCCCACTGCCACCAGCAGAAAAATATGCTGATCTAGGATACCAAGGAATTCAACATACTGACCCCTTGGTTAACTTACCTCATAAAAAGCCCAAAGGCGGCAAATTAACTACTCAACAAAAAGAGGATAACCGTAATCACAGCAAGATCCGTATTAGGGTTGAACATCAATTCTCAAAATTTAAAAAATTCCGCATTCTTGGGGAGGTGTATAGGAATTTTCGCAGAAAACACAATATGAGATTTAATATTATTGCTGGGATTCTCAATCTTCAAGCCGGATTCTAAAACTACAAACGAGCATAAGCTCGCCCAGTATTTAGTTTCGCAGAAGGTCTAATATGCTCAGCTTTTAAAAACTTAGGGTCTTTATTGCTGTAGCTTACATGCGATAGTAGATGCACAGCCTTATCACCAGGTACTAATGCAACTGCGTTATGCGTGCTGTAACCATTGATAATATCCCCGTCCAGACTCCTTACTTTACCTAGATTTTCAGTTTGCTTGCTATGTGGCTTTCTAATATCAGAAGGATCATGAAGAACATCAATTTTACTGGCGTGTGAAAGTTTTTCACAGCTCTGTTCTAGCAATACATCATTTGTTTTTATTGGATCTAAATCGGTGCTTTTATTTTCACCGGTAAGTGTACGAATCATCTTTTTATACTCATTGTTATCTTTTGATGAACTGAACAACTTACAACTACCTTCAGTTAATAGCTTTCCTACAATCGTCGATAGATTTTTTTAAAACAACTTTCCCAGTTAATTTTGAAAAAAGAGGGGCAGCGTAATCGGCGAAGTTTAACATTTATACTCATCTCGTTAGTCTTGTTAAAAAGACAAAGCATAGTCATTTTTACACAATATTTCAGCATTATTTTGCTGATTTAAATTTTGGGTAGTTTTCAGTTGATAAGGTATTAGGTGATAAAAAATTTCCAAAATATAGAAAGCTGATTACTGATGCGGCAGCTATCTCAACATATAGAAAGAGTCCTTATGCGATAGAAACACTCATTACCGATGATGCGCCACAGTTTAAGCTCATTACTGAATCACTCGCCTTGTGCTGGGTTCATGAGGGTAGGCATTATAAAAAGCTGACGCCAATTTTTAAGAAGCACCAAGACTCTGTTGACAGCTTCTTGGATAGGTTTTGGGATTATTATCATAAGCTCATTGAATATAAAAAGAACCCAGGGCAAGATGAGATAGATAAGCTATCCAATGAGTTTACTGAGTTATTCTCAACAATCACTGGCTACGAGAAACTAGATAAACAAATTGAGCTCACCTTAAAAAAGAAAAGGCAGCTATTGTTAGTGCTGGAAAAGCCAGAGCTTCCTCTACATAACAATCCAGCAGAGTTGATGGCTCGGAAGCAGGCTAGAATGCGCGATGTACACCTTCATACTATGAGTGAAGAAGGAACGAAAGCTAAGGATACAATGGTTACAATTACTGAGACATGTAAAAAGCTAGCAGTTAATGTCTTCGATTATATATATGACAGAATTACAAAAAACTATTCTATGCCTTCGCTAGCGGAATTAATTACCATCCGCTCATCACAGGCGCAGTAAACTAAAGAGAGCGCAGCATGAGCATCATGCTGAAATAAGACGGATACATGTCCCCAGTATGTTTTTAGAAAGCCAGTATAAAAATATTTAAAGTTTCTATAGCCGATCATTTGGAACAAAATCATGATTGTCATAATCTCGCTATAAGCTAAACAACAAGGTGGACCTGACTTTTTTTCTGCAGATGAAGGGAGTAGATCTTTGCGCTCAAGTGCTGCAAATTCCTCAGCAAAATCATCTATGCGACAAAATAACTCTATAACCTCGCGCTCATGTATCATAACCACATCCATTATTAGTAATAATTTCAAAAGGTTATATAAGTTTTTCACTAAATCCAAGGCTGCCATAACTCCGAACTGGGGTTTTATCAGAAATTAATCACTGAATTATTATTAATTTTCTTGAAAGGAAGATTATTTTTGCTTATCATCGTTTGCCGTTGTGTACAGCTTAGGACTATAAAAACATTAAAAAGTAATTAATTTGCATTTTATTGAAATAGAAGGACTTATACGAATGAGGTTTTACTGGTTGTTATGGAAAACTTTCGTTTTATTTGTTGCTGTGTTTTTAATTGGAGGATGTCATGACGATGGCTCAAATGGAGGTTCAAGTTCACAGAGTTATCAACTGCAAGCTACTCTCAATCAACCTGTTATTTATTCCTCACTCCAAAGTCCTCATTCTAGCTTAGTCACCCTTTCACTAGTTGGTACAGCTAATTTACAAACAAGGGTTGCTAATAATGGATTATCTCACCCCGTAGAAATTAGTGGTGCAAGCATACCTTTTAGCATCACGGATAATCAGTGTGCATCTGGTTTAGCAGAAGGCGGGAGCTGCACTTTTAAAATCACTTACAAGCCACAAAATATTACAACGGATTCTTTTAAAAAATCAGTGATCACAGTAGTCGCAGACTCACAAACAATCAAAGTGGCAGCAATGGGCGCACCTGCTTCATTAATGGAAGCGAATTCTCCTATTCGAGTGATACCTGGAGTGAATAATTCACTGAATTTTGGTGCTTGGCTTGATGATGTAACCCATAACTATAACTATACATTAGCAAATACTTCCGGGCAGCAGCTCACTGATGTGCATTTAAAGGCGACCTTCCCACCAAACGGGGTGACTTACTCTCCAGCCATAGTCTGTAATACGGGAGGGAATTGCCCGTTGGGTATTACTTACAATCCAAGTGCTTTAACCCCTCAAAGCGATGGATTTGCTGTATCAGCGGGTTCAATGACTAGCCTATCGTTTAATTATGCAGGATTCGCGGTCAGTTATGAGCTTGATCATCAATGGGTTAACGCTTATGGCCATAATTTTCTTGTGAATCCTTTTTTTGATTTAGGGCAATTTAATGGTTATTCAACAGGAAATAAGACATTAATAGTTAAGCAGTACGGAAATATTATTTTGTCTGGTGGAAAGCAAGGGTTAGCTGTTAGTAGTAATAACGGAAAAACCTGGCACCGTGTGCCAGGAATTTATAATGTTCTAAGCCTTACGGTCTCGGGCAACCACGTGTTAGTGGGGACTAACGGTGGTGGTTTAGTGGTGGGGGACTATAACAGCAGTACCGGCGCCATCACGAATCCAACGGTGTATAACACCAGCAGCACCGTGGCACTGCCAACTAATTGGGTGTTGAGTGTCACGGTCTCGGGCAACCACGTGTTAGTGGGGACTTACAATGGTGGTTTAGTGGTGGGGGACTATAACAGCAGTACCGGCGCCATCACGAATCCAACGGTGTATAACACCAGCAGCACCGTGGCACTGCCAAATAATTGGGTGTTGAGTGTCACGGTCTCGGGCAACCACGTGTTAGTGGGGACTGACGGTGGTGGTTTAGTGGTGGGGGACTATAACAGCAGTACCGGCGCCATCACGAATCCAACGGTGTATAACACCAGCAGCACCGTGGCACTGCCAACTAATCGGGTGTTGAGTGTCACGGTCTCGGGCAACCACGTGTTAGTGGGGACTAACGGTGGTGGTTTAGTGGTGGGGGACTATAACAGCAGTACCGGCGCCATCACGAATCCAACGGTGTATAACACCAGCAGCACCGTGGCACTGCCAACTAATCGGGTGTCGAGTGTCACGGTCTCGGGCAACCACGTGTTAGTGGGGACTAACGGTGGTGGTTTAGTGGTGGGGGACTATAACAGCAGTACCGGCGCCATCACGAATCCAACGGTGTATAACACCAGCAGCACCGTGGCACTGCCAACTAATCGGGTGTTGAGTGTCACGGTCTCGGGCAACCACGTGTTAGTGGGGACTAACGGTGGTGGTTTAGTGGTGGGGGACTATAACAGCAATACCGGCGCCATCACGAATCCAACGGTGTATAACACCAGCAGCACCGTGGCACTGCCAACTAATCGGGTGTTGAGTGTCACGGTCTCGGGCAACCACGTGTTAGTGGGGACTTACAATGGTGGTTTAGTGGTGGGGGACTATAACAGCAGTACCGGCGCCATCACGAATCCAACGGTGTATAACACCAGCAGCACCGTGGCACTGCCAAATAATTGGGTGTTGAGTGTCACGGTCTCGGGCAACCACGTGTTAGTGGGGACTTACAATGGTGGTTTAGTGGTGGGGGACTATAACAGCAGTACCGGCGCCATCACGAATCCAACGGTGTATAACACCAGCAGCACCGTGGCACTGCCAAATAATTGGGTGTTGAGTGTCACGGTCTCGGGCAACCACGTGTTAGTGGGGACTGACGGTGGTGGTTTAGTGGTGGGGGACTATAACAGCAGTACCGGCGCCATCACGAATCCAACGGTGTATAACACCAGCAGCACCGTGGCACTGCCAACTAATGGGGTGTTGAGTGTCACGGTCTCGGGCAACCACGTGTTAGTGGGGACTAACGGTGGTGGTTTAGTGGTGGGGGACTATAACAGTAATACCGGCGCCATCACGAATCCAACGGTGTATAACACCAGCAGCACCGTGGCACTGCCAACTAATCGGGTGTTGAGTGTCACGGTCTCGGGCAACCACGTGTTAGTGGGGACTTACAATGGTGGTTTAGTGGTGGGGGACTATAACAGCAGTACCGGCGCCATCACGAATCCAACGGTGTATAACACCAGCAGCACCGTGGCACTGCCAACTAATGGGGTGTCGAGTGTCACGGTCTCGGGCAACCACGTGTTAGTGGGGACTGACGGTGGTGGTTTAGTGGTGGGGGACTATAACAGCAGTACCGGCGCCATCACGAATCCAACGGTGTATAACACCAGCAGCACCGTGGCACTGCCAACTAATGGGGTGTCGAGTGTCACGGTCTCGGGCAACCACGTGTTAGTGGGGACTGACGGTGGTGGTTTAGTTGAAGGAAGGGTGGCTTAGAGTTGGACTTTGGATAAATTTAATAGAAAAGGCTAAAATTCGCTTGACATACAACTCATTGCTAGTTTCTAAAAGTGCATTATGAAGATTATTTTCTAGCTGGGGTTCTATTGATACAATGGCATTCGGTTAAGCATATTTGGCAGATCCTCCACTAATATTTAACCATTTTGTAACCGGCTTTCTAGATTGCCGTGGTGAATGCCTACCCCTTCTTATTTTTTGACGTACGCGAGCAATGCTGCCAAGCATGAGCGGGATACAAAGAAAACCAGAATCATTTTCTGGCAACAATAATTTTTCTAAACTTCGACCGATAACCAGTAATGTGTTTTTGAAATTAGTTTTAATATTTTTTATTTCCCCAACAAAATCTTGCCAATAGCCATCTTGCTTTTCAGGTTTATTCTTTCCCTTCGGTGAGGGTGGTGGAAGCTGATTATTAGCCTCAGACTCAAAAATTCGTGCGAAGTTTATGATTAGCGCATGCGCATAGCATTCTTGCTTTACACCAAGCTCTGACTTACTGTGAAATTCTTCAATATCAATAAACACCTTGGATATTTTATAAAGCTCCTCAATTCCCCAGCGACCATGATATACACTAGGAAATTCATCCAGCGGGTATTTTTTTTGGTCCAACAACGTGGTGCTACAAACATAAGTTTCATCACCAATAGTATATTTAATTAATCGCAACCTCACCGGTTTTATATCGAGTTCATAACCCTGCTTTCGACTTTCGTACTTTACAGCTACTGACGGCTTATAAGTAATGATTTCATCTTGACTATCACTTTCCCAAAAACGTTTTACGGCTGTATTTACAGTGCCACTCTGCATTCTACAAATAAGGTGGATGCCTTTTTCCATCGCTTTTACTAAAATCAAATAGCTGAAATACCCTCGGTCAAGAACCAAGACATCACCAGGTTGCATCGTCTCCATGTGCGCCAATAAAATATGCCGTTCGCTTCGTTCTGCATTGAGAGTAATATCATAAATATAGCCACTACCTAAATGATATAATGCGCTCATAATTCCTTGTGGGTAGTATTGGCCTTTATTAGGTGCCATGTAACCAGCGGCGAGTAATTCATGAGGTAGATTTATTTTGGAGCCATCAACGCCAAAAACACGATGTCCTTGCCATAAAGGTAATGGCTCCTGCTTTTCTCGCGCCAATAAAACAGCACGATTGAGGTCGGTAAATATCACTTCCGGCATCTTTTGGCGAGCCTCACATATGGATGAAGCAGCGAACGGCTTTTCCTGAATACAGGCCAATTCTGATGACTCCCAAAGCTCGTTTAATAAAATTTGATAACCCTGATTATTTTTACTCAGTACTAGTTTTAAAATGAAAACAACTAGAATTTCAGTCGTTATTGCTCGTTTTCTTTGCTGCCAGGTTTCATCAAATTTTGCACAACAGTCTGCTAATATTGCGTGCAACTGGATCCAAAAGTCCTGCATACCTGCTCCGCTCCTTCGGTTAAATTCACCGCTAGTTATTCAAGGGAGCAAGAGAATAGCATAAAATCACGTTAACCGAATGCCATTGTCTATTGATATCCCCCATTTTCCTACCGTACAAAAAATAGAGCATGAGGTCCGGCCGGAATCCTGGTTAAAAGGGACCAAATCTCAATGATTAGCTAATTTATAATCAATTTCTGTAGTATTTCTTTCCATATCAAGTGTAAAAACACCAAATCGATTGAGATGATCGCGCCAGTAAGGTGAAAGGCTCGCTAAAACCTCATCAGGTATATCCATTCCTTCCGCTTTCAGCTTATTCACAGCCTTTGTTTGATGTACGACAGTATGAAAGATCAACATGTTTGCTAATAAATGGTTAAACTTAATAATCTTTTGCTGACTAAATTGCAAGTTATCCGCTATGACGCCACCACCACCAAACCGCAACCAACCAATAAATTCATTAAACTCTTCGCTGGCTCTATGATAATTCCCGTGGTTGAGTTTATCCTTTATTAATAGCATAAAGCCTTCCTTTCCAAATTATTCAGGTATAGAATTTTCTCTCCATTTTAGCTCATAATAAGGACATTACCTATGCCGACCATTGACATCCAGTTTAATATTCCCTTCTTCCGTATCGATAAAGTTGAAGAAACTGATACAGCAATTTTTATTTACGGGCAGACAGAAGAAACATCCGTTGGTTGTCATATTTGCGGTAAAGAAACCGCACGTTTTCACGGTTACGACAAAGAACGCAAGGTTAGGCATCTTCCTATTATGAACAAGCAGACCTATCTAATTTATCAGCCTAAGCGATATATCTGTTTTGAACATGGCTGCCATTGCCCAACGACTACTGCAACACCGGATTTTCATTCAAGTGATAGTCAATTTAGTTATGAACTAGAATTATATTTACTGCGCGAATTAGTTAACAGCACAGTAAAAGATGTAGCATTGAAAAATGACACAACAGAGAAGAAGATCGAAGGAATAATTAATCGCCATATCTCACCTAAGATTAATTGGTCGCAATTTAAATTTCTAGGTGATTTAGGGATTGATGAGATTAGTTTAGAAAAAGGAAAAGGCGCCTATATGACAATTATTACAGCCAGGATTAATGGTAAAGTTAGAATACTTTCAATCATTAAAGGTCGAAAAAAGCGTGATATAAAGCATTTTCTGCTTTCGATTCCTATAAAGCTTAGAAAGACAGTTGTGTCAGTTTGTACTGACATGTATAAGGGTTATGTTAACGCTGCCAGAGAGGTTTTTACTCCAATGCAGGTTATTGTTGACCGTTATCATGTTGCTAAACTGTATCGGCGAGCATTAGACAAGATGCGTCAAAAGGTGCTAGCCGATTTAAAAAAGGAGCTACCTCCTCATGAGTATGATAAAGTTAAAAACCTAACTAATCTGCTCAGGGGACATAAAGAGTTTTTTACCAAAGAAGAAAATGAAAAGCTGAATACATTATTCTCCTACTCCTTTGAGTTAACAGAGTCATACCGAATGGCAAGAAAGCTAACGAGCATTTTTAATAAGGAGCAATCAATAAAATCTGGTACTAAAAGTATTGATGCCTGGATTCAGGAGGTTCAAAGTAAAAAGATTAATTGCTTTAAAAAATTCATAAAAACTCTTAAAGCCTTCAAAGTGGAAATCTGTAATTATTTTTCAGAGGGAAAGAATAGTGGGTTTGTTGAAGGATTTAATAATAAGATTAAAGTTTTGAAGCGTAGATGCTATGGGATTTTTGACCCAAAAACACTATTCAAAAGACTGTATATTGATATTAATGGATATGAGCTTTACTCTATAAATATAGGGTAAAACGCACCACGGGAAACCTCATAGAGCCAAATGATTTAGTTTACCAAGACGATTTGTTAGATTGGAAGTTGCTTCCCCTTATCCGAGCGTTAACTTCTTTGGCAGCTTTACTGCACGATTGGGGTAAAGCCAGTATTCGCTTCCAGAATAAACTTTCCAAAAACTACAAAGGCACTCAGGCGGATCGGTTACGCCATGAATGGGTGTCCTATTTATTGCTCAAGGCACTAATCTACAATACCAAAAACCCAAATATAGACCATGACTGGTTAACCACATTAAAAGAGGGAAGAATCAATGAAGATGCGATTAAAAGATTCTTACACAATAATACTGAACAAGTGTCGTTAGCCGATTTACCCAGCATAGCAAAATTAATTGCATGGCTAATTATTACCCACCATAAACTTCCGATTTTAAATGAGAAAGAAGCGCCTAAAGGTAGCCCATGTACTGGTCTCGATGGTCTGCTTAAGATGATTGATAAGACATGGGGATATGAAAATAAAAATATAAAAGAACTTGCAGCATGTTTAGAGTTCCCTCAAGGCCTACTAACTAACGCTAATACATGGGTGTCACAAATAAAACGCTGGTCTGCCAAATTATTAGATTTACAAGATGTTATTGCTCAAGCAATCGACAATGGTAGTTATCGAGTCTTGTTGCACCATGCTCGTTTGGCCTTGATGTTAGGCGATCATTACTTTTCATCGCTTGATATTAGTAAAACTCGTAATTGGAAAAGTATCACCAAATTGATCGCCAATACCCAGAAAGATAAGTCACCCAAACAAGCTTTGGACCAGCATTTGGTCGGTGTTTGCGAGAGCGCCAAAAAGATTATAGGAAAGTTACCAGCTATCGAAAACAACTTGGATCCCAGTTTTAATACTGCTGAGTTGAAACGCAAAAGCCCACAGCCCTATACCTGGCAAGATACTGCTGCAAGAAAAGTGCGAGATTGGCGCACAACGTGGGGTGGAACACGAAAAGGTTTTTTCGCAATAAACATGGCTAGTACTGGTTGTGGCAAAACCTTTGCTAACGCGAAACTCATGATGGCACTCTCTGAAGATGGTGATAGTCTGCGCTATATTCTCGCGCTCGGGTTACGCACACTTACATTGCAAACTGGAGATGAATACCGCAAGCGTATATTTAAACATAGTGATGGCAGTGATCTAGCTGTATTGATTGGTTCAAGGGCGATTGCAGACCTGCACTACCAAAATAAACAAGAGAAAGTACAGGATCAAGCGGAAAAAGGTTCGGAATCTACTGAAACTCTACTGGCCGACTCCGACGAAGTTGTTTACCAAGGTGAACTGCCTGAAGAAGGTTTAACTAGTATCCGTCTTATTTCAGCATGATGCTCATGCTGCGCTCTCTTTAGTTTACTGCGCCTGTGATGAGCGGATGGTAATTAATTCCGCTAGCGAAGGCATAGAATAGTTTTTTGTAATTCTGTCATATATATAATCGAAGACATTAACTGCTAGCTTTTTACATGTCTCAGTAATTGTAACCATTGTATCCTTAGCTTTCGTTCCTTCTTCACTCATAGTATGAAGGTGTACATCGCGCATTCTAGCCTGCTTCCGAGCCATCAACTCTGCTGGATTGTTATGTAGAGGAAGCTCTGGCTTTTCCAGCACTAACAATAGCTGCCTTTTCTTTTTTAAGGTGAGCTCAATTTGTTTATCTAGTTTCTCGTAGCCAGTGATTGTTGAGAATAACTCAGTAAACTCATTGGATAGCTTATCTATCTCATCTTGCCCTGGGTTCTTTTTATATTCAATGAGCTTATGATAATAATCCCAAAACCTATCCAAGAAGCTGTCAACAGAGTCTTGGTGCTTCTTAAAAATTGGCGTCAGCTTTTTATAATGCCTACCCTCATGAACCCAGCACAAGGCGAGTGATTCAGTAATGAGCTTAAACTGTGGCGCATCATCGGTAATGAGTGTTTCTATCGCATAAGGACTCTTTCTATATGTTGAGATAGCTGCCGCATCAGTAATCAGCTTTCTATATTTTGGAAATTTTTTATCACCTAATACCTTATCAAGAATAACTTCCAGCTCCTTACTGTTTAAGATAGTCGATGAGTGAAATACCTTTAAGCTTTCGATTACCTTGTGGGGTAAGTTCATAGTAGCCAGTAAATTAAAAGCGGCCTCATTTAATGTGAACCCAAAGTGGTCTTTGCTTAACATTTCAATGACGCTTAATCGACTTTTACTGGTCAGCGTAAAGTAAGCTGAATAATACTCATTACCCAATACATTAACATAACGGTTTTTCCCATCCTCTCTAGCGTTGGTGTCATCTAGGTGCTGGTAGTTCGTGGATTGTAAACCTGCCTTCACAACTTCTACCTTCTCGGGCTCAAGTATCGTAGGTGTTTTAATTGTGAAGCTATGGATGGTTGATTTACTAATATCTATGTTGGCGGTTTTATAAAATGTCTCAAGGCTTTCTAGCGTCATACCACCTTGAGTATTTAGGAAGCTTGTCCAGCTTTTAATAGTAGGGCCGAACTGGCCCTCATAACCAGTTGGCAGAGGTGCTGCATAGTGTTTGTTTTCAGAAGGGGAGTAATATTGTTGGCGCAAAAAAAGAGTGTTATTAGCAGCAATTTTTATATCCTGGATAAGTGTTTTCTTAGAGCCATTTGGCACAGCATCGCTGGGCAACGAATCTGGATTAATTGTTAGTGTCACTGTATTAGAGACTTCGAGATTTTTTTTACTAGATTTTGGCTTTCTAGTTTTATTGGTTTTATTTCCTTTTCTATCCTTCTCGGAGGAATGATCCTTGTCCTTGTTAGCGCGCGTTTGCTTTCTAACATTAGGCTTTCCTTGCTCACCTTTATATTTATTTAATGCGTTATTTAACGATTGCACCTTGTCTTCTAGCTTTATGATTTTCTCAGCCTGACTTTCACATACATTGCTAAAATCTGTTTCTAGTGCTGTTGGTGTAACAGTATTATTAAATCTCTCAATGAGATCGGCTAAAACTGATTTGTCAGGTTGTTTTTTCATAGGAAGAGTATACCACGGGTTTGAAAAGGTAAATTTTCCCCACACAGATGGCCGTACTGCTGAAATTATTTTTAAGCCATGAACCTGATCGATGAAAAAATAATCCGAGCATACAGCGTTGTTATAGAGCGCACATCATGCTTTTATGACACACGATGATTCCAATATAAAATTTCCAAATTTGCACGAAAAAGCTGTCAAGAACTTTTTGAATTATTTTCAAATCATGCTGATATTGAACGGATACCGGTATCCTTTGTTCATTTTGACGCTCCAGTAGTTTTCTCAATCGGCTGCAGCACAATATCATAGATAGCTGTTAAAACCTACTACATTACACATCCTCTCACGGCTGGTAAACTACACCTTAGAATATGAGGAAAAAAGCAGCGACAAAGAACTCGTTGATGCGTTGACTCAAGCACTACCCGATATGAAGG
>CBDALO010000007.1:0-27125 GCA_965196985.1 Gammaproteobacteria bacterium | reverse complement strand
GTACTTCTGCATCCCGGTCAGTTTCGGACGCATGAATTCAATGAGCGTGCTGCCCGCCAGTGCCGACCCCGCTTGGTGTGCGTGAAGTAGTACCGACAGAACGGCGTCCGGTTCACAGAAGGTGAGTGCCTTCAGTTCAGCGAACGACTCGGCACCCACAAGTTCGGGCCGGGTGTTGACCCACTGCGAGAGTTCGATACGAGCAGAAGGCGTCGCGGACTCTCGTACCCACTGCTGATGCAGGACCGCGAGAAAGTCCGTCGAGTTGACGGGAATGGTGGCGCTGGTGTGCGCGTGGATGGACGTGTCCACGGCGATCTCCTATGCAGAAGGAATTGGTCTGCATAGGAGTAGATCAACGGGTTATTGCCGTGACCTGCATGTATGTCATTGCCATTGGGGCTTCTGTTATTGCCGCGGCCGCGCCGATCGACCCACATTCGCCGTGAACGCGGTCACAGTGGGTTGCGCAGGCGGTCGCCCGAGCAGGCAGTTCTTCGACTGGCAATGACGACGAAAACTGCTTCAGAAAACTTTTTGAAGAAAGTTCGCCGAGACCTGTCACAGCAGTCCGAAAATCGAACCTCCTCTCTTGTAGAGGCCCTCGAAATTGCCGAGAGCCAGACGAGAGGAAGGACCTGACATGGCCGAGCCGGACCCGCAGGTGAGCACCGATCCATGGAGAGATCCGTTCATTCGTTTCAGTGGTGAATCAGACGATCTCGGTGGCCAGCTACGCGATGCAGGTCTGGTGTTCGCCGTACAGGAACAACTGCGGACCGCGCTGACAGAGCTTGCAGATCACCCTCTCAGTCCGGAGGCCGGCGCACGGGTCCACTACCTGTTGGGCGAGCCTGCCGCTGGCGCACGTGCAGCGCTCGGTCGGATGAACACGAGCCGAAAGGCTGCAACGCAACCGCCGACTCTGTCGATCGTCGCGCCGCTCATCGAGAGCGAAGGCAGCTCCTCATGAGTCGCTTCAAGGGAATGAAACGGAAGCCCCGCACGGACAAGATCGCCCTCGACGACAACGAACCGCAGAGCGAACAAGCGACGTGGGCGCGCACCCAAGATCGGAAGACACAACTGGTCCGGTTCGGACTTTTCGGGGCCATCGGAGCTGGAGTACTGGCACTCGTTCTCGTGTTGTCCGGGTTCACCGTGTCCTCGCCAACAGTGGTGAAACCGAAGTCCACGACATCCGTGAATACCGCTTCACAGGCACAGGCGGAAGACCTCGCGCAACAGTTCGTCGTGACGTGGCTTCAAGCGAAACGTGGTGCCGAAAAGTCGCTCGCTCCATACGTTCGCTCGGAAGGAATCAAGCTCCCTGCTGAAGCGCTCTTCGTTGCCAGCGACGCGCGAATTGCAAGCGTCGAACTGCAACCTGCACCCGTGAAGTCTGCCGCAGAATCCGGAACTGGTGCGCCAACTACCGACAAGTCCGAGGTCTACTCCGTCATCGTCTCGGCCTCGGTGCGGCAGGTGTCAGAACCCTCCGAAGCCTCGCAGAGACGCTTCTATTCAGTACCGGTTGTCGTCAATGACGGCAGCGCCCGGGCGGCATCAATCCCGTCACCCGTTCCGGCGCCTGCGACCGGGCCCGACGTGAATCTTGGTTACAAATACCGCATCGTCGCCGGGCATCCGTCGAACACTGCAGTCCAACAGTTCCTTGCAGCTTTGTCCGCGGGAACGGGAGAAATTTCGCGATACATCGCGCCCGGAACCTCCCTTCGGGCGATTAGCCCAGCCCCCTACAAGAGCGTCAAGGTCGTCGATCTCGTTTCCGATCGCGACTTCTCCGGTGAGGCTGCTGACAAAGCGCCGGCCGACGGAATCAAGATCCGAGTGCTCGCCACTGCCGAACTTTCGGTGACAGCCACCGAGTCGGTAACTGGCCAATATCCACTCACTCTCACCTCACGCGGCGGCCGTTGGGAGGTTTCCGCCATGGACCCCAGTCCGCTGCTTCCGGCCCCCGAACAGAACACAGCAGCCAGCGGCGCTCCCTCTACACCTGCTTCGACGACACCCGCGAGCGCAACTGCTCCCGCTTCAGCCACTCCCGTCAACTGACATCCACGAAAGGCATCCCGATGAGTACAACTGCACTTCTCCTCGACCCAAACACTCACCTCTTGGCGGAAGGAATCCTCGAATGGACCAACACCAAGGCCACCGAAACGCAAGACACGATCCGAATCCTCACCGCCACCGGCGCCTGCGGAGGCGTCGCCTTCACCGCAGTCAAGAGCCGCTTCTCCATGGCTCCGATCCTGCTCTCCGGACTCGTTGCGGGACTTCTCGTGTGGATCGTCTGGAACGTCACCGAAGTCAAGGACAAGGTGGGCTCCGAACTCGATTCCATGGGCCACTCGATCGTCGTCGATGCACCCGAGCCGCGTGCTGACCTTCTCGGATTTGCGAGCCTGCCAGACCCGCACGACATCTAACGCACCTCAGCCCTGAACGCAGCCAAACAGCGAGTCACCACGAAGGAGGTGCGAACGCCGTGAGCGAATCGGACCCGCAGTCAACGTCCCGAGAGGTCGTCAAGAACTACACCCGCGCACGAAAGTTCCCGCAGCTGCTCGGCATGACGCCGGATGGAAAGAAGCTCCCCGGCGGACCGTACAGCTACACACAGTTCGTCGGCGCCGGACTGGTAGCCCTCGTGCTCTGGAAGACACCAGGAATTTGGGCGACAGGCTCGCTGATTCGCAACGTATTCGTCTTCGTCGCACTCGTCGGGGTCACTGCGTGGGGCCTTGGCAAGCTCCCCATCGGTGGCAGGAATCCACTCTCCATGGTCGCCGGCGTGAGCAAAGCGCTCGGCTCGCCGGCACAAGCACCGAAGGTCTCCGGACCTACACCGCGCAGGCCCCGAGTACACGCACTCGCAGGCATGGTCACCGTCGTTCCGGTGCCCGCACTCGTGGCACAACCCCTCGTCGAACACATCGCTCGCCCGGTCCGCACGGAGCCCGAACCCGCTTCGACCCCTGTTCAAGACCACACCCCGGAGCGCCGCCGAGTTTCACCGCCGTCGATTCCCCGGCCTCCACTGGCCACCCAACCCGCTGCATCCACCAGCGTCCAGCGTCTTGTCGCCATGGCCGCCGCATCGCACAACACCCGAGAGAAGGCCTGATGCTTCAACCAATCACAGCTGTCGGAGGAAACCTTCGGTGGACGCGCTCAGGCACTGTCTGGGCAGACTTCATCCTGACCGGCATCGAATACGGCTACAGGCCCGCTGAGGACAAGAGCACTGCACGGTCTATGCACAAGATGCTGCTGCGTGCACTCGACGGAGAAGCGCTTCTGCTCGGAATCTGCGCCAGCCTCAATCCCGAGGCGGTAGTGGCACGGATGGAAGAAGGAATCGATCTCGACGCACACCCGCAGTGGGCCGCAGAGTGCGACGCCACCATCGAAACACTGGAAATGTTCCAACCTGGCAAGCGCATTTACTGGCTGTCCATTCCCCTGGCCAACAAGGGATGGAAGAACCAGGCGGCCGCGGCCTGGTCCGCTGCACGCACAACATTGACCGACTATCTCGGACTCCCGCGAACCTCACTTGACCCCGAAGAAGTCGCCAGGCGGACAACGCAGGCAAACATGATCGCCGCCGACATTCCTGCCTACTTCCGTCCCACACCTGCGACGCCTGCACAGATGATCTGGTTGCATCAACACAGCCTTCAGCGCGGGCTTGGCCTGGATTCGGACGTTCCGCTTTCCTATTCTTCGATCGGCACGAAGCCGATGGCCGCATTTACTGCGGCACGGTTCGACGAAGGCGCCCAGACCGATCGCCCCAGCACTGGTTGGAAATCGAAGGCCCCGACATTGACGAAGGCCCTCAAAATCGATCAGCCGTGGACTCTCGAGGAACGGCCCGCGAACTACCAATGCCTATTGGCGTTGGCCGACACACCCTCCGGCAACACAGTCTTCCCCGGCTCCGAGTTTCTCGCCCTGGCCGATGCCATTGCCGGCGTCGACGTCGATTGGGGCATCAGACTTCACATACGCACCTCGGCAGAGGTGTCGAAGAAGAACAAGCGCGCCCTGATCAACCTGAACGAGCAGTTCAGCCAGCGCGAGGGCGAAGTGTCCCATGGGCACGGGGTTCTCCACGCCGCAGCGGAGGACCTCGCCGAGTACGCCGCAAAAATGGATGCCGACAACATGGAAGTCGAAGTCCAGTCGACGACTATCTTCGCCATCGGGGCGCACACCGAAGAGGTCGCTCTCCGGGATGCGCGTCAACTTGCGAAGCTGTTCGAGCTGTCCAGTTACAAGTTGGTCAGCCCTCTCGGATTCCAAGAGGAACTGTGGGGCGCACTCAACCCTGGGGTATCGACGCCCTCCATCGTCAAAGAATTCGCTCAGATCACCACCTCCACCGATTTCTCCGCCTACGTGCCCTGCGTTCACAACGACTTGGGTGATTCGTCGGGCCCACTGCTCGCGTTGAACATCAGCTCGGCTCGGATCGGCGTGGTTCACCACGACGTCGCCAAGAAGTCGGCGGCCGACATCTCGGGTTCCTTCGCAGCGGTCGGGTCGTTGGGATCAGGTAAGTCAGTTCTCCTCAAAGGGATCGGCGGAGCCTTCCACGATCGCGGTGGGAAGATCGTCGTCGTCGACCACACCGAGGTGGGGGAGTACGCCCGATGGGCCGCCACCATCGCAGAGGCTGTCATCGCGGATCTGTCTCATCCCAAGTGGAGCCTGGACCCACTGCGAATCTTCGGGCCCGACAAGGGCGCCGAGGTCGCGACATCCGTTCTGCTGCCACTCCTGCAGCTCCAGCCCGACGAGCCGCTCGGCGTCCTTCTCGGCACTGTCCTCGAACCTGCCTACCGCGGTGAGCACGGATTGCTCGGCGGCGGCCTCGGGGACATCCTCGATCACCTCCGCAGCGCCGAGTGCACCCTCGTTCAACGCATCGAGCTGGCCGACAAACTCGGCGTCTATGCCCGCAAGTCCTATGCAGCGGCCTTGTTCGAGAAGGGACTGCCGGCACTCGACATCACAGCGCAGGCAATCGTCTTCCGCACCCACACGGTCAAACTTCCCAGCCAGCAGGAAATCGTCCAGGAACACCTGTTCCGCCAGCTCGGGTTGGAGAAGCGCGTAGGCCGAGCCATGTATGCACTCATCGGTCTGATCGCCCGCGGGATCTGCTTCGCGAATCCGACTGAGCCCGCGATGTTCCTCGCCGACGAGTGCCACCGCATGACGCGCGCCGAGGAAGGCGTCGACATCGTCATCGACTTCCTCCGAGAGGGCCGCAAGGAGCAGGCATACATCGGGCTCGGATCGCAGGACCCGGACGAAGGTTTGGGCAATGAGACCTTGCGAGGCTTGATCCCTACGCGGTTCGCGATGCGCCAGACAGATGCCACGCTCGCTCGCCGGTCTCTTTCATTCGTCGGTCTGGATCCCAGCGATCCCGACATGTTCAAAGAACTCACCGAACAGACGTCCCCCGTTTCGGGCAAAGACCCGGCCACCGGCGCGGAATACGTCGAGCCTCATCGCCGCGGGGAGGGCTACATGCGCGACGCCTACGGCAACATCGGCCGAATCAAGGTGCTCATGCCGTCGGAGCCGAACCGCGCACACGCAACCCAGACGACGCCGGACAAGGCGCCCAAGGAGCTGATCGAGGCATGAACGCCACAGCAATGTCGCCTGCCGACACGTCCCGTACCGTCTTCTCTGTTCGCGCCGGCGTCAAGGCGGCATTGCTGTGGGTTCTCTGGTCATGGGTTCCTCAACCTGTGTGCTCAGCACTCGATCGCCGTACCAAGGGGCTGCGAGTGTGGTTGTGGGCAAAGAAAATTCGGCGCGCAGTAGTCAGAACGGTCGTCGGTTGGCACTTGATCGGAACGGTTGCGGTCATTGCAGCTCTGCCCGCACATGCTGAAGACGGATCCCGATCACCGGAGAACCGCTACTTCAACTTCATGCCGGTGAAGGACTCACACGGTATTTCCGTATGGCGGTACTACCTCTCGATCGACGAAGGTTCCGCCCGGCACCCGACCTACATGGCGTACTCCATCATCATCCAGATCCAATTCGAGATCTATCGAGCGATCTCAGGTGCGGCGATCTGGTTCATCACCTGGAGCATGTCGTTCGACTGGCTTCCGAAAATCGTTGCACCCGTACGAACACTCGGCGATGCGGTGACCTCGATCACCGGACAGTTCAACCTCACCACCACGTTTCTGACAGTGACGGCGGGCGTCGTAGCGATCTGGATTATCCGCGGACGCTGGTCGACCGGCATCTACGAACTCATGATCTCCTGCGCGATCGCGGCGTTGGCCGTGGGTGTCCTCTCGAACCCGATCGAGCGCATCGCCGGCGAAGACGGGCTGATCATGCAAGGCCGCGACGCCGGCCTGCAGATCGCCGCGGGACTTGCCAACGACGGAGACATGAACTCGAGTCCCGACGAAATGATCAACGACATCGGAGCGGGCCTGGCGGACAGCTTCATTCGCCAACCCACCCAACTACTGAACTTCGGAACAGTCATCGACAGCGACCCCTCTGCAGGCGCCGACTGCATCGAGGCCTGGGACTCGGCGCATGAAGACAAGAAGGGTAACGACAAAGACACTCTCAAGGACAACATCGCCGACTGCGATGGATCCGGCGCGAAAGACATGAAGGACTACGCCGACAACCCTGGACCATCCCAGGTCATCGGCGGCCTGATCCTCGTACCCGGCAGCTCGATCATCATGCTCTTCGCCTTCCTGTTCGCGGGGGCGATGTTGATGGCAGCAGCGGCAGCACTTGGGTCAGCAGTCAAAGCGATCCCCGCACTCGTGTTCGGTATCTTGCCTGGAGCCGGCCGCGGATCGCTGCTGAAAACCGCCTCCACTGTCATCATGTCCATCTTGATCATGGTGTTCGCTGTGGTCTTCGTTGCCGCATATCTGCTGGTGGTGCGTTCGTTCTTCAATACGGAGAGCGGCGGGTTGATGGAGAAATTCGTCTTCGTCGACATCGTCCTGCTCGTCGGGCTCGTCATGTTCCGCCGAGGGATCAAACGTCTACGCAAGCTCTCCGACACCCTCGCACAGAAGATGGCCACCCGGCCCGGCGCAGCACCCACCGCGATCAGCAAGTCGACTCCGGTCGCCAGCCCTATGCAGAACGCCGCAGCTGCAGCACAAGTCGGTCGGCAGGTCTACCAGGGTGGAAAAACGCTCGCCAAGCACGGCGCCAAGGCGGCCCGCCATGGCGCGACTGCAGCGAAAGCCACAGGCAGCGCAGCGCAAGCCGCCGGCGCAGCAACGGGTACAGCCGCGACCGGCGGAGTGGCTGCGGCCTACTTCGTAGGTAAAGCAGCAGTCGCAGGTGTGAAAGCAGTCAAGAACAAGCGCGCGGCCGGTAAAGACGTCGAGCCGGCTGCGAAATCCGAGACGAAGGAAAAGGACTCCACTGCGACTGCCGCAGCGATCGCGGCAGGGCAGAAGGGCAAGGATGCCGCGAAATCGGCAGTGTCTTCAGCGACCGCAGCGGCGGCATCGAAGGTCACCGGCGTCCCGGTCTCCACTGGTGCCCCCAGACCTCGCCGAGACCAGGTCGCCAAGCCTGGAATCAAGAAGCCGGTCAGCAACGCACCCGTCTCCACTGCCGCTCGGCCCGCACGCGGCGACCGAGGTGGAGCAACACCGAAGACCACCAATGTCGGACGAGACACCTTCCGCGAGTACCGCACGAGCAATGGTTCGCCGATCTTGTTGCCGGAACCCAAGAAGAGCTCCACCCGCCGAACCTCGGAGTCACCGGCGTCGACCAACGAGTCCTCGGCGGTGCCTCGGGTTTCGCCGTCCACAGCTCGCCCGCAACCGTCCGAGTTGGTACGGCCCTCCCGACACTCCGCCGGGTAGGCGGCAATGAACTACAAGCACTGGATCGCGATCGCTCTCGTTCCAGTAATGGGCGCTGTCATGATCGTCGCCATCCCGATCATGATGCTGCTCCGCAGCGGATCGGACGCCTCGACAAGCTGCGGCGGGCCTGCAGTCACGGCCCCTGCCGGCGCCGAAGTGGCACCGACCGACCCCTCCGTTCTCGCCGGAAAACAAACCGAGATCGTCCGCACGATCATTGCCGTCGGCGAACAGATGGGCTTCTCCGATCAAGGCATCATCGTCGCGCTCTCCACCGCATCCCAAGAATCCGGATTCAAAAACTACGCGAACGACGGAACCGGCATCTTGGCAGCCGATCAAATGGATGTCGCCAAGTCACTGAACTACCCGCACGACGCAGTCGGCAACGATCACGGCAGCGTCAATCCATTGCAACAGCAATATCCGTGGTGGGGAACGATGGACGAGCTGATGAACCCGCAGATCGCCGCGATCAAGTTCTTCGAAGCTCTCAAAAAGGTTCCGGGCTGGGAATCGTTGCCGGTCACCGTTGCCGCGCAGAAAGTGCAAGTTTCGCTGTACCCCGATGCCTACGCCGACGACGAGATCATCGCCCGCCGTCTGTACGCGGAGAACAAAGGCGCAAGCAAAGACGCACCGCCGCTGCCCCCGCAATACGACAAGCCGGTCTCCGGCGGACCGCAGGACGTCGGCGACAGCCCGGTCAACGTAGGCGACAGTTTCGAGCTCGATGTCGCCGACGTCCTGTGCGGCGGCGGCGCGGCAATGGACTGCGCACCGACCAACAATCCTGCGGAAAAGGGACTCACGCCAGACGCGCTCCGAGTGATGCGGTGCATCACCGAAACCTTCGGAGAGCGGCCCTGGGCGAACATCGGTGATCGCCCGTCGGGTGTCGACCGGGATCATCAAGAAGGTCGCGCCGTCGACGCAATGATGACCGAGGGCGACGACGACTACCGCACTCCCGCTGGCCGGGCCAAGGGCGATGCGATCGCGGACTTCGTCGTCAAGAACGCCGACGCCTTGGGGGTCAAGTACGTCATCTGGTACGAGAAAATCTGGACACGAAGCCAGGACGCGGTAGGACAACCAGGAAGTTGGGGACCCTACGACTACCCCCTCGGGGGAAACAGCACCGACACCGTCGCCCACCGTGACCATGTCCACGTCAGCGTCTACGGCAATGCCGCGATCGCAGCGCCCGGTGCCGGCGCGATCGGTGATGGAAACGCGCGGCTACCCGTCGACCCAGGCAAATACACGATCACTTCCGGCTACGGCTACCGCTCCAACCCAACAGGAACGGGCGGGCAGATGCATGCCGGTCTCGACTTCGGTGCCGCCTCCGGGACCCCGATTTTCGCCGTGACAGGAGGAACCGTCACCCAAGCGAGCAACGTCGGCGATGGCTACGGGAACTGTGTTGTCATCACCAACGGCAACACTGAGACCCGATACGCACACCAAGTCGACGGCGCAATCAAAGTCAAGGTCGGAGATCAGGTGAGCGCGGGAACGGAAATCGGTGGCGTCGGCACAACCGGCGACTCCACCGGCGATCACTTGCACTTCGAGGTTCGGGTGGATGGCAAAAGCACCGATCCGATGCCGTATCTGCAAGCCATGGGCCTGACCCCCTGAAAGAGAGAAGCACCCGATGTCATTGCCACCGCTGGGAAACCCTGATGACCAGGAGTTCTCCGAGGAGAATGAACCCACCGAGCAGAAGCAACCACCACGCTCACAGGTGATCATTGCCGGACTACGCCGACATCGATTCGCGGTCGTTGCCATAGCTCTGATCAGCGGATTCCTGCTCTACACGCTGGTCATCGCTCGACCAGATGACTCCTCAGCGCCGTCGGAAACACCCACCACGACATACGTGGCGGAGGCTCCGCCTACCGAAGTGGAAGAAGACCACGGTGACGGCACGGACGCCGACCACAACACCCCGATGGGAGTTGCCGGTCAGTACAGGGTGGTCGCCCGCGGCTTCGCGCAAGACTTCACCACACCCGGCACCGACTGGCTCGACCGTGTGAGCAGGTGGGTGACCCCGCATCTGGCGCAGGCGTACACGAGCACAGATATCCGTCGGGTGCAGCAGGCGCAGCTGGTCGACCTCACCGAATACTCCACCGGAGCTTCTGTTTCGGACTTCATCGCCACCTACGACACCGGACTGGAGCTGGCGATTCGAGTGGAGTACAGCTCCACAGGGTGGCAGGTCAGCACCTGCCAACCGATGAAAACTGCGTACTGATCACTCGCTGAACATTCCAACCAGAAGGCCGAGACCGCATCCGATGGATGTGGCCTCGGCCTTCTCTCGTGTGTTCCGACTTGCCGTTGACGGTCGATTGGAAGGCGTCTGTAAGGGGGTCGTGCGGATCTGGCTCGGAGAGAGATTCTGTGTTGACGCAATTGTGGCAATAGCGCAATATAGCCCCGAGCTGGGGGGATGCGCTCCGTCCTTAGACTCGCAAGCTCGTCACGTCGGAGCGTACCTCCCCTGTCAAGGGGGTGTCCACCGAAAACCTTTCAACCAGGAGATTTGCCTTGGGCACCGAATGGAAGGGCACAGGTGACCCACACTGTGCCCACCATCGACCCACCACTCTGCGGCCTAGTTGGTGCCCGACCTGTCACATAACGCGTTCATCCGAACCTCCTCTCTTATGAGAGTCGAAATTCCGGCTCGTGGAGACGGAGGTACGGAACAGTGAAGACCACAGCGAAAATGATGAAGACCGGATCCGGTGTAGGCGGTGTCTCTGTGGCACACGAAGGGATCGAATACGGACAGGAAGGGGATCAGCGCAAGGTGTGGCTTCCGGAGGTGCATCCCCACCACTTCATCGTCCGGGCGGAAGCTACCCATCACTCAGAGTTTGGCGAAGTCACAGCGCTAGCAACCGCTGTCTGTGCTGAGGGTTGGAGGATGTCGATCGTCGAGCCGCGCGGCGGGGTATTCCGAAGCAGTCACAGCGGCCTCGATCTTCATGCATACGCCGCGTTCGATGACTCGGTGGGAGCATGCGCCATTTTGCGTGAGGCGAGACTGCTCCTCGATAGTCGCCTCGAACAACGGTTATCGGGGGTCGCCTTGAGCGATGTCACGCCCTACGTCGTACTGGTGAATGGGCTGGATGAGTTCTTCGAGGAGCTGAACACACGAAAGAACTCTGCGTACTCCGCGGTCGAAGCCGCGCAGGTACGGAACGACTGGGACTCCATCGCGAGGAGGGGAGGGGCAGCAAGCGTGCACCTTCTTGCTACTGGTTCCGCGAAGAATCTCTTTTCCCAGGCGGCCTTTGCAGATTTCGATCGGGAGGCGGTGTTCGCGAAGATTGGTGATGGAGCCTGAACGAGACGCTGCGTACTAAGTAACGCGAGGCAACTGGTCCCTCCTGAGAGACTCGATCTTGCACCCGGGCGCCGCATCTATCGATGCGCTGCCCGGGTGCTTTCGTGTTGCATACGGCTCGCGGGGCTAAGCCAAAGGACTCGCTTGTCGTCCCGCGCTCGGCGGTAAGGGCGACCTGTCCCTCATCTCCCACCAGCGGCGAGCTCGCCATCGAAAAGAAATTTTCGATTTCCCTGTCACAAAACGCGTTCATCCGAACCTCCTCTCTTATGAGAGTCGAAATTCCGGCTCATCGAGACGGAGGTACGAATGATGACGACCACAACGGGTCCGACAAGCATCGCCAATGCGAAGCAGAAACCGATGATCACCTCGGTCCTCGTGTTCGGAGTCACGGGCAACTCGGCGCGAATTGTGGAAAGTCGCTCGTACCCGAGCAACGAAGCGACGAAGGATGTGCCGGCGGCGACGCTCGTGCACCTCGGTTCTTGCGTGCACTGCCTTCCCGCTGCGGAGGTGAGGGCATGACCGCCTCGATGGAAAAGGGCGTTTCGCGTGCGATGGAACTTGCCTCCGCACGCCAGATCGCCGCGCAGTCCCCGCCACTGGAAGCGCGCCCGCACCCCTGGTTGCGCAACGCCGCCATCACCGCCGCCGGAGGCGCAGTGTTCGCCAGTCTCGCCTCGATCATCGATCAGAGTGCGTGGGCGGTACCGATCGCCGCGGCTGGCGGCGCGACGGCAGTCGGCGTGGGGGCACTGGGTTATCGCGCGAAAATGCGTGACGTCGAGGTCGACCGTGCGATCGAACAGCTCAGCCCTCAACTAGGACTTGCCGCGCCGAGTCGGGAAACAATCAAAGCCAGCCGGTGGGATACGCGAGGCTGGCCTGGACGTCCTGGGCGCCTCGTGATCCGATACGCGTCGGCGAAATTGTCGCTCGACGAGCACTTCATTGCGCGCATCAACGAGGTGCTTTCCGGTCAGGCGTGGGGCGAGTACCGATTGCAAAAGCACGACACACGGCGCCGGCGAATCATCTTTGTTCCGACACGGGCCAGCGAAGAAAAGACTGTTGAGGAAGCTGCCAGCATCGCGCGTGCGAAACGCACCGTTCTGACCTTGCTCGGACCCACCGGCAAGATCACGAAGACAGAGTTCGATCCAGTGACGGGCGAGTTGCGCGCGTTGGAAGCCAGCCACGAAGTCGGAACGAAAATAGCGCCGTCGGGGTATCGCAACCGAATCGAGCGCACAGTTTCCGGGTTGCTGTCAGGGCGCTGGCGCGCGAAATGGGAGCTGGAGAAGGACACAGTTCGATTCGAGGTGCGCCCGAACTTCAAAAAGAACGTGTGGCACCCCGCTCCAGTTCTTTCCGATGACAACCCCTTGATCAACTACGACAGCGTCAAGATTCCCTACGGCATCGACGAAGACGGTCACGTCATGTACTGGCGGCCAGCCGTTGACCCACACATGATGCTGGTCGGTTCCTCCGGAACAGGAAAGACAGTCACCGCTCACACAGTCTTGACCGAGGTCACGGCCAACGGCTGGATCGTATGGGTCGTAGACGGCAAGGGAGTCGAATTCCTCGGTTTCCAAGACTGGCCGAATGTGCAGATCGTTGCGGCACAGATCGCTCATCAAGTCGCTGTCATCCATCGTGCATGGCAAGTCATGGAAGAGCGATACGCAGCGATCATCGCCGGAGAAGCTCAAGAAACCGACTTCGAACCTTTGGTGCTGTTCATCGACGAGTTCGCGGATTTCCGCGGCAACCTTCTCAACTGGTACTCGATGATCAAAGGCAAGGGAGATCCCACCAAGCCTCGTACATTGCAGGAAGTCGGATCGATCGCCCGTAAAGGTCGAACCTCCCGGGTGCATATGGTTCTCGGCACCCAGCGCCCGGACGCCGAATATTTCGGTGGCGACATGCGCGACAACTTCCGGATGCGCGTCTCCATGGGCAGGCTCTCCCCACAAGGCGCGCAGATGATGTGGGAGTCGATGAGTATCGGCACTTCAATTCCACGGGGATGCCGCGGCCGCGCCACCACAGTTAACGACGCGAATGACGCAGTGGAGATCCAGACGTATCGCACACCGGATCCGCGCAAGGTGGGCCCGGGTGATGAAGGCTACGAGCTGTTCGAGGTTCTTCGCCCCGCGGTGGCTCGCCATCCGCGCCTGCTGATTCTCGATCCCGAACCTGACGAGGTCGACATCGACAAAGGCGACTCCGAAGAAGCCGAACTGAGATTTCACAACTACGCGATGGCGCCGTGGGGCCGTGCAGAGGACCATCCTTACAGCGATCCAGTTGCGCTGCGCGCCAAAGGAAGGTCGCGCGATACCGCCCGAGGCGCCACCCCGCTCGAAATTCTCGGAATCTACTCCAAGCGGCTACCCCGTACCAAAGATCTCCTTGACGCTGCAGAGTCTGCCCACGCCCGGCCCGAACTCACTGTCGTTCCGGAGTTACTTGCCGATGACGTTGTCGAGGATGACTGGGAAGGCTTCAGCGAACCGGCCGTGAGCTCGCCAGGGGACATCCAGGTAGGCGACTTGATCTGTGTCGACGAGGACACCGACCACTGGGCCGTGGTCGACAGCGACCCTGGCCCGGACGAATTCGACGAGGACCACTACGCCATCACCTGGCGCGGAGACGGCGACTCCGAAGGCGTCCTATCGGTCCCCGAGGACGGCGAGGTCTCGCTCCGTCGAGCTCTCGAATTCGCCTGAACCGCAACCACTTCACTAGTCAAGGACAAGTACATGTCAAACTCGAATTCTCGAAACACCTTGTCGGACTCGGACATTCTCATATTGATGTGCCTGGCACCGTTTGCTGTCCCGCTCGTTATCGCACTGGTACCTGGATGGTGGGGCAATTCGTTGACGTGGCTCGTCGAACACAAAATTCTTGTCGCCGCGTCGGAGTCGCCACTCTTCACGTTTCCTGGCCAGATCGGCGGCGTCGACCTGCCTCGTCTCGTCATTGTTATTGCAGTCCTGCTTGCTGCCCTGGCGTGTGGGTTCAGTGCACTTCGAGCTCTGCACGATCGCCGGATCGATCGCCGGCTCGCATCGGGGGACAGGTTGTGATCGGCCGCTTCGCATCGGCTGCCCTGGACGACGAGGTCGAGACTGCGGTATCGTCCGAATCGCTAGTTGAGACACGGACTGACCATCCGTGCACACACAATTTGAAAAGAGAATCCAATGTCCTTGGATAACGCTGTTTCACGCATGCCTTCTGCACGGTGCACCCCAACTTCGCTGACCGACGAAGACGATGGGCTGTTTCCGCTGCCGACTTCCACCGCTAGAGTGGAGAGCAGGCCGGCTTACCGGTCCACGGAGCCGGAGTCTGTGAGAACGGGTTGGTCCCCTGACTCCAGAACCCGGTTGGACGACGTTTCACGTCGCTCCTCCTCCCGCGGCGGGACGTTTAGGACAACCTCCCGCCGCCGGGGGTCCACCACAGTTCTCAATTCCGACGGTTCACGCCGACACCTCGGAGCCCTCGAAGTAGCTGGACTCACTCGAGAAATGGTCGCGCGCTTGGCTAAAGTCAGCGTAGAAGACCTCGCTACGATCAGCTCGCCTGACGAAGTGTCGATCGACGCGTCCGTCGCACAACGAGTGCTCGCCGTGACGTTTCACCCTTCAGACGATCGTCAGTGGACTCCAGGTGTAGGTGCGCAACGGCGAATTCGTGCGCTGGTTGCGATGGGATTTCCGTTCGATGACCTGGCGCAGCGGGTTGGGGTCTCCAGTGACGTACTGGAATCCCTACCTGCACGGGGTTTGATCCACGTTGCCTTGTGGACGTCCATCGACCGTCTCTACGACGAGCTTTCGATGACGCCGGACGCTCCCGACCCTGCCGTCCGAGATTGGGCCCGCGACGTTCAAAACTGGTCGCCTCCGTTGGCGTGGGACGACGATGAGATCGACGACTACCGAGCCCGCTCACATCGCCCCCGGGGGCGCCAGATCCTCGATCCGGTTGCCGTCGAACGTCGACTGTCCGGCGAACGTTCAGTTCCGCTCACCCAAGCCGACCAGGAGGCGATCGTGAAGTTGGCGGTGGCGGAGAAGTGGAGCATGCTCTGGTTGGCCGACGTTCTCAGCTGCGGCGAGAGTGCGGCGGCCGCTCGGTTGGTCCGTTATCGTGCTCGCATGAGAAGGACATACGCCACGGACGCGGAGGATGTTTCGGATGTTGCGTGACGCTGCAAGGGTGCAACCGTCCACGATCCGGACATTCATCTCGCTACTCGTAGTCCTCGGGGCGTCAGGTTCGGTGGCATTGCTTGACGCCGCTGAGGGCGCCCTCGCCGAGAATCGCGTGGTTTCGGTCCCCCTCGGCATCGGACTTACGGTGGTTTGCGGCGTGGCTGCTTCCCGCGGATTGTGTGACGCTGTCGCACAATGGTGCACAAGCGCCGACATCCCCTTTGAAATCACGAGGGTAGATACATATTTTGCTGCCGCGGGCACGGCCGGTTTCTGGCTTCTGGCAAAGGAATTCGCCAACATGGGAGCGGCGTTGCCTGCCGTGCTGTCGATGTCGGCTATCGCTGTGTGGTGTGCGGTGGTTGATCAAACGACGATGCGAATTCCGACTTCCGCCGCCTATACGGCGGCGGCACTGGCACTGTTTCTGACCGTGGTTGCAGGGTTTTTCGAATCAGACGTGCCGGTGATCCTTCGTGCCGTCGAGGGTGGTTTCGCGATGGCGCTGATGTATCTCCTTTTGGCATGGGCGACCGGAGGGGGGCTGGGAATGGGTGACGTCAGGTTGAGCCTGAGCCTGGGAGTGGTGCTCGGCTACCAGGGTTGGTCGAGCGTTGGTGCCGGCCTGATTTTGCCGATACTCGTGTTGTTCCCTGTGGCAGTAGGCACGATCATTCATAGGCGCATAACCGGGTCAACCTCGGCTTCGCGGGAAATCGCCGCCGGTCCGGGTCTTGTCGCTGGTTGCGCCTTGGCCCTCGCGCTGAACGGTTGAACGGGAAACCGCCGATTACCGCACCGATACCGCAATCATCCTCTGAACCTCGCAGTTCAGGGGATTTTCTTTGTGCAACCAAGGCTGTCTGCCGCATCTCGAAAACGACGTGTTCACAGTGTAATAGGTCGTCGCTATGGTCCGAACCAACAAACTGATCGGGGAGGGCGCTGTGAAAATCTCAGGTACATCCAAGGCAATTGCATGGGTAGCGGGGGCAGCCGTCGCGGCAGGTGTCGCGCTTGCTACCTATCCGGAGGAAGCTCCTGCCGTACCGGCACGAGTGCCGACTGCAGAGGTCCTCCAGAGCGCCGTGAAAGTCGCAGGCCTGATCGAGAGTTCATCCGTAGTGGACCAGCTACCGGACACTCCGGGCTACCAGAGGGGTTGTGGGAAGGGCGAGGCCCCGTTGACTGAACTAAATGCCGAACGGTGCTGGTCTGAAGGGGTGGGGTCGATGTGGGTCGGTAGCTTGCGGACATGAGCGAAGGCGAAAGTCCGAGAGATCTGTCGGGGCTTGTGGTGGCCCGAGTGGGTCGGTTGACAGCGACCGGCCACACGTCGGAGCCTTATATCCTGCAGGGCAGCGACGATGAACGAGTGGAGTCCGTCGAGGTGTTCTTCCGGGAGCTGATCGCTTCCGGGAGGTCGGTGGCGACGGTGCGTTCATACGGTATGGATCTGCTGAGGTGGTGGCGGTTCCTTCACGCTGTGGATGTGGCGTGGGATCGTGCCTCTCGGGTCGATGCGCGCGATTTCAGTTGTTGGATCCAGTTGACGGCGAAGGCACGACAAGGATCAGTGGTGCCGGCCAGCGCCGAGTCGGCTGCTACTGCTGCGGCGGCAGCGAATCCTGTCACCGGCAAACCGGCTCTGGGGACCGGGTACTCGCCGGCGACAGTGGCGCACAGTGAGACGGTGCTGCGAAGTTTCTACGATTTTCATCGGGACGCAGGTACTGGCCCGCTCCTGAATCCGTTCCCTCTCGATCTCTCTCGCCGGTCGAGACGGGCTCATGCGCACCACAATCCGATGGATCATTGGGCACCTGAGCGTGTGGGACGCTACCGGCCTCGGGTCTCGCAGCGGATTCCCCGAGCGATTCCCGAGGATCTGTTCGATAAGTTGTTCGCGGCATTGTCGTCGGATCGGGACCGGGCGTTGGTGGCGTTCTGGATTTCGTCGGGGGTGCGAGCGTCGGAGTTGTTGGGAGTCCGCGAGTGCGATGTCGACCCGGGGCAGCAGTTGATTACTGTGGTGCGCAAGGGAACACGTGCGGTGGAGCAGGTACCCGCGTCGGCGGACGCGTTCGTCTGGTTGCGGTTGTATCAGGAGCAGGTGTGGGGCGAGGTGCCACTCGGACGGACGCAACCGTTGTGGTGGACACTGCGGAAACCTCGCCGCCCGTTGAATTACCATGCGGCGCATCGGATGTTCGAGCGTGCGAACGCCACTCTCGGTTCGGATTGGACTCTGCACGACTTACGTCACAGTGCAGCGAGGCGGATGGCCAACGACCCGCACTTGTCCTTGGTGGAGGTCAAAGAGGTGCTGGGGCACGCACATTTGTCGACGACCGAAATTTATCTGACACCCGACAAGGACGAGGTGATCGCCAGCGTCCTGGCCCACCACGCTCGTACTGCTGATCAGCGGGAACATCCGAGGACTCCTCCACCGCCTCCTGCACCTGGGTACGATCCGGCAGCGTTGAGCGTGCTGTTCGGGAGGTCGTTGTGAGCACTGCCGTCAAGCACATGACCCGCCCGGAACGCTTCGAGGTCACACCGGTGCCACATTCGAGGATTCACCAACTGCACAAACAGTTTCCACCACGCGAATTTGAACTCTGGTGGCCGCACACCGCTGCCTCTGCCGAAGCTGTCGAGGCCCGACTGAACTGCTCGGTGCTTGCCGAGGCTGCGGTCACCACCCGAGCCGGACGGCACCGAGGCGTGATCAAGATACTGACCTGGTTGGCTTCGGTGCCCGGCGATACCTGGCAAGCCCGGTGGCTCGCCAGCGGCGCCGAGAACATCCGCGGATCTCGTTACGGCGCGACAGCCTCATGGGCCGATCTCCCGGTGGAATGGATTGCCGGACACGGGCGCCCTGTCAGACACGATCGCAACGACCTGGCTGCAGGACTGCTGATGTTGCTGTGCCTGGACGTGATCCGGCCACAGCTGTCGTGGATGCTCTCCCGGGCGCACCCGTTTCTCGCGCCGATGATGGCAAAGCTGCGAGATCCGGACGGATTCGCGCGGTTGGACGAGCTTGCTGCCACTCAGCCGGATACCTCGCGAGACGATGCACGAATCGCAGCGACCAGAATCGCGACCCTGCTGGTATCCAAAGGCGGGACTGTCGCAGAGATCACTGTCGGCGATTGTGTGGAGCTGATCGACACGATGGCGCAGGTGCACTCCCGCCGCGGTCAGAAGAAGATCGATTTCTACCTGCGACTACGTGCGATGGGCATCTTTCCCGAGGACGCACCACACAGCATCCGCGCGTTCGGCGCTCCGGTCGGACAGCTGACGATCGAACAACTCGTCGACCGCTACCCGATCGAGAACCAACCGATCCGAGATCTGCTCATCGACTATCTGCGCGAGCGTCAACCCGCGCTGGACTACACCAGCCTCAACTCTCGTGCCCGAGGACTTGCCGGGCTGTTCTGGAGCCGCGTCGAGACACTCGCCCCCGGTATCGACACCCTGCACCTGCCGCCTGACGTCGCCCGCGCATGGAAGGACGACCTGAGATCGATCACACGCACCGCCGTCGACGCGGCGGGACGAAAGCACGAAACAACTTCGCCCCGAAAGAATTACAAAGACAATCTGTTGCAAGTGCGCGCGTTCTATCTCGACCTCGCGCACTGGGCCGTCGAAGATCCGTCCCGCTGGGCGCAGTGGGTGGCGCCCTGCCCGATCAGTGACGGCGAGGTCAAAAGAGGCAAGGAACTCAAACACCGCAAAGCGCGGATGGACCAACGCACCCGCGAGCGGTTGCCTGTCCTGTCTCAGTTGGTTCGGTCCGCCGCTGACCGCCGCGCGGCCGCAGCGGCACTACTCGTTGCGGCGCAGAACACCGAACCAGGTGAGGTGATCGCGGGAACCGACGGAGAACTGCGACGATCCTTGATCCGTCGGGGAACCGGCCGCGTCGTATGGGCCGACAATACTGTCAGCGGTGTTCGTCGCGATCTCACCTACGAGGACGAGGAAGCATTCTGGGCATTCGCCACCATCGAAGTGTTGCGGCTCAGCGGTATCCGTCATGAAGAGCTCCTCGAGCTCAGTCACCACAGCATCACCGAATACCGACTACCCAGTACCGGTGAACTGGTTCCGCTGCTGCAGATAGCTCCATCGAAGACCGATACCGAGCGGCTGATCTTGGTCAGTCCCGAGCTCGCGGAAGTCCTCAGTGCGGTCGTTCAGCGTTCGCGGCAACCCAACGGATCGATACCTCTCGTGGCTGCCTACGATACGCAGGAGAAGCTGTGGAATCCGCCGATGCCGCTGCTCTTTCAGCGGGGAATCGGAAACGAACGCCGAGCGATCCCACCGAGTTTCGTCCGCAAGCTCCTCATCAATGCGCTCACCGTGGCAGCTCTCACCGATGCCAGTGGCGATCCGTTGATGTTTCAGCCCCACGACTTCCGGCGAATATTCGTCACCGACGCGATCATGAACGGCCTGCCACCCCATATCGCACAGGTTATTTGCGGGCACAAGACAATTGACACGACGATGGGCTACAAGGCCGTCTACCCCTCGGAAACTATAGAAGCGCACCGAGCGTTCATCGCGCGTCGTCGTTCGATGAGGCCCAGCGAGGAATACCGGACACCGACCGACGATGAATGGGATGCGTTCTTGTCTCATTTCGAGAAGCGGAAAGTATCGGTCGGGACCTGCGCACGGACGTTCGGCACACCCTGCATCCACGAGCATGCTTGCGTCAGATGCTCACTCCTGCGGCCGGATCCAACACAGCGAGGCAGGCTCGAAGAAATCCGAGACAACCTCGAAGCCCGCATCATCGAAGCCAAACAGGAAGGCTGGCTGGGAGAAGTCGAAGGACTGCAGGTCAGCTACACCGGAGTCAAGGACAAGCTCGCACAGGTCGATGCCACGATGAAACGAGGATCGGCAACAACTGACCTCGGAATGCCTGGATTCGGATCGATCTCCGGAAGGACTTCCACATGATTGCCAAGCTAGAATTCTTGTTCAGAGAATCTTGCAGCTTTGGGCCTGCGTGGACCGATGACTATGACGGACCGGGCGGCCACGACGGCTGCGATACACGCATTATCTGCACGCAGTTTTGACATATCTCAAAACCTTGCTGGTAGGCCCCCATTGTTCGATGTCGACGGTGTGAGTTATGTGAGTGACGATGGTCAGTTCGTGTGACGGTCGACCGGTTCGACCGCACGGATAGGGACGATGGCATGTTCAATCACGCACGTGGCCGGTTGATTGGGTTCGGTGGATGTGTAGCACACCTGGTCTGATGTCGGGATTTCCCGACAATCATCCTCATGAGTTTTGTTGATAAGAGTGCAGATCCTCTGCACTGCATATGATTTAGGAGTTTCACGTTGCATAGTCGCTTGGTGCGTTCCCGTTCCCTCCTGGTTGCCGTCACTGCCTTGGTCGGGTTGTCGATTTCCGGTTGCAGTACGACGTTGGCGGATGTGATCCCAGCAGGATCGTTGTCTGTGGATAGCCCTGGTCAGCACGATGTTGATGTGGCTTCTTCCGTTGCGCTGTTGGAGACGCTTCCGGTGAAGGGGCGTGCTCCGAAAACTGGTTACAGCAGAGATCAGTTCGGTCAGGCATGGTCTGATGATGTCGATGTGGAGTTCGGGCATGACGGGTGCGATACGCGCAATAATCTGTTGGCTTCGCGGCTGACTGACGTGGTCTTCAAAGAAGGAAAGAAGCAATGTGTTGTTCTCTCTGGCACGTTGGCTGATCCTTACACTGGAAAGACGATCAATTTTGTTCGGGGACAGGATACTTCGACTGCGGTTCAGATTGACCATGTGGTCGCGTTGAGCGATTCGTGGCAGAAGGGTGCGCAACAATTGAGTCTTCAGGAGCGCACGAATCTGGCGAACGATCCCCGAAATCTGATCCCGGTGGATGGACCGACGAACGCGAAGAAGTCTGATTCCGATGCCGCATCCTGGCTTCCCCCGAACAAGGCGTACCGATGCACCTACGTCTCGAAGCAGATCACGGTGAAGTCGGTCTACCGCCTGTGGGTGACTCAAGCAGAGAAGGATGCGATGTCTGCCGTATTGTCCGCGTGTTGATTCACAGTTCCGCGTAGATTCCGATGCTTGCTGGGGTGTGTTCTTATGTGCCGATTGTGAATCGCTCTGGGTTCGGTGGAGACTTCTGGCCTTGGAAACGAGGATGGAAGCATGCCGAATGAACGGGTGTCAGGGAGGCCGACGATGCGGCGGTATTCGCCGGAGGAGAAGGCCGGTGCGGTGCGGATGGTCCGGGCGTTGCGGGCCGAGCTGGGGACCGAGCATGGGACGACAGCGCGGGTTGCCTCGCAGTTGGGTTACGGGGTCGAGTCCGTCAGGTCGTGGGTCAAGCAGGCCGATATCGATGACGGTCTGACTGTGGGAGTGAGCACCGCCGAGGCCGATCGGATCAAGCAACTCGAGCAGGAAATCCGAGAACTGCAGCGCGCCAACGAGATATTGAAGCGTGCGGCGTCTTTCTTCGGGGCGGAGCAGGGCCGCCAGCACAAGAGATGACCGCGTTCATCGATGCCAATCGCGGCGATGTCATCGCGGGTCGGAGGCTTGGGGTCGAGCGTATCTGCAAGGCCTTGCAGATACCTCCGAGCAGCTACTACGCCACCAAAAGCCGACCGCCGTCAGCTAGATCGGTCTCCGATAGCCGGTTGCGGCCGGCGCTACGGGGGTTGTGGGAGGAGAATTACCAGGTATATGGGGTGCGGAAGCTGTGGAAAGCAGCCCGAAGATCGGGCATCGATGTCGGCCGTGACCAGGTCGCGCGGCTGATGCGTGCCGAGCAGATCGCTGGTGTGCGGCGAGGGAAGAAGGTGCGTACCACCCGAGCAACGGCCGGGGCGGATCGGCACCCCGATCTGGTTGGGCGGGATTTCACTGCGACTGAGCCGAACCAACTGTGGGTCACCGACCTCACCCACGTCCCGACCTGGGCGGGAATGGGCTACGTCTGCTTCATCACCGACGCTTACTCTCGGATGATCGTGGGCTGGCGCGTCGCGGCGAACATGCGCACCCAGGTAGTGCTCGACGCCATCGAGATGGCCCGCTTCAGTCGCGGCACACGGTTGACCGGGCTGCGCTGCCACAGCGATGCGGGCAGTCAATTCACCTCGGTCCGCTACGGCGAACGGCTCGCCGAACTCGGTGCAATACCGTCGATCGGGACCGTGGGCGATTCCTACGATAATGCTCTCGCCGAGAGCGTGAACGGCTACTACAAGTACGAACTCATCTACGGCCCAACGCATCCTGGTCCATGGCGCAGCATCGACGACGTGGAACTGGCGACACTGTCGTGGGTGCACTGGCACAATCACAGGCGGCTGCATGGTCACTGCGGCGACATCCCGCCAGCAGAGTACGAGAAGACGTTCTACGCTACTGAGCAGGGTGAGCAGACCTTGGTTGAAATCAAATAGCCAGAGCCTCCATCAGACCCAGGGCGATTCAATTGCTTCGATTCGTCGTGCTGGAGAAACGCTTTGAACCATCCTTTTGAGTGAGGCGCGGGCGGCGGTGAGCTCGTCCTGGAGTTCTTCGGTTCGTGTTGTCATGGTGTCGGCGCGTCTGCGTTCGGAGTCGAGGTCCGAGCGCAGCTCGGCTGCTATCTGTTCGAGCTCGTGGATACGGGCGAGCAGTGTGTCGTGCGGCAGGTGTTCGAGTTGGTTGCCGAGTAGTAGTTGCACTTTGGTCTCGAGCTTGGTTCGGTCCGTTCGTAGCGCCCGAACTTCCTCACGCGCCATCAACAGTTCGGCGTGAAGACTGTCCGCCGTAGCGGACGTGCGTCCGGCGCTGCTTCTGGTGGCGGTGTGGGAGTGCTCTTCTGTGGCGCGTTCGACGGCGGTTCGAATTGCTGCGGTGTTGTAGATGAACCATGGAGAAACGCCTGCGCGACGCGCTATTTCGCTGATGTTGATGCGTTCGCCAGCGGATGAGAGGTCGGCGATGACTGTCAGCGTTCTGCGTTGTTTGTCAGCGCTGTCACGTCGACGGGAGGCGATGAGCCGTTGGGTTCGTATGTCACGGTCATCGGCAGTCATCGTTGTTCGTCCTCGTTCGTGTGGGTGGTTACGGACTCGAGCGGTATGAAGGCAGCTGCGGTCCTCGCTTTCCTCAGTTCGCGGGAGGCGTTGTCGATGACCGCGCGTTGGTCTGCGGGCAGGTCGGCAAGCATTGCGTCCATCGACGAGATGACGTCCGTGAACGCGTGAATTTGGGCGTCGAAGTTGGTGATCACCCACGACGCGGAGTCGGTGGCGATTGCAGTTTCTTTGTCTGTGCGCAGCTCTGCGAGATGCTGCTCGATTGCGGGCCGGTAGGACGGGTCCGGTCGGTAGAAGGAGCATCCTGCGCACTGGAATCGGATCGGGCAGTGTTGGCCGCCGGCTTTGATGTTCGAGGGTTCGGTGCAGTTTCCGAAGGGCACGGCCACCGACTGTCGCTCGTACTCCGTTACCGACGTGAATCCCGCCGGTCGTCCGTGCCTGTCGATCGCGAACTTCGAAATCTCCTCGGTGGCTTGGCGTTTACGTTTGAGTGTGACGGAGAAGTATCCCATGGTCGTGTCGACGCTGCGGTGATCCATCAATTCGCGTAGGACGTCCACCGGTGTGCCGTTGTCAGCGTGCCGCTGAGCGTAGGAGTGCCGCAATCCGTAAGGAGTGATCATTGATCTGTCGTAGAGAGCTGGGTTTCCGTCATCGTCGAGTCTTTCGTCGACAAGTTCCGGGATTGCATCGATCCAGATGGCGAAGGCCCGGGACCCGAACTGCGCACCGCTCAAGTGCCCGCGGCGAATGTTGTTGCGGGTTCCCGGCGTGGGAAAGAGCCAGTCGCACAGTGTGTCCGGAACAGACAGCGATTGAAGGTGGTCGAGCCATTGGTCGATCACGGTTGCCGTTGCAGTGCTGATCGGCAATCTACGCCCCATTCTGCGACGTTTACGGTTGTCGTAGACGAGTGTGGGCTTGCCGTCGACCCAGTCCAGGCATGAGCGTTTGAGCCCGACGATCTCACTCGGGCGTCGACCGGTGTCCCGGATGATCTGGTAGACCGTCTGATACATCATGGCGTAGTCGTCAGGGTTCCAGCCCGGCGCGGAGTACGTGGAGTGCCTACCCAGCAGCTCGAGGTGTTGATCGAGTTGTGCGATGACATGTTCGGGGATCGTGCGTCCGAAGTCGTCCTCGCTGGTCTCGACCTGGGCAATTGTGTGCGAACGCAGATCGAGTGCGAAGGAGCCGGGGATGTCATCCATTGCGCCCGTGCGGCGTGAGAACTCGAGAAGTCGGCGCCACCACCCGAGCAATGATCGTCGATGGGTGAAGGAATGGGGCTTGCCCTCTCGATCGGCGCTGGTGCGGAAACCCTCGACGACAGCGCTCATGTCACCGTGGTCGAGTAGTTCGGGGTGATCGCCGTTCGTGCGCAGCGAGAGTTGCCGTGAAGCGATTTCGGCGGCATGAACGGTGTGCCGCAGTGTCGTCACGGGTGGGCGTACCTCGCGGCCGAATTGTTTGGTGATCTCTCGAAGCCATCGCTGTCTGATCTCTCGGAAGTCCACAACGCCACCGGCCGCACTGTATCGCCGGTCCGGAGCAGCTTGCAGGCCCACGACGGCAGGTTTCCACACGTCGGCCATGGTGGGATCAGTACCGGAGTACACGACGTGCGCCCGCTGCAGATGTGTGACCAACGACCGGAACACACCACCGGCTGCAGCTCCGAGTGCCTTCTCGAACTGGCGATTTCCGGCGACATCGAGCAGTGAGCGACAATCCGGTGGGAGGTGGGAAACTATGCTGCGGATCCGCATCGGAACCAAGATGATCTGATCACGGTCACGCTGCTGCACTCCGTAAATAATCTCCGCCGCAACAGTGCCGTTCACCTCACTGAGTTCGAAATCGACTTTCGAAAAGGCTTTTTCGTCTCTTCGTGGAACCGAATCGGGGTCGAATGTCCGGTCGAAGAATGAAGGTGAGGTCCCGTTGAGCTTGCGGTGGCGTTCGCACCGCCTGCAACGGCGGTCGAAGATTTCCACGACCGTCATGCATCGGTCGACTCGGCACAGATAGACCGCTGTCATTTCGTTGTCGACGTCTCCGGTGAATACCTGTCGGCGTGAATCCCATTCCGCGACTCGCCATTGCGGGTCGATTCGTTCGATCAACCACGCTTTCCAGGTCTGTTCGTTTCCAGTCGAGAGGGCTCTTGACTCGACGGGTAGAGCGGTGATGCTCATATGCCCACTCTTTCCACTGCCGCCCTCAGGTCCTCCGCGTCGGGGTGTTGATAGATCGCGGTCGATGCTCGGCTCACATGACCGAGCAACGACTGAACCACGTCGATACCGGTGCCGTTGCGCGTCCAGATTGTGGCTGCCGTATGCCGGAACATGTGGGGCCGCAATCGGAAACCGGCACGGTTGCCGATCCTTTCCACAATCTGTTTTGCGTTCGAATACGACATCGGCGAACCGGCGTGATGCCCGAGAAGGTTGACGAACACGAAGTCCGAGGTCATTGCGGTGGGCACGCTGTCTCGTTCGAGAAGGTACTCGCGATACTGAGTGACCACCTCGTCGCTGACCGGTACGACTCGGGATTGTCCTTTAGCGCGGGCACCGTTCGAATTGCCTTCACGCCGAACAACATGAACATGAGGTCCACGTTCCTGGCATCCCAGATGAACCGAGGTCGGAAGGAAATGCAGGTCGCTACGGCGCGAACCCAATGCCTCTCCGATTCGGAGTCCGGAACGAACCAGCAACAGCACCAGAAAACGGTCTCGTTCGGTGTTCGCGGAGTTCAGAGCATGCGAAAACTGTTCTTCAGTAATAATTTCCGGAGGCTTTACGACTTCCGGCGCTTTGAGGGTTCTGGCACGAATCAGCCGATGCTGACCGGATTCACCTTCGTGGAAATCGCGGGGTGCGTAGGCCAGGTACTTGGGCTGGGACAGCCCAGAAACAACATCTGCGGAGACCAATCCACGCATTCCGCAGAACCTGAGGAATTCGACGACAGCGGTCATCACTGCGTTGACCGATCTGCCGGAGCGCAGCCGGTAGTGGACGGTTGGGGTGTGTTCGACGGCGAATTTGAAACGAGTGAGTTCACCTACACGAATCTCGTGCCAATCCAGTCCGCGACCGGCAGTCCAGTTCAAGAACCAACAGACCCGAGGAACGTATGCGCGGATTGTTTGAGGTGACCTTCCGGCGCCTTGCATGAACAGCACCCACTCGGAAGCCTCCGCGACCGGGCGCATGGATTCTTCGTCCACGATCACCCAACCCGACTGCCCCGTCGTCGGTGAAATGACCTTCTCTACAGCACACGACATCGCCACTCCTATGGCTGTCCCACCTGTGATATAGACGCTATTAGATAACCATGAGGGACAGGGCGACCGACACGCCGTGCCTACCGTGCCTTCATCCTGATGCGGCGCTAGAGATAACGCGCAACAATGTTCTGGCGCAACAACT
>CBDALO010000005.1:0-3926 GCA_965196985.1 Gammaproteobacteria bacterium | reverse complement strand
AAAGCAGTTAGTACAAAATTACAGGCTTGTATTTCTACCGCCTAAAGCTTGGCAAAGGAGATTCTTGTACTTTGCTTTTCAAAAGGGGTTTGAAACTTCATTATTTCCAAAATAAAAGTAAGGCATAAGTCTCTTCCTTCGACTTTAATTTTTGTCATCGGGAAAATGGTTATTCTACTCACACATTTGTTGTGAGATGTTGAATGTCTTTGTGAAAATAGCCGTTTAACGGTCTCTAATGACATTCGCTGCATTTTGAATTTCATTCTCACGACTGCTTCTCATATTTATGTCCAATACATAGATAGCGGGACTGCTGCATTCTCCATTCTCATTTTTGAATCAAGTGGCAACCTATTAACAGGCTACAAAGTGTGTAGACGAGTGCATGCTTTACTTACCACAGCAATACCAACTTGACCAGAATGACTCAACACCCAGCTGATGTATTCATCGTGATTGTAATCGGAGATTGCCTTCTTTAAATTTCTAAAATATGAAGTGAATTCTAGTTAGTTCCACAACTACCCAAGATGATTCAGCTTTCTAGGGGCCTAGACAGAGGGGGAAAGGTAGCTGCTGTATCCAGGGTCGCCGAGAGATTTAGAGGCTTAGGGGCAACAATAAAAAATGAGGTACCCTGCGCTTGACGCGAGCAGAAGCAGAAGGCAAGGGAATCTGGGGGTACTGAATCTGGGGGTATGTTTAGAACCATGTAGGCTGCTCCTTTTGGGAGGGTCCTTTAATACATTTAAAGAAAATAAAAATGGTAGTATTAGTTTATGAGGACCCCTAGACCCTGAGAAAATTGCCCCCTCTGCCCCCTCTGGGCGGCCTTGGCTGTACCACCAAAAAAGAAAAGCGCAGCATATCAAGGCAAATGAAAGCAATTTCTTCAGATTTCTTTGACGAAACAACTACAGATAAGACGAAATTTTTTATCCACTTCAATACCTTGAAATGAAAATAGACAAGCAATGTAGTAACTTACAGTTTGACTGTATCGAACATCGTATGTTCAACATTTAACAACCATTGTTCAACAGGTCCTGTCGCACGAACATTTCTATGATTAAATGGAAAATTAGATGCATTGTATTAAATGTTCTGGTACAAACAAGTCAACAACTAAGTCCAGAAGACAGTTAAAATGAAATGATTCGGTTCAACTCAGTTAAGTTTATTTCTTCTAACAATTTTACTATATGCGATATCAATGGTAAATAAAAAGAGTTTTATTGATAGGATACAAATATTTGAAAGTAAATCAATTCTAATACCTAGTATAGGATATAATGAAATACCTTGAAGATTAACGCTCTCAAAATTTGAATTTAATAGAAAGAGTGTACCCCCATTAGCCAAAGCAAGTGTTGCTTGTAGCGATTAAAAAATTTTCCTCGACATATTACATGTCAAAGCTGATTTAAGGTTTTCGATATAAGCTTCAAATTGAATAAACCGAATTAGTATCAGATACAAGTGAGCTTTTTGCAGAACAATCAACCTGTGGAATTAATCAAAATGAAAAGATGCTTTTTCTTGATTTGAATATGTGAAGAGTACTTAGTTTCTACAAGACGTTTGTTCCATGCTTTGTACCACAACAGTTCAGCACTTTGGGGCGATGTTAAGAACTGTACCATTGAGCTGAAAATGCTTATCTTGCGACCTGATGTGTAGCAAAGTTAAACTCAAATTCACTGTAAAACCTTGCAAAAACAGTGAAGTTTTGATCATGAATGAAGAAAAAAAAGATTAGAGAAATTTAACTACCAACTCCAGAAACAAGACGTACTTAGCAAGTGGTAACTGTTCTTCTTCCTCAGAAATCATGGCGACAACATTTGGTGGAGACCTAGTCTCCCTATGAAACACCAATGATTTCACATTGCCAAAACACTTCTTCAAATGAGGCTGAACGGCAGAGGGGTTCTTTGTTTTTGAAAGAATATCCAGCAGTTCTTCATTGCTAAGGAAATAGAACCTCGCGAAGACAAGGCGTTTTGTTTCCAGGTAATCCTAGGGAGGATAGCATTGTAAGAAATGACATTACTTAAAGAGACAGTTATTTTGTCATACCTAGAATCACTTTAAACGAATTCAAACTGCATGAATAGAGTTGATATTGCAAGAATCCACCCCAACTCTAAAACTTTAGGTAGCCAGGTAATGAGGTGAAGGAAAGGTTAGTACACGTTCATGGGTCATTCAGTAATCAGAAGCCCAAGGTCATAGAGTATCGTGGCATATAGAAGATTTTAGCCACAGGTGGCACCTATCTGTAAGGACTAGGTGCAGAAAGAGGTCCAGCTTCAGACCTACCCAAATGTACTTTCCATAAAGGCGGTAAATGGTGCTTAAAAATCGTTACCGATAGTAAAATGGAAATTACTAAAGACCATTCAACTGAATTAAAAATTGCGTTCGTAGGTATATCTTATGAAAAAAAAGAATATTGGGAAGTCATTTTAGCATCGTTGAATAGTGACAGGGACTTTTACCATAATGAATATTTTACACTCGAAGGAATTTAATACTGAAAGGTATTGTTGTCTACCTGAAAATCGCACATTATGTAATTAAAACGACAAGAATTGAAGTATGCATAATCACCTCTAGTGATCTGTGAACTTTCTCCAGGTTTGTATTGCAAGATTGCAAAATTTCAAGAACTCCTAAATGAAGAAAACAGAGAGTAAATAGAGAGTAGATAGAGAGTAAATAGAGAGTAAATAGAGAGTAAATAGAGAGTAAATAGAGAGAAAATAGAGAGTAAATAGAGAGTAAATAGAGAGTAAATAGAGAGTAAATAGAGAGTAAATAGAGAGAAAATAGAGGGTAAATAGAGAGTAAATAGAGAGTAAATAGAGAGTAAATAGAGAGTAAATAGAGAGTAAATAGAGAGTAAATAGAGAGAAAATAGAGAGTAAATAGAGAGTAAATAGAGAGCAAATAGAGAGAAAATAGAGAAAAATAGAGAGTAAATAGAGAGAAAATAGAGAGTAAATAGAGAGTAAATAGAGAGTAAATAGAGAGTAAATAGAGAGTAAATAGAGAGTAAATAGAGAGTAAATAGAGAGAAAATAGAGAGTAAATAGAGAGTAAATAGAGAGCAAATAGAGAGAAAATAGAGAAAAATAGAGAGTAAATAGAGAGTAAATAGAGAGTAAATAGAGAGTAAATAGAGAGTAAATAGAGAGTAAATAGAGAGTAAATAGAGAGTAAATAGAGAGTAAATAGAGAGTAAATAGAGAGTAAATAGAGAGTAAATAGAGAGAAAATAGAGACTAAATAGAGAGTAAATAGAGAGTATAAAGAGAGTAAATAGAGAGTAAATAGAGAGTAAATAGAGAGAAAATAGAGAGTAAATAGAGAGTAAATAGAGAGAAAATAGAGAGTAAATAGAGAGAAAATAGAGAGTAAATAGAGAGTAAATAGAGAGTAAATAGAGAGTAAATAGAGAGTAAATAGAGAGTAAATAGAGAGTAAATAGAGAGTAAATAGAGAGAAAATAGAGAGTAAATAGAGAGTAAATAGAGAGTAAATAGAGAGTAAATAGAGAGTAAATAGAGAGTAAATAGAGAGTAAATAGAGAGTAAATAGAGAGTAAATAGAGAGTAAATAGAGAGTAAATAGAGAGTAAATAGAGAGTAAATATAGAGTAAATAGAGAGTAAATAGAGAGAAAGAGAGAGAGAGAGAGAGAGAGAGAGAGAGAGAGAGAGAGAGAGAGAGAGAGAGAGAGAGAGAGAGAGAGAGAGAGAGAGAGAGAGAGAGAGTGTAACCCCATAAAAAAGTAAGTGCGCAATAGACAGGTTTGAAATGAAATTTGATAGTATAGAGAGTGTTTAAGAAAAGCCCATTCTACCCCAACTATGATCCCATCCATTTATTCTTTCGCGCGCACCATTGACAAATAAAGTA
>CBDALO010000004.1:0-18406 GCA_965196985.1 Gammaproteobacteria bacterium | reverse complement strand
TTGAGGTGATTGTTTTGCATAATGGTTTTAATGCATCCACTATACTCCAGCAAGCTAGTGCGCCATCCTTTCTGTAAATTCCATTGACTTGCTGAAAATAAGCGGGCGACTCAGTCAGATTAGAAATTCCTTTTAAGGTAAACTTAACCAAAAAAGAGGAATGACAATGAGCTGCTATAAAAATGAGAACTTAATCGAAGAAGCCATACATGTTTTAGCGATGGAGGGGTTTGAAGCTTTACCTAAGCTTGTCTCCAGGTTGATGAATGAGGCTATGTTAATAGAAAGGGAGCGCCATTTAAATGCCAGTCCTTATGAGCGAACTGGCGATAGAAACGGATATGCGAACGGCTTTAAACCAAGGTTAATTAACACAGGTCAAGGTCAGCTTGAGCTACAGATACCGCAGGTTTAGAGACTCCAATGAAGCCTTCTATCCATCAGTCTTAGAGCGAGGTGTACGCTCTGAATAGAGCACTTAAGCTGGCTGTCGCTGAAATGTATGTGCATGGGGTTTCCACGCGCAAAGTTGAAAAGGTGCTAAAGCAACTCTGTGGAACAGATATCTTCAAGCACAGAGGTAAGCCGTTGCGCTAAATTGTTGGATGAAGATTTAAAGAAATGGCGAAATAAGCCGTTAGGAAAGATAAAATATCTTTGGCTAGATGTACGTTATGAGAAGGTGCGCACTAGCGGCACAGTACAAGACTGTGCGGTATTGATAGCCTATGGCTTTGATGAATCAACCGGCAAGAGAACAGTGCTAGGTGTTTCTGTTGCGTTATCAGAGGCTGAGGTACATTGGCGTGAATTTTCTTCAGCAGTTGGTTGAGCGAGGTATACATGGTATTGAGTTGATTACTAGCGACGCTCATACTGGCCTAAAAGCCGCTAGAAGAGCTGTGTTCCCCAGTGTTCCTTGGCAACGCTGCCAATTTCATTTGCAGCAAAATGCTCAGGCTCACATACCAAAGCGCTCAATGAAGGAACCAGTAGCTGAGGAGATTACAGCTATATTTAATGCCTCAAACATTCATGAGTCGGAAAGACTATTGGCTATGGCGGTAGATAAATATCAGCAAACAGCACCAGAGCTTTCTTCTTGGTTGGAAGTGAATATACCGGAGGGCTTAGTAGTGATGAACTTTGACAGGCCGCATCAAAAAAGATTAAGAACCAGTAACATAGCTGAGCGCGTAAACAGAGAGGTAAAAAGAAGGACGCATACAGTTGGAATTTTCCCTAATACTGAATCGTGCCTAAGGCTCGTATCAGCTGTTTTAGTGGAAATTGATGACCAGTGGAGCGGATCACCTAGATACTTAAGTTGAAGTGAATAATAAGGCTTCATAGGGTTTTAGGATAGATCATTCTTGTTCTTATTAACGAGATATAATTGCTATTACCTAAAAGTTAATAATTTATTTTGAGAGGAGAAAAATTTGAGGTATAAATAATTTTTTAGATTGATTAGCATAATTAATTTAAGATATTATGCGATGAGACAGGTACAATAGAGTGCCATTTAGAATTTTAAAGGTTTTTCTAAGTACTGAAGTTGGTTTTTACAGACAAAATAACGCTCTATCTTTTTTTGTGTAAATCTATACTTTAGATATGACGCTAATGTTTTATGTTCGATTGCCATATCAAAGTCATTTTTTAATGTATTAAAAAAAGGTGTTAGTAATGTAGACCATAGATTTATACCTGTCTTATCATTATCAAGGTCAGATTTATCATACTTGTGATCACCGACAGAGGCACGCTCATAAAACAATGAATATAACTTTAGTAGCAACGGTTTTAGGTGAGTCCTCATGTCTACAAATGTAGGCACTAATAATTTTGGATCAATTTTTCTATAGGCAAAACAGTAAAATGATACTTTTTTTGTAAAATCACCACTCCATCTTTCAGATGTATTATTCTCACGAAAGTATTTAGGGTAGTAAGACTTACTCCACATTTCTTTCTCGGTAGCAAAAGCAATTCTAGTTAACCCTAACTCATTATCTATATGATTATTTACATTAGTCCAGATTAAAACTTTAAATAATTCATGAGGCTTTATAATAAAGCTATTGGTTGAACCTTTCTTTCTAATTTTAGTACATTTTAAACGATATCTAGGGTCTTCTGATCTTCGTATATGATAGTTAATTGCATAATTTTTTAATGATGATTTTATATTCTCCTGAAGAGGGTCTTTGGAGTGAAAATCCGAAGATTCTACAATGCTTTGCGTGTTATGATATTTAATAATTTCATCTTTTAAATCTTCTCTACCACTCCAAATAGAGCTCTTATATTTATTTGTATTACCCCTGCTTATGATTTTAACTGGTATTCTAACGCGATCAAGATTTTTGATTAACTCTAAATTATTTTTATTTTTTATATAAAAACATATTATCGTACCTATAGTTTGAGCACCGTTAATAATTTGGGCGCCTTTAACGGTTAGTGTATAGGCTGCATTATTTATATTTGGTTTATCTATTGCATAATATGATGCTGTTAAGCATATGCCATTATTACGTAAAGCAAAACGTTCTGGGTGTTTCTCAATGGTCTCATAAATACCTTTGTTTTCGCCTATATTTCCTATAAAACCTCTAACGTTATCAGAAAAAACGTTTTTTACATTTTCCAGATTTTCACCAAATTTTGTTTTTAACGCTTCTATAAAACCAGTGCCAGATATTTCAACCAGCGCTACATAAATATCTTCTAATTCTTCGTATCTATCACCTTGGAATAAGTTGCAAAGATAAGGAACACGCTCGTTATTATTCTCATCAACATCACTATTGGCATATGTTAATTTGAATTTTAAGTCTATACTCTCTTCTTTTTTTCGTTCTTTCACAAGATTTAAAATATCCTTTGCCGCCAACACATGGAACACAATATTTTCTTTGTCTGAATACTCAAATTTCTTCTTGCAGTCTGGGGTTATTTCTTGACAAAAAAGGTAAGCATCTATTGGTCGTAACATTTCTGCATTATCAGAGCTAATTTCATCTATTTTTTTTTTAGCATGGCGCTTCAATTTTTGCTTTATTGAGTCTACTTCATCAGGCTTTTTAATATATTTATACTTACACTCGCCAATAATTGGTTCAGATTGTATATCAATGTCTCTTCCTTGATCTTGATATTCAGTTAACATATCATCTGGATTATCAGGGTAACTAATTTGTGGTTGAAGCTTTGGTATCAGTTCATCTACGCAGTAGTACTCAAAAATAGATTCCATATCATCAGCTGCATGCCCTCGAGCATTTTTATATTTTTCCACATCTAATTTTAGTTCCTCGACAGATTCTTTGCTCATATTAATACCTTATATACTCATAGTAGCCAACGTCAGTAAATAAAGATGATACAAAATAGGTTGAGAATAATTGTATATTTCAATATATTGCTTGAATTACTCAGGTGAGAGCACTGAGCTTTGTTATGTTTCTTGCATTCGTGCATATAAATAAAAAGATACGTGTAGTGTTAATAAAAACACGAGTAAATTCTTTACGTAAAAAACCAAAGCTACGCGTCTAAATTATTTTTCAACTCGCCTAAACAATCCATTGACAAACCTGTTGTCCTAGCTACTAAGCTGTCACTTAATCCTTCTTTTATCATATTAATCGCAATAATCTTTTTCTCATATTCTATACCATCAAGCATTCCCTGCTTTAAGCCATTAGCATGGCCTTCTTGTCGTAATTGATCCGCTGCGGACATGATGGTCTCCTTCATATCAGGTAGTGCTTCAGTTAACAAGGTAACGACTTCATCAGCATAGTCGTCCTTTTCATACTCTAAGGCATATTTTACCAATCTTGATAGATGTTGACCACTATCAAGTTGTTTTAATAATTGGAGTAAATCATGCTTAATGAGTTGCTTAATTACTGGTACAAGGTCACGGTGGTAAGCATGTTTATGCAGTAATTCCATCGCAGCGACATAGCCGTGAGTGAGTAATTCTTCATCGGGGATCACACTGAGATCAACCAGAGGAAATGGGGCAGTGTAAAGCTCTTTGGCTAACGCTGAATCCTCGAATAGCTCAAAAAAGTCCATGGTATACGGATAAGGTCTTTTTTTGCCATTATAAAACGTGATGGTGAGTATTAAGGGGAGCTTAAGCGTTTCGTTTTGATCACGCTTTGGGGTTTGCTTTAAGAACCGATCCCAGATTTTACAGAGATAGTATTTTAATCGAAAAGCCATGAAGGCATCGGGTGTGGATTGCTGCTCTGACAAAACGTAGAGATAAACTTGCTCTTGGCCATACTGCTTTTTAAGCTTTACGCGATAGAGCACATCCGTAAAAGCGGTTTTAAAATCCTGATCGATGAAACTGTCATTTTCTAAATGCAGTGTCCCCCAGTCAATCATCTTTTGGATCTTTTTCGGCAAGTGCGCCTTAAAAAAATCCTTGGCTACTTCGATATCCTGTAGCGAGCTTTTGAAAAAGAGATCGTGATGCTTAATACCTTGCTTGTTACTCATGCCGACCCCCTACGTAACAAAGCGACTAATTTGGGTTTCCAGGTAAAGTAACTGACAAAGACGAAATAACCGATGACGTAAATGTAACGTTGATTGCCATGTAAGGGCGTACCCATTACGTAGTTATTCAGTAAGACCCAAACTGTCACCGCCAGTAATCCACTGAGCGCAGCAACACCGCCGCGTTTTTTCAGTAAGTCTAGGTAGCCTAGTTGGGTTTCCTGATCAGTGATCATGGCCAAGTCTCTTATGTTGCTCTCACTCATTGCATAAGGCAGTGTAAAAGGTTTTTCCTTGCAAGCCTAGCATTATTACTTGCTGGTCAATTTCACTTATCCGATGTACGTTGCTGTGATTGTCACACGATCATGGCCGAGCTCTCTGGAGATCAGTAGCCGCGCTCTTCGATCAATGAGTCGTTCTTCCTTAGTAAACGCTTTTCTGGGTTTGCCACCATTGAGTGGCGACTCCCAACCGGTTAAGGTTTTATAGCGTTGCTGCGCATAAGCGTGGCGCAAGCCATGCAGCTTGCGTAACCCAGCTTGGTTGGTGGTCTTGTCATAAAATTCTCGCTGGACAATGTAGCTTTTTGAATTGGGAATCATTGAGTCCTTTTGACCAACAAGTTGTTTCGCCGCTTCTAATGCTTGGCGTTGTGCCTCAGTGCGAATCGGAATGGAGCGGGGCACGTTTCCTTTTGTCCAGCTTCCTTTGAGCGCTAAGCGATCACCGTGATCGGCTACGTGTGGCTGGATCTTTAAACACTCTTCACGCCGCAAGCCAAATGCTTGCTGCAAGGACAGTGAGACTTTTAATTGCTCGTTATGGATCGGATCAAAATTGACGTCATGAATTGCTTTATTGTGATTCGGAACCGTCACCCGTTTGGCAATGCCGTACTCTTGGTTGCTTTTCACCACGCTAGCCCGACCAAACTCACGACAGATAAAACGCAGATCGGCTAATCGATTTTTAATTGTGCCCGCTGACAAGCCTTTGGCCTGCCAATGATCGACTAAGGCTTGAATGTGCTTTTGCTTTAAACCTCGAATGTGTCGCACGATGTAACCCAGCTCGTGCAGATCACTGGCCGTGGTGACTAAACGTCGGGTCATGCTGTATCGGGTTTCATAAGAAAACCGCCTCTCATGGTATTTGATAAATTGAAAGATCGAGTGGTTAATGGATTTGGTGGCTGTCTTGCTAAACATAATAATCCCTTAGGTGATACAGTGAGGTAAGCCCTAGCTCAGTTTTGAGTCGTTCACGTGCTTGCGCTTCGCTTCCCTCAGCTAATAAATTGTAAAAACGCTGTTGCGCATAATAGCGCCGAAAGTTTTGCTTTGGATTGATATTGACACTGGCCAAATCAATGTCCATTAATTGCGACAAGGCAACCTCGGAATACCGATCCGCTAAAACCCCTTGCTGCTCGACTAAGTCACGGCGAGCTTTGATGGCTTGCAGCTGTTCTGGTGAGACAATTGGAATCAAGCGGTCGGTTTTGTTGTATGCCAAACTTCGATCGATCAGTAATGTCTGCGTTGTGCTAGCTTCTTGATAGGCCATGCACAGATCTAACCGGATGGACTCGGTTTTCATTAAGCCAAAGTAATACTGAAATTCCAGCAGGGTGCGTGTGAAGGGATGATGCACCCGAGGGAGCACCTCGCCGGGTGGCGCGATGAGTTGATCGACACCGGTGGGCTTGAGCACAATCCCCATCTCACGATTACTCGGAACTCGAACGCCCCAATCGGTTAAGCGATAAAAAAAGCGCAGCACCGAGATTTGCTTGGCACGACTTTCAGGGGTTAAGCCTTTTTTCTCCCACAACCGAACCAGCGCTTGAAAATGCTCCGATGTGACAGCGCGTAAAGTGGTCGGGGCCATTTTAAGCCGCACCCATTGATTAATCATTTTATGCAACGTTTTCTGGCGCCAGTGTCGGGTGGTTGGGCTTCCCCGATGACTGGTTGCTAGGACTCGATTGCACTCGTTAAGTAATTGCAGTTTTCTACCCATAGTAAACATTGAACAACGAAAAGGTGACGAGATGGCCTGAGTGTTGCTCCTGTCCTAAATCAGTTTAGTGTAATTGCGGCAAACTTCGGATTTATGGAAGGTCACGAAGCTATAGCGAACTATCAAAGACCGCATACAAATGGGGAGCAATCCCCTCAAGGTATTTTATCTCTATCCGCCTACGGCGAATTTGTCATCTTTTTCGTCTGTTTCTATCCTTTTTATCAATTTACGTTAAAACGCCCTTGTTGCTTTGCCAAAAGCCCAAAGGAGCTAACTTGCCGGATCCCGTCAAGAAACGGCGATCAAGGGCAATAAAAAAATTGCTCATGCTGTACCAACCCCACTAAGCGATAGCTGCAAGTGCTCTCTTAGGACTAAACCCTAAGTCTGCTCTTAGTGGCATTGTGACAATGCACAGCATTGCACGGGCAGTGCATCAAGGCACTGGGTGTAAAGGACATTGATCCAATCTCAATGTGTTGAGTTCACTCAACGGGCTCTGCGACAAAACCTGTCATAACGAACCAGTTCAGTGTAAAACGGTTAGCGAGTTCTCCAATGGCGGGCATAGCTGGCCTCGAGATCTTTTTTTCGGACGACACGATGCTAAGTCATCTCAGTCGACTATCCGTTTTAAAGGCCCATCTCACTAACTAAAGTGAGGCTCACGACACAAATGGGCGGCCTGTGACCGAAGTAGTAGACACTGTTGTGTTTCACCGCCTTATCAGCAAGTTCATCAGTACTACCTTAGCGCAAGTGGCAAAACGACTGCCATTACACAAGAGAAACTTTACCCTAAAAAAATAACAGCAGCAAGAGAACAAGCAGCACTATTTTCCCGCGCTAACTGGCGCGGGAAAACGCAGCAAGCAGACTCGAAGGACAACATTAACCACAATCACTGGGGCCTTTTTAGGGCCCCAGTTTCATGTGGATAAGTTGACCAATCTTCCCCTAATAAATTAGTTTCCTTTAAAAAAGGAATTAAAACGAAATCAAAAGGAGAAATAATTTAACAAAAATGGCAACATTCTAACCAAGTGAGCAAAGAAAAAAGCCTGATAATTCAAAACGTTGCGCCGGTTCCTTTGGACAAAAACGCTTATGGCGTTTTTGACGTGCGCATCCTTGATGCGCGGAAAACCCAGGCTTTGGGCCTGTGTCACTACGGAAACCGTAGTGACACAGGCCCAACAATTCACCCAATGGCAACACCAACCCAACCCCAAAACCCTGCATAATAATAACGCATTCGCTGGAAAACCCCGGGCAAACCAACAGGTCAAAAGCATGGAAAAATGATCAAGGAGTAAGCAATGAACGAGGACGCAAACAAGCTAAAATGACGGCTCACTCACAGGCTCAAGTGCCGCCAACAGGTATTTTGATGCATTGGGCTGACTAGCAAGTTTAACAATTTCATGGTTCGACAAACCGGCATCAACAAAGTTTTGGTATTGCTCACCCACTAGTGTGAGTGTTTTTGAGGCGCCACAATAACGGCTCATCGTGGTAATTTCATCATGGGAAAATTGCACTTTAAGCAATCGTTCGTAGTAGGTTAGTAAAGCTTGTAGAGCCTGTGCTGCACCTTTATTGCTGAGCATTTTAACCCAACTTTGTCCTTTCTAAAATTAAACCTATCCAAATCAATGACTTACATTTTAAAAAAACGTTTAGGGTCACTACAACTTAACAAATTGTTTTTTCAGTGTGCCCAGGTTGTGAATTCATGCCTAACGATTTATAGATCACAACTTGCTCTGGAGTTGCCTTTGAGGTTCTTCTAACAGAAAGTAGTTTATTATTTTCAAGCCGCATCGTAGTCGTGATACGAACCTGAGTGCTAAAAATCTGCCGTATAGTTTGCCAGCTACTCTCAATGTTCTGCAATTTAAGTTGATGGCGAATAGTGTGTAGTAAGTGATAAGCAAGAATACTAATAAACAGATGGGCATCAACTCGGTCTTGCTTTTGATGGTAGATAGGACGCAGGCCTAACTCTGATTTTAATGATCTGAATGCCGATTCAACATCAGTTAGAGTTGTATAAATTCTCCAAATTGTTTTTTCATCTAAATCCATTCTGTTACTACGCAAACAATATGCGCCCAGATTCTCAGAGTTAACTTTACTCCAACTGATTTTCGTAACCTTATCACCCTCCGAATCAAGCGTGATAGTGTATCGACCTGAAACACGTTTATGGCGCTCTTTTATTCGACCTAAACGCAAGGTTACTTTCTCAATTGCTTTCATTCCGGTTTTTTTAGTGAGCCCATTGGCTAACTTAATTAATTCCTCTTCGAAACGAGCCTCAGCCTTACTAATCATATTTAAGCTTTTTTCTTCCTTAGCCTGAGAATGGCAGTACAGTAAGACTTCATTTGCTTCAGTATCTTTAACTAATTGCGCTGTAACCGTATTATTTACTGATTCTTTTACTAGCACTTTATCAATGTTTTCATCGACAACAGGCAATGCTCTACGGCTCACTACAATATAATGGAAACCTTTTTCAGTAAGCCATGAAATATTTTCTTCAGTTGCAAAACCAGCATCTAAGACAATTGTTGCCTCTGGCTGTGCATGAAGCTCAGTTAGCATTTCGGATAATGTTTTAGGCTCGCTAACATTCCCTTTGAAAAATTCACTGCGTTGCGGGAACCCTGAGCCATCCAGCACGAGCCCTAGAGAAACAAGCGGACAATCAGACCGCTTCTCCTTTGATCGACCATGCTGTGCGTGATCATTCTGTAATGCTCTACCCTCAAAGTAGGTATTGGTTATATCGTAGAGAGTGATCACCTGATTTAAACTAAAGAGATTTTTCTCACGTTCGAATAATTGATCTTCAATCATTTGCTTATGTTTGAGTAACTCATCAGCAGTCTTATAGAATTTCTTGAGTGATAGTTCTGAGAAATCAGTACCCAGTAATTCATCTAACGCACTTTGATTGCTTAAATAATAGTGCGTACTTAAATCACTTCCTGGGGCAACCAAACGCCCAATGATGGTAGCAAGCATCAGATGACATTGTTTTTGATTAAAACCCAAAGTCCTAAACAATTCTTCAAGTTGTAATTGGCTAGCAGCATGTAAGCCCAACGCCTCAGCTCCAACGTGTCGTATGTCCTCACTCTCAATGGAGTTAACATCCACTGCTTGAAAGTCAGGTTCAACCGCGCTTACTGAATTAACAGCAATGCTTGTCTCATTGTCATCTGCAAGCCTAGAGCGAATGCGTTTTACATACATTTGCGCCTGTTTTTCCAGATGTGCAGGTATTGAAATTAACGTGCCTTGACCCGTTAAAATTTCCTCAATACGGTCAGCAAGCAATTTCCAACTGTCCTTCTTTACTGAAAAATTTGCACCAAGGTTTAAAATCAGTCTTTGACGTACTTTGCCGTCAGCAGTGCGATGAGTATCAACAAGTCGGTAGGTTGCGTAAGACTTACCTGTCCGAGGACTCTTTTGTGTAGAGGTTCGAATATACATAACTCAATACTCTCATCACTTCACCAGCCCATGCAACCCCTTATTGCTATTATGTGTCACTACATTCCAGGATTCACGTTTCTAGGCAAGTAAAATCAATGGGTTGAGTTAAAAATAGTGATGAAATTTTTGATTTTCAGGGTGAAATGGCCAAACTTGGGTTAACAAGGTCGTCTTTCGTAAAGGCCCATTGCAGCAGTTGGTCGCGCTGCTCAGCGAGGGTTATTAAGGCTTGGGATGCGCCGTCATTACTAAGTATTTTAACAAGGTCGTCTTTCGTAAAGCCCCATTGCACCAGTTGGTCACGCTGCTCAGCGAGGATTTTTAAGGCTTGGGCTGCACCGTTATTGCTTAGTATTTTAACAAGGTCGTCATTAGTAAAACCCCATTGCAGCAGTTGGCCACGCTGCTCGGCGAGGGTTTTTAAGGCTTGGGCTGCACCGCCATTGCTGAGTATTTTAACAAGGTCGTCATTAGTAAAACCCCATATATGGACTCGCCCCGTATTGTAAAGATTATTTTCTGACAACAAAGGTAGAAGAGATGCGCTCATATATCCGACATCTGAAGTAGATGACGGTTTGATGCATCATCTCTTCGTGCCTTGATGGAACTACGCATGTTTGTGCCTCATCATTGCTTCGACTCAACTACCTATTACAGGCTGTTAGCCTAGGGGCTTTCAGGCTCTCAAACATTGGTCTTACCCACTTGTCATCATTTAATACTCTTTGCAATTCTCCTGACTTTTAAACTCAATTAACTACTAAGCAGCACGTCGATACTCGTCACCGCTTTTCAACATGGCTAGAATTATTCTAGCATTTTTATTAGCGACAGCAACACTAGCCTTATTACTGCCACGCTCACATTTAATACGCTTAACCCATACACTTCTTGGGTCATCTTTTTTCCCGCATCTGGTTACTACAGACCTACCGCCATGGATAAGCAGGGTGCGTAGGTATTTATCACCTCGTTTGCTAATCCCTCCCAAATACTCCCTATTACCACTTGAATGTTGTCGAGGCACCAAACCTAGGTAAGCAGAAAGATGCCTACCATTTTTAAACTCACTCCCATTACCTACCTGAGCAACAACAGCGACTGCAGTTATTGGCCCCACACCTTCTATTTCCTGAATCCGCTGGCAACTTTCATTATTCTTAGCAATGCTATTAATTTCGAGTTCGTAAACATCAATGTTCTCATCCAGAACTAATAAGGTTTCGTATTGCCTCTGAATGTAGGCTTTCATACGATCAGTCAAACCATTGTCATTTGCACGATCAAAAATTGATGGTAGCTCGGCCCTTAATTTATAAATACTTTTTGCAATGACAATACCGTTCTCTGCTAGAAGACCTCTCAACTGATTACATAGCTTAGTTCGAGCTTCTACTTGACCTTCACGTATACGTAACAAGCTTTGCATGTCTTGCTGTTCAACTGTTTTCGGTGTTACAAAATTCATAGTCGGCCGTTGAGCCGCTTCAGCTATTGCACGGGCATCTTGCTCATCATTCTTATTCCCTTTTACATAAGGTTTAACGTATTGGGGTGAAATTAATTTAACCTCATAATTACGCTGCATCAATTCACGCGCCCAATAATTGGCACTGCCACAGGCTTCCATCGCTATTACTTTAGGTGAGAGCTTATTAATCACTTCTAACAATTTGGCGCGTGTAACTTTTTTCTCCTTTAAAATAGCACCCTGCTGATTAACACCACATAGTTGAAAAACATTTTTTGCAATATCAATGGCTAGCAAGTTAATATCCATAGTGGACTCCTTCGCTTTAGTTAAATTTAATAGCTTACGCTATTTAGCACCTAGATGCTGAGAACCATTTTTTAGAATGGTTCAAAGTGGAGCGAGTCCATTCCATTATTGCAGCAGTTTGCCACGCTGCTCGGCTAAGGTTTTTAAGGCTTGGGCTGCGCCACCATTGCTGAGTATTTTAACAAGGTCGTCGTTAGTAAAGCCCCATTGCAGCAGTTGGTCACGCTGCTCGGCGAGGGTTTTTAAGGCTTGGGCTGCGCCGTCATTACTGAGTATTTTAACAAGGTCGTCGTTAGTAAAGCCCCATTGCACCAGTTGGTCACGCTGCTCGCCGAGGGTTTTTAAGGCTTGGGCTGCGCCACCATTACTGAGTATTTTAACAAGGTCGTCTTTAGTAAAGCCCCATTGCAGCAGTTGGTCACGCTGCTCGGCAAGGGTTTTTAGGGCTTGTGCTGCACCGTTATTGCTGAGTATTTTAACAAGGTCGTCTTTAGTAAAGCCCCATTGCAGCAGTTGGTCACGCTGTTCGGTGAGGGTTTTTAAGGCTTGGGCTGCGCCGTCATTACTGAGTATTTTAACAAGGTCGTCGTTAGTAAAGCCCCATTGCAGCAGTTGGTCGCGCTGCTCGGCAAGGGTTTTTAGGGCTTGTGCTGCACCGTTATTGCTGAGTATTTTAACAAGGTCGTCTTTAGTAAAGCCCCATTGCACTAGTTGGTCGCGCTGCTCGGCGAGGGTTTTTAAGGCTTGGGCTGCGCCGTCATTACTGAGTATTTTAACAAGGTCGTCTTTAGTAAAGCCCCACTGGGTGAGTGTTACATAATCATTTAACAAGGTTTCGATCCCTTGCGCAGCACCACCAACACTGGCAATTTTCACAATATCAGCATGAGTCAATTCTTTTTTAACAAGAAGTGCGTAAGACGTTAACAAGGTGGCCAGTGCTTTTCCGCCACCGGTTTTTGACGCAATACGAGTAAGTTCTTCAACAGTGAAGCGACGCTTTAAGTGGTGAAATTCTTCCAGTAGAGTGCAAACGGTGTTATTTGAACTGCGTCTAATAATAATTTTCTGAGCTTGGTTTTCCGTAAAGCCTAACAACAGTAATTCATTCGCCTGTGTTTTATAGCGATCCTGTGAAATCGTGTATTTTTTTAATTTAGCAAGTAGGTCGCGAGTTATTTCCATGTTATCTGCTGTGCTCACAGTCATTTTTAAATAAAGGAAAATTTTACACGAAAAAAAAACGGGTTGCCCCGTTTTTTTCGTTGAGTGACTCAGTCCGATGGTTTGAGTAATTGTTGTTGATACTGCGTTAGATAAGCCACTTGCGCTTGCAAGCTTTGAATCTGCATCGCCAGTCCATTCAATTGCTCGGTAATTGGCAAGGCTGTGAGCACTTGCTGAAGTCGTTGCGTTAAGTGACCGCGTGCCTGACAAGTAATTTCCTGTCGCCCATAAATCGGATAAAAGACGAGCTCACCTAAAATATGATGTGGGTTTGCAAAAAAATACTCATTCAGCCATGCCCGTTCACCGTTGACCCCGTGGTACGGTTTCGCGTGTAACCACGCCACTGACCCCGGCGCTTTTCGTAACAAGATGACATCCACCGTCACCTTCGCCTCTGAGAACAAATGATCCGGTAACCGATACGCCGCAAGTAAGCTGGCCCCTTCACGACTGGCAATCTCACGGACGTGTTTGCGCGACGCATCCAAAAAATACCGTGGGACTAGCATTGCTAACAGACCGTGCGGTTTTAAAAGCCGCAAGCTTTTTGCAACAAAGTAATGATGAATGCTAAACGGACACAAGTCCGGATGTTGTTCATCGTGTACTGTTACCTGACCAAACGGCGGGTTACCAACCACTAAATCATACCGGGTGGCGGGATGAAACGCTTCAAACCCGCTGTGCACAATGGTTGCCTCAGGATACAGTGCTTGTAAAAACTCACAGCTCACTGAGTCAATTTCCACAGCGGTCATGTGCGCTGATTGCCAACAGCGTAACCCTTGCAAGCGTTGCATACCAGCTAGGAATGCACCATGGCCCGCGCTTGGTTCAAGGATGTGTTCAAACACCACACCCTGACTGACTCGCATCACGGCTTGCAATAGAAACGACACTAACCACGGTGGCGTGTAATACGCGGATTTGAGTGTTTGTTTCAGGCTGTTAATCGCAGGCTCATCTAACACCTGTTGCAATTGGCGGTAGATGCTTGGCGTATAGATCGCCTCGCGCAACCCGCCCCAGCCGGAATACCCTTGCAAAGTAGGAATTGACCGATCAGTTTTTAAAGCGGCTAATGCCATCACATTGTGTTTCACTCGCTGATTCATTTTCATATGAAGACTCCTCGTTGTCACGCAAGGAATCACCCAGCAGGGTAAAACCCTGCATGGGATGAAAAAAAAGAGGTAGCTTGCGCTACCTCTTTCGGTTGAATTAAGCGTCGACTTAATAAGGGATATCAAAATCATCTGGCATCGGGACTGCTTGTGGTGATGCCTCATGCGTTGATGGGGTTTCCTTACCGTCTAAACGGGCTTGTAGTTTTTTATCGATCAAGCGGTGCAAGTGATGCACCCGAATCACCGCACTGGTATGCTTTTCACCGGTCTTGGATTCCCAAGACTGATACTCAAGCTCACCGGACACGGATAAGTAACTGCCTTTCTCGACCTTGCCCTGGATAAACTCAGCGAGTTTGCCAAAGCAGTGCAAGGTATGCCAGCTGGTGTGTTCCACCCACTGACCTTGCTGATCTTGAAAGCGTTTCGAGGTTGCAAAGCTTAACTTCGCAAAAGGCTGTTTGCCTTCTGACGTGAAAAACTTCACTTGACCGACATAACCGACTAACGACACGTTGTTTTGATAGTGTGACATGGTTTCATTCCTCATTGATTAAAAAAAGTTGACCAAGCATTCGCGCTTAATCGCACGAATGCGCAGCAGTTTGCTTCACTGCCCGACGTGCTTGCCGACCAAAGCGGTGCTGGATTTTCTCCATCGGCCAGCTTTGTTGCGCGTGGCGCTTAAACGGTAAGCATCGCGGTTTGTAAAACCACCGCTGTTTGTTGATAGACCATTGACAACCGATCTCACGCAAGACGTTCACATGGGGTTTGGTTTGACCCGAGAGCCAAAGCCAATTCCCGACCACGTCCACCTGTAACCCTAGGGTTTGTAGGTGTTCGATGGTGTGAACCAATTCCGCTTCAACCGCTTGCCAATTAATGTCATTTGCCATTTTTTTCTCCTCGTTGAAAAAGAAAACCCACGACCCCCTAAGGGGCGTGGATCCCCTTAGGGTGGCTAAAAAAAGAAAAAACACCGCACCTTATGCGGCCTGCGAACAAGGAGTTCGCTGACGTGCTAAGAGGTGTTGGTGTTGTTCACAGCCCAAACGAATTGCTTCTTCTAACCTCACACCACTCACGAGTAACTCGTTAAAGGGGTAGGTGAGATCAGTGCCTGCAATAAAGTCTTGGCTGCGGTGATACACCGAATAGGTGCCGTTAAAATGAGAGGTCACGAAAAGCTGTTCTTCGAGTCCTTCCCAAAGGCCGCTCACAGTATTGAGAGCGGAACCCGTTATTAACGGCGCCCACGTATAAACTGGGTAACCTTGAAAATCATTACCCAGCTCATACGTTTCCAGTTGCTCATGGTTCATCTTTTCTGTGTGGATTAAAGCCGCTATCTCACGACGAATCGTTTGACAGAGAGCCTTAATCACAACGGACTTAGACGTTAAAACACAAGTAGACATGCTCGTCTCCTTTTAAAAAAAGAAGACCCGCTACCCCTAAGGGAAGTGGATCCCCTTAGGGTGAATGAATGCACTACCACCGACGTGACAGGCAATTTTTAATGACTGTAACAATCAGACTGACTTACTCAGCACGCTGGTTCAGCAGCTTAACCAAAGAGTCTGCTGCAAAACGACCGTTACTGTTCAGCATTCGAACCCAAGCACCACGACTTGGGCTCCACTTAAAGCCATGCCGTTTTAATTGCGTTCTCACCTCAGGCTCAGGCTTCTGATCAAACAGAAATAAGATCCGGTTATCGTCCTTATCCTCTGTGACCTGATAGTCTTTACCCACAATGTCCTCACGGACAGACTGTGATTGCGCAAGTTTCAACGTGGCAATGCGCGCTTTAATGCGGCGCATATTCTGATTGTTGTTGCTCAAGCAGTAACCGGGGTAAGCGGCTCGATCACCCCAGTGCTGAAGATGACTGATGACTTCTTCTTTTTCAGTCTCACTCAGTTGATCTAAGCAAGCACGACCTGCTTTTTTATACAGCTTGTTAATGACCTTCATCCGTTCCTGATAAGTCGTGAGTTGTTCAAGCTTCGCTTCAAGCTTGCTCAAGGCATCAGGATCATCCGATGAAATGGCATCAGAGAGACTGTTAGCTTTGTTTTCATAAAACGCAGCCTTTTTCTCCAGCGCCACGGCTTGAGAAAAATGGCTGTCGATTCGTGCACGATAACGGCGATCACGTTGTTCACTGTGATGCCCGACTAAAATCGGTTGGCCAAACGGAATGGCTTCCCCCATTTTACTGAAAACTACCCAAAATTTAAATCAGCAAAATAATGCTGAAATATTGTGTAAAAATGACTATGCTTTGTCTTTTTAACAAGACTAACGAGATGAGTATAAATGTTAAACTTCGCCGATTACGCTGCCCCTCTTTTTTCAAAATTAACTGGGAAAGTTGTTTTAAAAAAATCTATCGACGATTGTAGGAAAGCTATTAACTGAAGGTAGTTGTAAGTTGTTCAGTTCATCAAAAGATAACAATGAGTATAAAAAGATGATTCGTACACTTACCGGTGAAAATAAAAGCACCGATTTAGATCCAATAAAAACAAATGATGTATTGCTAGAACAGAGCTGTGAAAAACTTTCACACGCCAGTAAAATTGATGTTCTTCATGATCCTTCTGATATTAGAAAGCCACATAGCAAGCAAACTGAAAATCTAGGTAAAGTAAGGAGTCTGGACGGGGATATTATCAATGGTTACAGCACGCATAACGCAGTTGCATTAGTACCTGGTGATAAGGCTGTGCATCTACTATCGCATGTAAGCTACAGCAATAAAGACCCTAAGTTTTTAAAAGCTGAGCATATTAAGAAAATAGAGGCTGGAAAGCCATTTGAGGGAGATAAAGAGGCCAAGAGTCTTTATGAATCTGGTGATTGCTTTAATAAAAAGCTGCTGTCTATTCGTGAAATAGAAAAAATAGGAATCTGCCTAAAATCAAAGAATGAAGATGCAACCATTACCCATATTCTAGATAGAGAGTTTGATGATAATGACTATCTCTCACTAATTGATACAAACCTAGATCAAGACTTTATTATTCGCTCAAAAATAACAAGAACAATAGAAGGTAGAGGTGATGATGGTAAAAAGCTTAAGCTGATTAACGCTGATTTTGATGCTCAAGGCGAAAAGCAATTCCAAAAGTTAACAGTTGGAAAGAATTGCGTACAAGACGGAAAAATAACTATTTATTTTGGAGAGTTTGAGAACATCAATGCAATTAAAATCCAAATTACAGGCAGAGATGGTAGGAGAATTTTTAAGAATGACATGCTGCTATTAACTAATAAAAAAGTAACGACTTTTGATGAGGCGTATGAGGTATACATAGCCTATCTACCTCGTGCGAAAATTGAATATGTTTTTAAATTTCTCAAGGAAGGACTAGGCTGGGAAAATATGCAGATAAAAAATTTTAAAGGGATACAAAATCTACTGGCTGTATGTTTTTATGTGGCCTCATATTTGTATGAGATAGGTAAGGAAAAAGCTTATGACGATTACGCAATTATGCTAGCTAAATTAGGAGATGGTAAGGGCAAGGTGACACGACACTTTATTGCGAAGGGTATTAGAAAACTTCTAATGTATCACTTAGTAGAGCAATTTTTTAAAGAAAATAGTGTTTCTCAAGAAGAACAAAAAGAATTATCGAATTCAGTTCAGGTAGGGAGATAACAATTTTGGGTAGTTCTCAGCATTTTAAGTGCTTGATCGGCGCGTTGATCTGACTCCTTTCGGAGTTGTTGCGCTTTCTCAAGGTAACGTGCCTGACGGTCAGCTCGCTTTTTTTCATAGTGGTTCATTCTTGCATTCTCCTTTGATGAAATAAGGGGAGCGCCCCAATAGGGGCGAGCCCCTATTGGGTTAAATGACTTCACTTAATGACTGCTTTTGCAACCACTCAGTATTCACTCGGTAGCATCAAGACGTGCGTTTGAAAGTAACCATCTTCAATCGCAAAGAAACGAATCCTTGCAGATGGCTCAACGTACAAATTCACAGCTTGACACACAAAGTTACTTAAACACTTTTCATTCCCATCGGTTAAGCTGAGTAAACCCCGCCCGAGTTGCGGCGTAGTAAAATCAGCAGTGATAAAGTACTCCTGCTGCCAAAACAGTTTAGAAGCAGCAGCGACTTGATCAATTAACCAAACGCATTTCAGTGTTTCTGCTAACCACTTCACACCGTCTGTTAATAAGATCC
>CBDALO010000003.1:0-10048 GCA_965196985.1 Gammaproteobacteria bacterium | reverse complement strand
CTTGTTTGTAATTCCCCTTTATTAAATAAATTAATGACCTATTGTATTTAGCCTGGTTATGATTAGGGTTTACTAATAAAAGTTTGTCGTAATAACCGAGTGCTTTTTCATAACAACCATACCTTTCCCAAAGTACTCCTAGTCCAAGCAAAGCATCTATATAGTTTGAATTCATAGCCAACGCCCTACTATAGAAATGCAACGCCTGTTTTTTATCATCAAGTGCCGCACAAAGATGAGCTTTCACCACCAAGCTCTGTAAGTCATCAGGATTAATAGCCAAAGCCTTGTCAATGGCACGCCTTGCTTTATCATAGCAGTTAGATTCTATATAACAGTAAGCTAGCATGGCCAAAGCAGCTATGTTATAAGAACTTTCTTTTAGCGTTTTACTTAAAGCTTTCTCAGCCGTATCATAGTGCTGCAAAGCGATATGAGGTTTTGCCAAATTAATTTGGGCATTAATATAGTTGGGTCTAATTGCTAATGCTTTTTTATAATCAATAAGAGCCTTTTCATGCTCGCCTTTGGTCATATATAAATTACCACGATTCATAAAGCACTCTGCTGAACGATAACCAGAATTAAAAAGCTCGGTATAGTCAACGATAGCCTCATTAACTAAACCAACCTCCTGCTTACAATAAGCAATTAGTGCAAGTATATCTGGGGACTTTTCTTTAACCCTAGTTAAAAAGGTATTAAGGGCTTCCTGATAGTGCTTTTTCGCTACTAAAGCAACTCCTTCCTCTATTACTTGTTTATCATCACTATGATTCATTTCTCCTCAATCTTACTAAGCGTATCAACCAACTTGTTTAGCTTCACTTTCATTTGTTCAATCAAACTACCGTGAGCTTGCGGCAAGCATGTGTGCATTAGGTCAGCTAGTTACTTTATCCTAAAGGACCGATAGTAAAACTATTTAGAAAGGTCCTATTATGTTTGGCAAAACATTTGATAAAAAAGTCGTTACACCCAAGTCAGCAACACCTTCAACACTAGATAATATTGCTCAATCGCTCAAGTCATGGCGTTCATCATCAAAAGAGCCATGGGAGATTCCAGAAGACCTTTGGGTGAAAATTATTGCGCTCTATCCTGCTTATACAAAAAAGGACATTACTGAACGATTATCAATCAGCTCTAAACGGCTCAACAAAAAAATTAATGAAAAAGAATTATTAGCCAGCAGTACATCAGTTGCCAATTCTGATGATGACCAAGCCGATGAATGTTTTGTTGAAGCCACTATTCAGGATTCAGTTGTGCTTTCACAGCAACTGATTAGCATTACAAGAACTGATGGCGTGGGTGCTGCCTTTATATAATGTAGAAAATATAGCATAATATACACTTTAACTTGATTACGGATGGTGTTTGGATGTTAGCTAGAATTCTCTCTGATGAAAATAATGAATTAACTATTGAGCTCAAGCTTCCACTAAAAGGATCCATGCTTGAATGTGAGGATGCAATTCTTGACGGCCTTAATGAGGTTGGAACATTAGCCACTGAAAAAGCTTTAAGTAAGTTTGATGCAGATGGCTCTCCTATCCATGTTGGAAAAATAAAGCTAACAGCACGAAGTAGAGATGAAGCAAATTACCAAACGCCTTATGGAGTTGCTCGAGTTAAGCGTTATGTTTATCAAACCTCTAAAGGCGGGAAGATCTTTTGTCCTTTAGAAGATAAGGCTAGAATTATCCAAGGATCAACACCGCGATTTGCAAAAATAATCTCACATAAATACTCAAACTTACCTGCTCCTAGTGTTATTGATGATCTCAAGGTCAATCATAACCGTAAAATCTCACATTCATACTTGCAACGGGCAACTGATTTTGTTGGCGGTATTGCACAAGCCAAAGAGGCTGAGTGGGAATATGAAGAGCCAAAGCTTGATGCAGGCATTGAGATGCTAAGTATTAGCTTAGATGGTGCATATGTTCTCACCGTTGATGATGGTTATAGAGAGAGCATGGTTGGAACTATTTCCATGTATGATAAGCATGGTGCACGCCTGCACACAACCTACGTTGCAGCATCACCAGAATATGGAAAAGATGAATTCTTTAATAGGCTTGAAAAGGAAATAAAGCTGAAAAAGAAATATTACCCTGATGCTAAAACAATTGGCGTTGCTGATGGAGCAAAAAATAATTGGCCATTTCTAAAAAAACATACTGATACGCAAATTTTAGATTTTTGGCATGCAACTGAATATCTCGGCGAAGCATCAAAGGCAGTATTTACCAAAAAATCTGAAAGAGATGAGCGTGATGTTTGGCTCGAAGAGAGATGTCATGACTTAAAGCACAAGAAAGGTGCGGCAGGTAGAATACTTGCTGAGCTTAAAGAGCATCTAAATAAAAAACTGAATAAATCGCTTAGAGAAAAGCTAGAAGGAACAATTACGTATTTTGAAAATAATATTAAAGAAAAGCGAATGTCGTATCATAATTTGATTAAGCAGAATGCACCAATTGGCTCTGGCGTCACTGAAGCAGCATGTAAAACAATTGTTAAACAAAGATTAGGGGGATCAGGAATGCGCTGGAAAGACAAGGGAATGAAAATCGTTTTATGCTTGAGAACACTAGTAAAGACTAAAGGCAGATGGGATCAGTTTTGGGAGAAGGTCAATGATTTTGGCGTGCCAGCAGCAATATAGCCTACATTATATAGAGGCAGCACCCGATGGCGTCGTGTTACAACTGCCTAAGCCGTGTAACGTCCCACAATAATTTAGAGAAACCATCTCAACCTATTTTGCGTGAGATGGTGTCAAATAGTTAACCTTTTAGCTCATGAATTACCTGATTAATGACATCATCCGGTATATGGTTTAAATTCATATTAGCGGCGATTAGCAACGCATGTCGCATGAGCCTATCAACATAACGAAGCCTACCTTTTGTGGCCATGTGTACTGCACGAATACCTGTTTCAGTGAATAAGCTGCTGCTCATTCCTGCCTTCTCAAAAGCAGCGTGAATAATGCTCTCAAAATCCCTGCTATCTTCAATTGCATGCCACCTAATAAAGCACTGAATTCTAGAGTTGATAGGTTCATAGGCTGGTCTCTGCAATGTTGCTAGAAGTGATGGGAGTCCACATAAGATAATCGTCATGACGTCTTTGCTGTCAAAACTGAAATTAAGGAAGTCAGGTAATCGTAGAATGAAATCATTACTAAGCTGATGCGCCTCGTCTAGGATCCAAATAGGCTGAACGTTTTTATCATGGTAGAGCGCGATCAAGCTCTGCTTCAAGTCTCTCCAAAGTTTAGAGAATCGGTAATAGTTTTCTAAACCTAGATTTTCGGCAAGCTGAGAGTACACATCAAATGACCGAAAGTGAGTGTCTGATTGATAAATGACTTGATGGGTCAGCGGGTTGAGTTTATTGCTCCAGTATCTTAGCGCCGTGGTCTTTCCTGTCCCTGAGTCGCCAGTAATCACTGCTAAGCCGCGTGTTTCTAGCAAACCATTAAGTTGCTGTTCTAGTCGCTTTGACTGCGCCAATTCAATAATGTTTGATTTACCCAATGGATCAAATTTCAAGCCAAAATGTTGAAGATACATCTTACTCATCCTTGTATCTTAAATAACTGTAGAGATATGACAATATTGCTACAATCCCAAGGATGCTTGGGTAGGCGGAAGGTGAAGCCGTGTTCGTCCTTAGGATTTAATCCTGTTGAGGAGATTTAGCTCCCTTCCACCCTCATAAGTTCATGAGATCGAACGGTATCTTAGGCCATTGTGAGCCTGTATTTGCAAGGTTGATCCGAACTATGATTTCCCAAGTTTGTTAGTGTAATAAAATTTAAGAGGCTCTAGCAAATGAAAAAAAATTGTGTTGGTATTGATATTGCAAAATCTGATTTTGTTGCTGCTATCACCACTAGCGGAAAAGATCACGTTAAACATTTTAATAATAATCCTGAGGGCTTTTCTGAGTTATTAGAATGGACGCAATCTTTATCTGATCAGTCACTTCATTTTTGCATGGAATCAACAGGTAAATACGGTAATGCATTGGCTCTTTATTTACATAGTGAGAAGTGTGATGTCAGTATAATTAATCCTGCACGAATAAAGTTTTTTATGAAAGGACAGCTAATACGAAACAAGACCGACAAGGCCGATGCGGTCAGTATTAAGGACTATTCAAATCATTTTACTCCAACGCTATGGCAGCCTTTGCCAGCTAATATAGAGGCTCTAAGAGCTTTGATACAGAGATCTGAAGTATTAACCTCCCAAATCAGCAATGAACAAAACAGGCTGGAGCTAGCGGAAGAAACAATTATTAGCTCTATACAAAATCATATCGATTATATGGAAAAAGAAATTTTACGACTGCAGGAAGAAATTAGTAAGCTGATCGCGAGTGATGATGATCTGAAGAATAACACAGAGCCGCTTAAAAGCATCCCAGGCATTGGTGATAAAACCGCTCAAACACTAACTGCTTTTTTTAATAATATTGAAAGATTTTCTGGCGCAAAACAATTGGCTGCTCATATTGGTTTAAATCCCAGCCAGTCACAATCAGGCACTTCATTGAATTCATCACGGCTCTCAAAGGTTGGTAGTGCTTGGTTGCGAAAGGCGCTTTACATGCCGGCATTAGTGGCTATAAGGCATAATCCTATTTTGAAGAAATTTTATGAAAAGCTGCTCAAAAAAGGCAAGCCAAAGAAGCTAGCCATTTGTGCTGTTATGAGAAAAATGGTGCATATGATTTATGGCATCCTAAAAACACAGCAGCCATTTTCAGCGGATGCCTAGTAAAAATTTTACAATTTATTGTTGACGTTTAAGACGGTATCTCCTCAGTGATATCCAAATCCTCTTTAACTTGGTTATAAACAATCTCAACTAGCGAGGTTTTTCTTGCTGGTTGTTCCGGCATCTGAGGTCTAGCTCGGGTTCTAGAAAGGTTGTTATGTTTGTCCAGCTCTCCCACTGCACCAAGGTATTGATATTCCAATGATTCGACGTGACGGGCGGAGTCACTATGCGGATCAACCACTAAATAAACCTCTTGTTGAGCCAGTTCAAATGGAACTTCAAAGAGTCGATTATTCCAGCTTACCGTGCCATCCTTCCTGACTCGGCGCTTAATGCGATGCAGGAAGTAATCATCTAGCTTATCGGCCAAACAACCTAACGGCTGAATTTTAGTGAGGTCTTGCTGATAGCGTTGTAACGGGGTCATCTTGTCAGGCAGGGCGCTTTGCGAGGCTTGATGATAAACACGCTCAACCCAAGCCCAAAATCGATCATTCAGCGCATTGAAACTATGAATGGAATCCAGGTTGCATTCAGCTAGGAATTGCTCGCGTACTGTTCTATGCCAACGCTCTAGTTTGCCTTTGCTTTGCGGTTCATAGGGCCTGCCGTAAATCAATTGAATTTTCAAACGAGCACAAATGGTTTGCAACGTTTTAGCACGGTAGGCAGGGCCGTTGTCAATGATGAGCTTAACAGGAAGCCCACGTTTGAGTAATGCCTCTTTCAACACATGCTCAATAGTAATGGCACTCTCATCAGTACAAAATTTACTGTGACAGACCAACCTTGAGGCATCATCAAAAATACTCACCAAATAGCTTTTAACTCTTCTTTGGCCATCGTAAATCGTTGGACCATGCATGACATCGCCATACCAAATATCACAAGCTGTGAGCGCCTCAAATGAGCGGCGCTCAATTTGGTTAGAAGGTGTGACTGTTCTTTTAGACAGGCCGTGTTTTACTAATAAGCGGTGAACTGTTGCGTGAGATAATTCACCTCGTGCTACCTTCCCTTGAGTTTCTAAGAGTTTAATCACGGTCGGAATTGATCTTGAAGGGCTTTCCTGTTTAGTGGAAATAATTAACTCTTGTAGCTCTGGATTGATGTGACACTGGCCTTTGTCTCGTCGAGTTTTAGGAACTAATCCATCAATACCCTGCTTTAACCAGGCGTAATACCAATTCTCAATTGTTTTAGCACTGAGGTGAACACGCTTACTACCTGGAATGTTGTAGGTTTGCTGGGACAACCTTTTAATAATGCTCTTGAGCTCACCATGCTCAAAACTATTTCGGCTACATAGCTCACCTAAAACACTTAGGCGAAACAGTGCTGTTGGGTGAATGGGCTTGGTCATTTTGCAATTCCTGTGTGATTTAACTACTTGCAATGAGTTAATCACAACTTGAGTTGAGAATGCTACGCTCAAACTGTGTGGGGTCGTGAGGTTTACAGAAAATATCCATCTCAACTTTTTTTCACGTTAATTAATTATGGGATGCTCACTCCTGTGTTGTTAAGAAAAAGCATGATGCTCGATAAATCATGCTCACCAAGGCAGGCCAACCAAAACGCTTGTGGATCACTATGTCGCCCAAGCTGTAACCACAACGGATGTGCTTTGATATGGAAGGAGTAATCAACGAAGTGGTCAACCAACCAGTGAAACCACCTAGCAACGGTGTGTCGACTAACACCTTGCTCCTGACCTGATGAGCTAATACTTTTCCCAGGAGCACGCTCATTAACACTGCCTGCTGAACTGACCAGCAATACCAACGCTTTGGAGAAAGTATCTCAGGTAGGGTTGAACAAGTACGTTTACATTGATGACAATAAAATCTCAAAACAGGGGTGGGATTTAAAGAGCGTCCTTTACCTGGGTTCATATCTGGTTTTCGATCATATGATCCATGTGACCATAGTCCACCTGCACCGCAATGGCTGCACTGCTCTGGCCTTAGTAGCTCTGGATTTTTTTTCAGCAGGATCAGGTAATCACTCAGGCTTTTAATCGCTTTTATGATTCTGCGCATGACTAATTTCACTATACCCAACTTTGCCCTTTCTAAAATTAAACCTATCCAAATCAATGACTTACATTTTAAAAAAACGTTTAGGGTCACTACAACTTAACAAATTGTTTTTTCAGTGTGCCCAGGTTGTGAATTCATGCCTAACGATTTATAGATCACAACTTGCTCTGGAGTTGCCTTTGAGGTTCTTCTAACAGAAAGTAGTTTATTATTTTCAAGCCGCATCGTAGTCGTGATACGAACCTGAGTGCTAAAAATCTGCCGTATAGTTTGCCAGCTACTATCAATGCTCTGCAATTTAAGTTGATGGCGAATAGTGTGTAGTAAGTGATAAGCAAGAATACTAATAAACAGATGGGCATCAACTCGCTCTTGCTTTTGATGGTAGATAGGACGCAGGCCTAACTCTGATTTTAATGATCTGAATGCCGATTCAACATCAGTTAGAGTTGTATAGATTCTCCAAATTGTTTTTTCATCTAAATCCATTCTGTTACTACGCAAACAATATGCGCCCAGATTCTCAGAGTTAACTTTACTCCAACTGATTTTCGTAACCTTATCAGCCTCTGAATCAAGCGTGATAGTGTATCGACCTGAAACACGTTTATGGCGCTCCTTTATTCGACCTAAACGCAAGGTTACTTTCTCAATTGCTTTCATTCCAGTTTTTTTAGTGAGTCCATTAGCTAACTTAATTAATTCCTCTTCGAAACGAGTCTCAGCCTTACTAATCATATTTAAGCTTTTTTCTTCCTTAGCCTGAGAATGGCAGTACAGTAAGACTTCATTTGCTTCAGTATCTTTAATTAATTGCGCTGTAACCGTATTATTTACTGATTCTTTTACTAGCACTTTATCAATGTTTTCATCGACAACAGGCAATGCTCTACGGCTCACTACAATATAATGGAAACCTTTTTCAGTAAGCCATGAAATATTTTCTTCAGTTGCAAAACCAGCATCTAAGATAATTGTTGCCTCTGGCTGTGCATGAAGCTCAGTTAGCATTTCGGATAATGTTTTAGGCTCGCTAACATTCCCTTTGAAAAATTCACTGCGTTGCGGGAACCCTGAGCCATCCAGCACGAGCCCTAGAGAAACAAGCGGACAATCAGACCGCTTCTCCTTTGATCGACCATGCTGTGCGTGATCATTCTGTAATGCTCTACCCTCAAAGTAGGTATTGGTTATATCGTAGAGAGTGATCACCTGATTTAAACTAAAGAGATTTTTCTCACGTTCGAATAATTGATCTTCAATCATTTGCTTATGTTTGAGTAACTCATCAGCAGTCTTATAGAATTTCTTGAGTGATAGTTCTGAGAAATCAGTACCCAGTAATTCATCTAACGCACTTTGATTGCTTAAATAATAGTGCGTACTTAAATCACTTCCTGGGGCAACCAAACGCCCAATGATGGTAGCAAGCATCAGATGACATTGTTTTTGATTAAAACCCAAAGTCCTAAACAATTCTTCAAGTTGTAATTGGCTAGCAGCATGTAAGCCCAACGCCTCAGCTCCAACGTGTCGTATGTCCTCACTCTCAATGGAGTTAACATCCACTGCTTGAAAGTCAGGTTCAACCGCGCTTACTGAATTAACAGCAATGCTTGTCTCATTGTCATCTGCAAGCCTAGAGCGAATGCGTTTTACATACATTTGCGCCTGTTTTTCCAGATGTGCAGGTATTGAAATTAACGTGCCTTGACCCGTTAAAATTTCCTCAATACGGTCAGCAAGCAATTTCCAACTGTCCTTCTTTACTGAAAAATTTGCACCAAGGTTTAAAATCAGTCTTTGACGTACTTTGCCGTCAGCAGTGCGATGAGTATCAACAAGTCGGTAGGTTGCGTAAGACTTACCTGTCCGAGGACTCTTTTGTGTAGAGGTTCGAATATACATAACTCAATACTCTCATCACTTCACCAGCCCATGCAACCCCTTATTGCTATTATGTGTCACTACATTCCAGGATTCACGTTTCTAGGCAAGTAAAATCAATGGGTTGAGTTAAAAATAGTGATGAAATTTTTGATTTTCAGGGTGAAATGGCCAAACTTGGGTATAGTTTTTATATCAAGTTATTTTACCTTGATAGGTTACTAAAAACCTTGTTTATTATGAGATAAGACTAGCTCAATTCCCCTAAATAAAGATAGACGTAACAGCCGGAGTATGCTGAAACCATTAATCTGATTCTTACTTTTTGCAAGGGGTAGTGTATGCTGCAATTCACGCCTCAAATGAGGCTATTGTTATCAGTCAGACCTGCTGATTTTAGAAAGGGTATTGATGCTTTAGTTGCGCTTTGCCAGCAACGGCTGGGTGAGGATCCATTCTCTGGTACGGTCTTTGCTTTTACGAATAGCCGCCGTACCTCAGTGAAACTTCTAGTTTATGATGGCAATGGATTCTGGCTTTGTCTAAAGCGTTTTTCGCAAGGAAAGTTACAATGGTGGCCAAACTCCCACTCAGCCACGTACCATATCGATAGCACGCAGCTAATGATTCTGCTTAACCAAGGTAACCCTATCACTAGTCATCTCGGTGAGCCATGGAGAAGGCTCGCTAGTCAACCTCCTGTAATAAGTCAAGCGGCCTCTTCATCGACCGGGTGCTGCCTTTATATAATGTAGAAAATATAGCATAATATACACTTTAACTTGATTACGGATGGTGTTTGGATGTTAGCTAGAATTCTCTCTGATGAAAATAATGAATTAACTATTGAGCTCAAGCTTCCACTAAAAGGATCCATGCTTGAATGTGAGGATGCAATTCTTGACGGCCTTAATGAGGTTGGAACATTAGCCACTGAAAAAGCTTTAAGTAAGTTTGATGCAGATGGCTCTCCTATCCATGTTGGAAAAATAAAGCTAACAGCACGAAGTAGAGATGAAGCAAATTACCAAACGCCTTATGGAGTTGCTCGAGTTAAGCGTTATGTTTATCAAACCTCTAAAGGCGGGAAGATCTTTTGTCCTTTAGAAGATAAGGCTAGAATTATCCAAGGATCAACACCGCGATTTGCAAAAATAATCTCACATAAATACTCAAACTTACCTGCTCCTAGTGTTATTGATGATCTCAAGGTCAATCATAACCGTAAAATCTCACATTCATACTTGCAACGGGCAACTGATTTTGTTGGCGGTATTGCACAAGCCAAAGAGGCTGAGCGGGAATATGAAGAGCCAA
>CBDALO010000002.1:0-4307 GCA_965196985.1 Gammaproteobacteria bacterium | reverse complement strand
ATGCTTTATAAGCTCCACTGGCTTCTCTACAGGGTGAAAACGCCGCGCACTCGCCACGCGCTTACAGTTGACTATATCGCCTATACTCCTATCGTGTAATTTCGCGCCCCCCACAAACGAAACCGCGATAAGCTCATACTGCGGACGTAAATATATACCTGGCCCACAGCCCGGACGCTTGTCCCACACCATCACACTGTCTAACGAGACTCCCGCCTCATAATACGCCTTGTGTATTATCGGAAATGTCTTCCATGAACAAAATTGAAATATATATGCAGATTCTTCCAACACCGCCCGCACTTTCTCTACAAGCTTTGCAAAAAACATAGCAGGATTAAGCACCTTATCACCGTACGATATTTGTCTTGACGCACTCGCTAAACTCGGCATCGCGTACGGCGGGTCCATAATGCACGCATCGTACTTCGCCTCCAACTGCTCAAGCTCCTCTAAACAATCTCCCCGTATAATATTCCACTCAGCCATTCAATGCCCTCCATACCGATACCGCCACATTTATAAGCACAAAGGCGCCATACCACATACCCTGCCATTTCCACAACACCTTCATATGCGCTTCTATCCGTACGTCTTGTTCCTCATTGTGCTTCTCAAGCTTCGTAACTTTCTCTTCTAAATGTTTTAAATAATCCGTGCGTAAAAATTCTTGTAAATTTTGTACAACACCCTCCACGACCTTAAGCCGCTCTTCTATGCGCGCCAATGTTACACCCGTGCTCTCGCGCCTTGCGCCCGCTCCACTCATAAGCTCACCACTCCTTAACGCACGCCGAGGTAGTACATGCCTAGCACGCCACCAACAAAACCCAACACCGCGCCGCCAAAGCCGCCAAGTAACCCAGCCTCAATCGCGCTCACCCGCGCGCTGCGCTCGTAACGCTCCAATAACGGCTCTTGCTCGCTCAATATCTGTCCCTGCCGCTTTAACAAGCTTTCTACTTCTGCCAAGGCTTTCTCTGTGTTCGCTATTATTCGCGCCTGCTCCTCTGTTAAGTGCTCTTGCTTCTCTAACTCCGCGCCCAGCTGCGCTATTCGCTGTGCTTGCCGCTCGATTATTCGCTCTAATTCGTCTAGCAATTGCGCGTCTTCCTGCCTCACCTCTTGCGAATACGCGGCAGACACACACGAATAGCCCCACAACAGCAGCACCAATAACACCGCCCCATTTCTTGATAAAATCCCACATCGCATTACTTCTTTCCAAACTGTGGCATGCGCTCCGCTGCCGTGCCGCCCACCAACGCCGCTACCGCGTACCATAATGCAGGACTCGCCGCCTTTATTGCTACTTCACTCCCGCACAATGCGCCCACTACACACAGCAGTAATCCCACCACCACCGCTAAAAAACCGCTTACGCGCTTGCTGCTCACTACGCCCGCACTGTCTCTAAACAGCGTGCTACTCCCATGCTGAGACACTGCGACCTTCTCTGCGGGTAGCGCTGCTTCTTTGCTTGCTTCTTGTTTTGATTCTTCCGGTGCTGCCTGCACTTTTGGCTTATATCGTCCCATACCTCATAGTATGGACGTCACTATTGCTACTTATTCACATGAAAATATTTTTCTAAAATATTTTTCTAAAATATTTTTCTAAAATATTTTCACGGCTTTAAAATATCGTTTGTTGCATCGATGGAGCGAGCGAGGCTCTACGCTTGCGCTTATACGCCCGCACTAACTGACGCACGCGCGTAGTCGTGTACCCCACCGCGCGCGCTATCTCTTGTAAACTCTTACCTCCACGCCACAACGCCTCTACGCGCTCACGCTTACTCACCCGCTCGCTGCGCCGCGGAATGTACACGCTCTGCCCGCTAAACTCGCGCTCTATCGCCGCTAGTATTCGTGGTGATTTTATAATGTTTTGTAATCGAGCCCAGTCGCGCATATGCTCACAGTGTATCACAGCGGCTTATTATTTGCTATTCGATTGCTTTTTTGATGAAAAAGTCGGAATTTTGCTTATGTGTACGCCATGGAGCTTTTCGACCTCGCGTGCTTTGGCTGCGTGCTGTCTTGCCGAGCTTACTGCAATATGGTCTTCCTCTACAAGCCTCACTGCGCGCTCTATATCATGCACCTTCGGTATATACACATGCTCGCCCCCATACATATACCGCAACTTATTCGCCGTATTTTTCGTTAAATATTTCTCTATATCCCTTCTCCAATTCGCCATACTTCTTGCAATGGTGTAGCTCACATCGCTCCCCCTATATCTCTTACGTTCGCCTATGTTCCAAAAAAATTAGGGCTTTTATCAGTCTTTCTTCTTTCCCAGTACGGATGCAAATACAAGAGTTCTTCACTGTTATGTCCAGCTCGCGTAAGCAAAACATGTAGAAGCCATAAGAAATTTTTTACTCGTAGTTTGAAACTACAGGAGCACCATGTTGCCCTCTCTGATTCACATAAACTATTCATAACTTCTCTATCCCAAACCTTTATAGCATCCCGCCTACCTTCTCCCTCGCACTTCACCACTGCCTTATACCCTTCTAAAAAATTACTCATTTGCTCATAGCTCCACATTGGTTTTTCTTCTCTTTCAGGCAATGAAACATCAACATAAGAAACTATGCAATTATCATGTCTTTTCTTCCCAGCCTCTATGTACGATGACAGATGTTCCGCCTCACGCTTTGACCTCATCACGTCAGCGGGTGTTGGCTTTCCTGTTTTTTTGTGGTTCACGAGCAATAGTTCAAGCACTATTCGCTCTTGCTCATCATTTGTCTTTGCAAAGATTTCTTTATTGAGTAATGCCTGCTGTTCTTCCGTGTATTCTACATTAAACCACTTCACAAGCTCATCATAAAAATCAAAATCACTCATGCTTCACCCCTCTAATTTTCTGTATCTTATCGTTTAATTTTGCTTTAATATACGCTTCTCGTTCCTCGTCCGTAACCTCTCCCCATTCGTAGCGCCCCAGCCATCGATTAACATACTTTGGGTGTTCTTCTGCCTTAGTACGTATTTGCCTCTCTGCCTTCTTGTACTCTTCCATCATCTCCTTGCACAATTGCCAACATTCGCCTAAACACGTTTGTCCTGCCATCGTACTAGGAGTGCATGCCTTCTGTCTCCAAAATTCTTTACTCTCCCTCAATCTCAAGAATGCTCCAAAGAGTGCTTGCGCTATCCTTGACGCATCTTTCTTGAATTTGTCGCCCATCGTTCTACAAAACTTGCTTATTCGTGCAATATCTCTGCGCATTCTTCCAATATCGCCCGTCATATACGCGCCTTCATCGTAGTGTAAAAATGCTATTTCAATACTCCGCTCTAGCTCATCTCGCATTGCGTTACCTCGCCATGTAGGTGGGTAGCCGAGTTCCTGTGGCGTTGGTTTTGTGCTTTGTGAGGGTAGCGGGTGGCTGGGTTTATGCTCGGTTTCTACAACAATACCAATTTCACGAGAGCTCTGTATCGGCTCATTTTTAGTACTTTCTTTCTTTTCTTGAGAAATTACACGCGATTGGGGTAGTTGCGTTGATTTTGGGCTCCCTGTGGCTCTCTCACGCAATCCTACCCCACCATCACTTCCTTGGTTTTCAGGTGCCGCCGAAATACTCCCCATGAAGTCATCAACAAATCTCGATGCATGATTGCTCTGTGAGGGTGGGGTAGGGGACGTATGCCTACCATGCCCCTCATGCGGTAGCTCTGCGCTCCCTGTGCATTCAACTTCCCCTGAAAACTCTCCATTGCCGTTAGGCAATGAAACTTCTCCCGTTTCGTTTTCGTTCCAAAATTCCGCGTGTTCCGAATTTTCCGCACACGCGCCCCCTAATCTGGAGTCAGGTTCTGTTTGTGAGCCGTTAGGCGAGCAAACAGAACCTGACGCCAGATTAGGAAAAGTATTTGTAGTATTCTCTGTAGTATTCTCTGTATAGTTCGGTGTTTTGTCGCAAATAGTTCGGTGTTTTGTCGCAACTAGTTCGGCGTCAGAAAGTTCTAAAGTGCTTTTTTGCTTCTTTTTTTGTTCTTCAATTACTAATTCTGCAAGCCTTTTTTCGTCTACCCTGAACCACGTAACACATGGCATCCCCTCTTTTTTAGTTTCCAGAACACCCAAATCAACAAGTTCTTTTTTTATATTTCGTTGCCGCCTTTCACTTATGTAGGTTTCTTCTTCCCATTCCCTAGCAGACTTATAAAACCATCCCCCCCTGCTTTGTACTAAATTTGTATTTGACCAGTAACATAGTTGTGATAGAAATAACCCCCCTAAAGCACTTCCCGTAACATCACACAATATCCTGTGAAATGCTATTG
>CBDALO010000001.1:0-3970 GCA_965196985.1 Gammaproteobacteria bacterium | reverse complement strand
GAACGGTGAGCTGGAATTTAAACACTCCTTACTGAGTTGAATTGAAAATATCATGACGCTGCGCTGCTCTAGAACGTCTTCTCCTTCGTAGCGTCATTGATATGCGAAGGAGGAGGTAATTCTCAAGAATGCGCACATCGTTCATTTTCGTCATCTACGAAGTTTTAACATTGTCAGACCATCTGATTGGGTTACAACGTAATCTTGGTCATGCTTCATTAGCAACCCTTGTGTTAGTTTTGTTGCTGCTGTTGTTGTTGTTTATCCAGGAAAAGTTTCTGTAAACCAGTCATGAAAATTGCTGTATCCGCCCCTGATATGAATATCATTTAAGCCGCTTTTTTTACTATTACCAGTCTACGAATGAGTACCATAAGGAGACTAACCTCGTTATAGTAAACCTGTGTAATGCAACCGCAAAACTTTGTTTGAGTGAAGCCAGGAAATATCTTAGCCGTGTTCCATGCCCCTCCCAGATGCACGCTGTCTAACACAGCATTGTTATCATCCAAGGCTTTCAAAATCTTCGACTGCTCAAATCTGTGATGCAAGAAAGACGAATGATAAGGCACTGATGTAGGGTAACTGCGAGTCTTATAAGCCACGCAGTATTGCCATTTGTTGAACTATCATGAAAGGTATTAACTGCATGCTTTTATTTGAAGGCGGTTTATAAGATGTCCTCAGCTCCTCAAAAAGTTTTATGAAAGTCCAGTACTGAGTTTCTCCAATCTAAGAAAGTATTAACTATGCTTTGGTGGAAACTGCTTTCAAGCAACTGCTTAGAAAAAAAAATCTGTATAAAATACAGAATGACATTCATTTCTGGTAAATCAAAACATTCAAGGCTCAATTTTTGTCAAAAATACCTTTCTTCAAAGAAATGCGTTGTATCTCAAGAGCGAATACGCTTTTCCTAAGAAAGTTTTAAGAAAGTTTCGGGACTGATATCTTGTGATTGCTGAAAAAAGTTTGACCACTGGATTCACCTCGAACTTTCTTATAAAAACCACGTATTTCTTATGTCAGTGGGACATGATTTAAATTTATTTGCAAAGAATCAAAGATACTCAAAATTCTTTTAATTTCATCAACGCTGTTTAACTTGCCTTTTGTCCAGTACTACTCTAACTTCTTGTTTTCGTCTAGTAATGCGGAGAAAGTGCCAAATATTATCATTTACCCTGTTATCATTAACAATGATTGTCTCTTTCGCACCTGCATGGAAAAGGAAATTGTGTAACCAAAACAAGGAAAAATAACGAAACGAAACGACAAAACATACCTTTTATAAGCTCATTTTATTTGTGGGTTTTTTGCAATAAAGTTAAATTGAATTAAAAACAAACCATTTTATGATGACGATAGCAAATGTGAGACATCATCGACGCAATAAAATGCTAGGAATGAGGCTGATTTGTATGAAGTACTACTGGGGTATAGGGGGTGTAGAGCATCAAAATGCTGACTAAGTTGTTGAGTCCCGATCTGGCAAGGATATAGGTTTGGAAATTTGATACCTTGAGGAAGAGATTGAAGAAGGCGTTGAAGAGTTAGGACAATCTGCACCAGAACGCAGTCACAGCCAAAAACTTGATATAATTTAAACTAACGGTTTTCATCCACAAGATAAAATCTTTTTCATAATCCTCTAGCCTAGAGATTTGCTAGTTAGGACCAAGATTTTCATAAATTCGCCTGTAGTTGAGAAATCTGTATATTTTAGACAAAGATTCACCTGTTTTCAGTTTAACACTGACTCCAACTTTATCATTCAACACTTCGACAACAATATAACTAGCTGGACTCCCAACACCAAAAATAATTCCTCTTCTTGCTCTTGTTTTGAAGCCAATTGCTATGTCTGTATCATTTGAAATAGTCCTTGACTCCAACTCAACGTAGCCTAGGCCATCGAGTGTCAGCGGCAAAGAGGCTAAAATCAGAAACTTTGTATCAGATCATTTCGATGATTTTTATATAACAAATTTAATGCACGCTTAGCAGTGGCGGTTTTAGGGACTGCGAGGCCCGAGGGCTGAAATTATCTGCGGGGCCCTTGTTTGAACATTGTTGTTAACCAAGATTATTCTTCAAATTCTTTTTCGCTAAACTTGCTATGCTTCAAGATCTTGCCTTGTATCTTCCTAATAAAAGCGACTTGATAAGTATTCTTTTACAGATTTCTTTAGTGTGGGGTCCCTTCCTGGCTACCAAAAGCGCGGAGCTTAAGGCCATGGTCCTCTGGACTCCCCTTGAAAACGCCTCTGATGCTTAGGTAGTTCACGGTTCGAGACCCTTCTCCACAAGCTATTTCTATTTGAATATCAGCAATCACCTTACCTCTCTCACAATATTTGCCTTCAAATCCAGTGCCAAGACAATCACAGTTATAATCAAAGAACATGTTCCTACACACGCCCCCGTTCATGCATTTGTTGTCAGGGTGGCAGGCATCAAGGCATACCTCTCTTTTATCCACATACTCTGCTTCTAGCATGCGAGGCGGCCCAACATATGTTCCCTCGCCATAGCCAAGATCCTTGATACAACCAAGAAATCTATAATTGAAATAAATATATCATATAGGGTGTTTGATATAGTCCATGTTGGAGAATGAGGGTATTTTTGATACGAGGGGGAATTCATCTTTTAGATAAAGAGCAAGTGATCCCCAACAGGGGCCGAAGTCAATTGCGAGGCTGAGCGTTGGGGGATCCCTATGGAAAAAAATGCCCTATGTGGGGAGCTTATTGTTTCCCTAGCAACTAAATTATTGTTTTAAACAATGTATTAATTGTTATTTCATCAAAACACTATTTTTATAAAATAGATCTGTTTTCCTCTAAGTTCTACGGGGTTTGAAGCGTAAGTTCTAGAAGTCTTTGACAAAGCCAGTTTCGCCTGATGCACCCCGGACAGGGGGGGGGGGTGGCAAGAAAGTGAAAAGTGAGTGCAAAACAGTGGTGAAATAGTAGAATAAAGCTTATCTTTGAGGGCAGGAGGATGATTGCTCCCTACTGTAGCAGTTCCTTGATCAGAGCGTTAAACATTCTTGCTAGTTTTTCCCCTTGCCTGGAGATTCTGTAATCAAGGCATATCGGCATTTGAACAAACCTTGGAAATTGCTCCTTGGTTTCTTTGCATCTTGGATCCAAATACTTCTGTGGAATTCCACCAAGATATAAATTCGAAACAATTCGAAGGCTACTGATTCTGTCTGCAAGTTTTAGCGTAGCTGATTCTTGGTCAACTTTAAAGACAGTGTAAGATCCTTTTCTTTCAATGTTTATTCCATGCCATTTTCCATCGTCCAGATTCCGACCGAGGCTTATTCGTTCTTCAATTTTGTTTTCCTCGTTACTTTGAGAAAAATAATGCACCTAAAAGTTAGAAAGCGAAGATACATTACTGGCTGTCGTTAATCTAAAACTGACATACTTTAATTGAAGAAAAAGGTTCTGTTGAACTAAATTATGTAAGGAAATCTTTTTGTATACAATTTTGCTCTTAACTTTCTCTGCTCAGTTAAGCGAATTTTAAGGAAAATTTTGTAGAGATAGTTTGTCCTGCATCAAACATGTTTGCTTCTCAGCGATCATTTTCCCTTCAACAAGTTACCATGTTTATAGATGGAACGGTAAACACCCGCAATGGTTTCCTTAAAAGACACCCCCGATTTCAGCTCAATGATAATGAGGACCAGAAGTCAATGATGACTCAACATTTTTATCTTATGGATGAATATCAATGGTCTATATCACCCGTTTTGCAAGATGTTTCATATTCTTATGGGTGTCGGTAAGACGGGTAGCTACAATAAGCTACTTTGTGCAGCACGGAGCACGGAACATCCAGTTAGAGCCCAGAAAATTATTGAGCCTTCTTACGGCCTATTCACCCCACTTCCTAATTAAACAAAGGAAATAGGGCGTGATCTGGATGTGGCCTTGCAAATTTCTTGTTACAG